>NZ_JBNXUO010000023.1:0-81345 GCF_050563535.1 Falsiroseomonas sp. CW058
CGCCCAGGAACCCCGCCGCGCCGGGCGCGCTCAGCAGCAGCAGCGGCCGCGCGGCGGCAAGCGCGAGCGCGGCCGCGGCATCCGCCGCGCCCACCACCACCACCGCCGGAGGCAAGCCGCCCCTGCTCACCGTTGACCCGCCGCGCCGCGCATGAGAAGCGTTCCAGCATGCCGGCCACGGCTGCGGCAACCGGCTGCGAATGCCGCCGCGCCGCAGCCCGCCCGGCAGGGGGGCTTTTTTCGGGGGCAGCGGGGCGGACGTGTCTGGCGCACGCGGAGATTCTGCGGGGGGCGATCCCACCGGTCGGGCGCTGGCACGGCTGGAGGCCGCGGTGGAACGGCTGGCCCAGGCGGCTGCCCGCCCCCGCGCCATGGCGGTGGCGGGCGAGGGTGTTCCCCGCGCCCAGGTGCAGGCCATCGCCGACCGGCTGGACGAGACCATCGCCCGCCTGCGCGCGGCACTCGGAGAGGAACACTGATGGGTCAGGTGACGGTCCGCGTCGGCGGCTACAGCCACCCTGTCTCCTGCGAGGATGGGCAGGAGGCGCACCTGGTCGCCCTTGCCGGCGAGGTGGACAAGCGCGTCTCCTCCATCAAGGCGATGGGCGGCGGCCAGTTCAACGAGGCGCGGCTGCTGCTGCTCGGCGCGCTGCTGCTGGCCGACGAGGTGCATGACCTGAAGGTGGCGCTGGCCCAGGCCCGCGCCGGCCAGCCGGTGCCGCCGCCCGCCGCGGACCCCCGCGTCGCGGACCGACTGGCACGCATCGCGGACCGCATCGAGGGCATTGCCCAGACGCTCGACCGCACCTAAATCATCCGGGCGAGGCTGCCCGGCGCGTCAGGCAACGCGAACCCCCGGGGCCAATGTGCATCCTCCGGGAGCTGGCTCTTGCCGGACCGTGGTCCGGTGAACCGGCGCCCACCTGCCTCAGCAGGTCTCAGGAGGGTTACAACGCCAACGGCCAGGGCGGCTTCGCAGCATCCCTCCCCGCCGGATCATACGCCCGGCATCATGCACCGACCCATGCGGCCCACGGGTGGGTCGAGCGGCCGAACGGCCGCCGCACCAAGTGGCGCGCAGCCCAGCCGGCGGATGCCGGCGCCCGGCGTCTGGGGGCACAGCAAACGCATGCGATCGGTCGAAGCATTCGACCGATCGGATCAGTTGGCGCTGCCGAAGCGCAGCAGCATCGCCCGCAGCGGGTCGCTGCCGGGATTGTGGGCCTCCATCGCGACCACGACCTGCCGCGCCGAATATTCCCGCCCGTAATAGGCCTGCGCCGAGCGGGGCTCGTAGGACAGGATCGAGCCCTGCAGCGAGATGCCGGCGAACAGCCCGCGGGCGCGCGCGATGGCGATGATGTCGGCGCCCGCCGCCGCGGTGGTGGCGCCCTGCACGCTGCCGCCGATGGTCGCAAGCGACAGCGCCGCATCTGCGCCCACCTTGAACTGGCTGTCCATCACCGCCTGCAGGCCGCGGTCGGTCATGATCATCATCATCACCATCGCGTCCTGGATGCCGATCTGCAGCCCGAAGCTGCCCGAGCCCAGCGTGTAGAAGGCCGGGGAGGACCAGCTGCCCGCGCCGTCGCGCCCGACCAGCAGGCAGCTCCCGCCCTCGCCGCCCAGGATGAAGCCGGCGCGGAAGACGCGGGGGCAGACCATGACGGCACGCGCCCGGCGCAGATAGGCCTGCGCGTCCTGCACCCCGTCGCCGGTGGTCATCAGTTCCTGCACCGCCAGCGTGGCGCGATCCACCAGCGCCTGCTGCTCCTGCTGCGCCGCGGCGGGCAGGGAGGCCAGGAGGGCCACGGCCAGGATCATCGCACGGAACATCAGCCGCCTCCGGCAAATCGTTGTCGCGGCTGACTCTACAGGGTCGCGACTCGGGTGTCCAAGGCCGAGGCGCGGCGGTGCCGTGGTCTTGCTGTGGCGGCCTGCCGCCGGTCAGGCGGGAAGGGTGAAGGGTTCCTCGTTCACCGCGGCCACGCGCCAGTCCTCGCCCTGCTTCTCCAGCCGGCTCAGCGACAGGTTCTTGACGGAGAAGGACAGCGCCGCCCCCGGCTCGATCCCCATGGCATGCGCGATGGCGGCGCGGATGGAGCCGCCATGGGCGACGATCACCACGTCTCCGCCCCGGTGCTCCTCCACCAGCCGCTCCACCTCCGGCCCGACGCGGGCCACGACATCGGCGAAGCTCTCTCCGCCCGGCGGGCGTTCCTGGCTGGCGATGGACCAGAAGGGATGCGGCTTGTGGACCAGACGCCCGGCGAAGGCGTCGTGCGGAAGGCCCTGCCATTCGCCGAGGTCCTGCTCGATCAGGCGGGGCTCCACCGTCAGTTCCGCCTCCGGGTAGCCGGCGGCGAAGATGGCGGCGGCGGTGAAGCGGGTGCGCGACAGGGGGGTGACGAACCAGCGCGCCGGCTGCGGCAGGCGATGCGCCAGCCAGCGATAGGACGCGGCCTCCTGCGCCAGGGCCAGTTCGCACAGCCCGACATCCATCGTGCCGTACATCGTCATGCGGGCGGAGGGCTCGACCAGCGCGTGGCGGACGAGGAAGAGGCGTGTCGTGGTGCTCACCCCGCCCCCTTACTGCGGCCGCGCCCGGCTGGCGAGGGGATCAGCCCGACCTGCGCCGCCGCGCCTGCTGCGTCCAGTAGGCTTCGGGCAGGTCCTCATGCGCATATTGCTGGGGCATCACGACGGGCACCTGCAGGCAGAGCGACTGGGTCGGCAGCACGTCCCGCCATTGCTCCACCAGGCGCTTGTAGGCGCGGCCGACGGGCCGGATACGGCGGTCGAGGTCGAACAGCCCGACCGGGTCGACGCGCCCGTTCACCTCCCGCAGCGCGGTGTCCCAGTCCACCTGGTCGGTCAGCGAATACCAGGTGAAGCCCATCACCGGCACGCCGTCGTTGCGCACGCGCAGCACGTTGGCCCACTGCTTCCACAGCCAGCGTTCGGCGGCGCCGTCGCCGTCGTCGCGGATGTTGGTCTCGGTGTGCATCACGGGCAGGCCGTAGCGGTCGTGGTACTGGCGGGTCAGCACGGCATAGCCGAAGACCTCCCCGCTCGCGCGCGTCGCGCCATCCGGCATCACCAGGTGCTCGTTCGTCCAGTAGTAGTCGTTGCCCATGATGCAATGGCGCTTCAGGGGGGAATTCGCGAGGAAGAAATGGTACTCCTCCCGCGTCATGCCGTTGTCGAGCAGGTATTCGTACATCCCGCTGTCCACGCGCCGGCCGTAGTTGAGGTCGAGCGAAAGGAAGCGTTCCTGGTTGCGGTGCTCGGCAGGCGCGATGGCGGCGGGGCTTTCGGCGTGGAAATACTCGCTGCTCTCGGATTGGATGAAGATGGCGTCCCGGCGCACCGCCAGGATGGCGCGCATCGCCAGCACGTTGGCGGCGACGATGTGCTTCAGCGCGGTGACGAAGGTGCGGTCCGTCCGGCCTTCCTCGTTCCACCAGCCGTAGCGGGCGGAGAACAGGGCGCAGATGTACATCTCGTTCACGGGCGTGTAGAGCTGCACCCAGGGGAAGCGCTGCGCGAAGGCGCTGGCGTAGTCGGCGAAGATCGCCGGGAAGTCCGGGTTCTGGAAATCGCCGATCCAGTCCGGCACGCCGAAATGGCAGAGATCGACGATCGGGACGATGTCGCGCCGGTAGAGCTCGCCGAAGGTCTCGTCGGCGAAGGACCAGTCGAAGCGGCCGGCGCCGGTCAGGGTGGTGTGCAGCGGCGGGCCGTAGCGCAGGAAGTTCAGCCCGATCTCCTGCACCAGGGCGAAATCCTCGCGCCAGCGCGCGTAGTGGTGGCAGCGCTCCATCTCGTCCACGCGGACGCGCCCGCCCTGGATGCGGGGGATCGAGTTCTCGATGCCGGTGGCGAACAGGAAGGGTGGGGGCGCAGGGCTCATGCCCCGCGCAACGCGCGGGGCGGGGGGGGTTTCCGCGGCGGCGGGACGCTACCCCTTCAGCTTCGCCACGGTGGCCGTCGTGCTCTGGCCCGGCAGGAGCTCCGCCAGCTTCACCTGGCCGCCCCAGGCCTGCACCAGCTCGCCGCCCACCACCTGGTCCACCCGGTAGTCGGCGCCCTTCACCAGGACCTCCGGCCGCAGCAGGCGGATGAGCTCGACCGGCGTGTCCTCCTCGAACACCGTCACGAGATCGACGGTGGTGAGGGAGGCGAGCACCGCGGCGCGCGCCGCCTCGTCCTGGATCGGGCGTTCCGGGCCCTTCAGGCGGCGGACGGAGCTGTCGGCGTTCAGGCCCACCACCAGCCGGTCGCACCAGCCGCGCGCCTGGGCCAGCAGGTGGACATGGCCGGGATGCAGCAGGTCGAAGCAGCCATTGGTGAAGCCGACGCGCCAGCCGCGGCGCCGCCAGCGTTCCACCTGTTCCACCGCGCCGGTGCGGGAGACGACCTTGCGCGCGCTGCCGCGGGCGGGGGTCAGCGCCTCCAGCAGGTCGCCTTCCCGCGCGACGGCGGTGCCGACCTTGCCCACCACGATGCCGGCGGCGATGTTCGACAGCCGGGCGGCGGTCGGCACCGGCAGCCCGGCGGCGAGGCCGGCCGCCACCACGGCAACCACCGTATCCCCCGCGCCGGAGACGTCATGGACCTCCGGCGCCTCGGCCGGGAAGTGGCGCGCGCCCTCGGCATCCACCAGGGTCATGCCGTCCTCGCTGCGGGTGACCAGCACGGCGCCGAAGCCGTGCGCGTCGCGCAGGCTTGCCGCGGCGGCGACCAGCGCCTCCTCCGTGTCGACCGGCAGGCCGGTGGCCTGGGCGAGTTCGGCGCGATTCGGCGTGACCAGGTCGGCGCCGGCATAGCGGGCATAGTCGGTGCCCTTCGGGTCCACCACCACGCGGCGCCCGGCGACGCGGGCGGCGGCGATCAGGCGCTGGCAGGTGTCGCCGGCCAGCACGCCCTTCTGGTAGTCGGACAGCACCATGACCGTGGTCGCGGCCACGGCATCGGCGGCGATGCGGACCATGCGGTCCACCAGGCGCGGGTGGATCGGCGCCGCCACTTCATGGTCGGCGCGCAGCAATTGCTGGCCGGCGGCGATGAAGCGGGTCTTGGTGGTGGTGGCGCGGCCACCCTGGACCAGCAGCCAGGGTTCCACATTCGGCTGGCCGCCGATCAGCCCGGTCAGGTCGCTGCCCGCCTGGTCGTCGCCCACCACGGAGACGAAGGCGACGGCGGCGCCGAGCGCGGTGAGGTTGCGCACCACGTTGCCCGCGCCGCCGGGCATCGCGACCTCCCGCTGGACGGCGACGACGGGGACGGGGGCTTCCGGGCTGACACGCTGCACCCGGCCATAGACGTAGCGGTCCAGCATGGCATCGCCGACGACGAGGACGGAGGCGCGGCGGAGCTGCTTCACCGCCTCGGTCAGGTCGCCGACGGGAATCTCCGGAAGGGGGCGGTCGGCGGGCGCTGGGCCTTGCATGGTCACGCCCTAGCCCAACCCCGTCGGGGGGCGCAAGGCGCGTGCATGCCGAATGCCGCCATGCGGGGCTGCCGCGTCACGCGAAAAGGAACCCGAGCATCTCGCCCTCCAGCACGGCGCAGGTCAGCGCGCCGCCGAACACCGCGCCGGTGTCGATGCCGATCCGGTGGGGCAGCACCTCCGGTCCCTCGGCCGGGGTGTGGCCATGCACCACCACCGCGGGCAGCCGGCCGCGCCAGGACAGGAAGGGTTCGCGGATCCAGGCCAGGTCCATCACGTCCTGCCGGTCGAGCGGCACGTCCGGCCGCACCCCGGCATGGGCGAAGAAGTAGCCGCCCATCCCGAAGCTCGGCCGCAGCGCGCGCAGCAGGGCGAGGTCGCCCGCCGGCACCGCCGCCGCCCAGCCCCGGCGGTCGCGCGGGTCGGCGCCGTAGCTCTCCAGCGTGGCGCCCCCGCCATTGTCGAGCCAGAAGCCCACCACCTCCTGGCTCGCGCGGGGGGCGAGGGCGGCCAGCATCATCTGTTCGTGGTTGCCGACGAGGTTGATGGTGGCGACGCCCGGCACCGGGCTGTCCCGCAGCCGGGCGAGCACGCCGGCGCTATCCGGGCCGCGATCGACATAGTCGCCGAGATGGACGAGCAGGGCCTGGTCCACCGGCCGGTCCTCCATGTCGTCGGCGATGCGGGCATGCAGCTCCTCCAGCCGTTCGGCGCAGCCATGGCTGTCGCCCACCGCATAGATCCGCACCCCGTCCGGCAGCCAGCCGGGTCCTAACGATTCCGCAAGCATGATCGCGCGACCCTACCCTGCCGCCGGAGTCGCGTCGTCCTCACCTCCGCGCGGGCGGAGACACATGCGCGAAGGATTCGCCACGCCGGCCCCCAGGGCGACCCTTCGCCTGGCCGCCGCCACGCCGGAGCGCCGCCGCGTCGCCCATGCGCTGCTGGCCGAGGCGGCGCGCGGCGCGGGCGGCCATGTCGAGGAGGCGGCCGGGGAAGTGTGCCTGGTGGGCGCCGAGGCAGGCCGCGCGGGGCGCCTGCGGGACCTGCTGGACCGCCTGCTGGGCGGCGCCGTCCTCACGCCCTGGCCGGCGCCCCCGCTGGCGCCCGCCACGCCGGCGCCGCCCGCGAACCTCGCCGCGCTCGATCCCTGGCTCGACGCGCTGGACCCGCTGCTGGTGGCGCGCCGGCGGCGGGGCTGGCGGCTGGACGCGCAGGGCGGGGCCGTGCCGGGCTTCCTGCGGCTCGACGTGGCGCGGGACGTGCTGGCGGGACTGCTCGGCACGTACGGCGCGGATGCGGACCTGCTCGACCACGCGCAGCGCCGGATGGAGGCGCGGCTGCTCGCGGCGCTGGCCGAGGCGCGGCTGCGGCAGGCGCTGCTCGGCGCCGGGCCGGTGCGGCGGCTGCACCTGAAGCTGCCGGCCGAATCGGGTGCCGCCCTGCCGCAGGGCTTGGTGGTCACCGTGCCGCTCGCCGCCGCCGCGGACCCGGTGACGCTCGCCGCACGCCGCGCCGCCCTCGCCGCCGCGGGATGCAGCCTGGAGATGGAAGGGCTGGACGCCGAGGCGCTGACGCTGGTGGAGCCCGCGGCACTGCCGATGGACCTGCTCCGCCTCGCCTGGTCGCCCGCCCTGGCCGCGGACGGGCCGCGGCGGGCGCTGGCGGGGGTCGATCCCGCGCGGCTGGTGCTCGCCGGCGCGGATGGGACCGAGGCGCGGGACTGGGCGCGGCGGCAGGGCATCGTCCAGATCGAGTCGGAGACGCCGCCATGACCCGGCCCGACCCCGCCGAGGACCGCCGCCCCGGCGGTGCCCGCGCGGCCGCCGAACTCGCCGCCCTGGTGCGGGAGAGCGTGGCGGCGAATGCGGCACGGGACGTGCTGCACCTGCGGCTTGCGGGACTCGGCGCCGATCTCCGCCGGCCGCACCACCAGCGGCTGCTGCGCGACGCGCTGGAGCCCGCGCTCGCCGCCGCCCGCACCCGCGTCTTCGACCTGCCGAACGGCGACGTGGTGGCCATCGCGGCACCGCCCGCCCCGGCGCTGGAAGCGGCGGCCGAGGCCCTGCGCCGCACCCTCGACCTCAGCGGGGATGCCGGCCTGCGGCGGCTGCGCCTGCCGGAGGCGGCGGCCCAGCTTCTCTCGGCCGCGGCCGACAGCCTCGGGCTCGCGCCCGAACGCGCGGCACCGGCGGGGCCGGGGCGGGCGTTGTCCTCGGCGGCGCTCGCGGTGGCCGAACGCGACCTGGCGCAGGCAGACCTGGAGCCGGTGACCACCCGGCACGCGGTCTGCCGGCTGGACCCGGAGGGCGCGGCGCCGGACCTGCTGTGGCGGGACCTGCGGATCGACTGGCCGGCCCTGTCGGCCGCGGTGCTGCCGGGCGTGGCGCTCGGCCCCGCGCCAGGCCTGCCGGCGCGGCTGGCGCGCGTGGCGGAGGCGCGGCTGCTGGCGGAACTGGCCCGGCCGGCCGCGCAGCTCGGCTGGAAGCCGGCAGGGGTCGCGCTGTCGCCCGCCCTCGTCACCGGCGCCGCCTTCCGGCGCTTCGACGCGGCGCTGCCGGCGGGGCGCCGGCAGGAGGTGACCATCGGCTTCCGCCCTGCCGACATCCTGGCCGATCCCGCCGGCTTCCGCGCGGCACGCGATGCCGCGCGCGGGCGGGGCTACCGCCTCGCCCTCGACGACGCGGCCCCGGCGGCGCTGGACGTGCTGCCGCCCGAGCGGCTCGGGCTCGACCTGATCCGGCTGCGCTGGTCGCCCGACCTGCCGGTGGCGGTTCCGCCGGCGCTGGCGCGGGTGCTGGGCGCGGAAGATCGGGCGGGGCGGATCGTGCTGGCGGGCGTGGACCGCCCGGCGGCAATCGCCTGGGGCTGGGAAGCCGGCATCCGGCAGTTCCAGGGGGCGCTGGTGGAACGGCGCTGGCGGGCGGGGTAGGGCCGCTGCTACTCGACGCGAAGGGCGGCGCGCCTCTCGGCACGTCCCGCGGGGTCCTGCAGCGCGGCCAGCCGGCCCGCGGCGGTGACGGCATAGCGGTGCAGCAGCGCCCGGCGCCGTGCGGGGGCCAGGGGATGTGCGGGCGCATCGCGCAGCATCACCGCATCCGGCCCATCGGCCACCACCAGCCCCACCTCCTCCGGCAGGAGGTGGCGGGGGAAGTCGAGGTCCACGGCGAAGAACAGGCGGTCGCAATAGTCGCGGTATTCCGGCCACTTGCCGTCGGTCAGGAAATCCCGGGCGCAGGACTTCACCTCCACCACCACGAAGCCACCATCGGGCAGCAGGGCGAGGATGTCGGCGCGGCGCCCGTTGGGCAGCGGCATCTCCACCACAGGTGCCCAGCCACGGAGCGCGCAGAACCGCGTGGCGGCCCGGCAGACCGCGGCCGTGCGTTCCGCTGCCGGGCGGTCTTCGGCGACGGGTGCGGCTGCCCCATCAAGGACCTCGGCGGCGGCATTGGCATACGACATACCCGATGTTCGCCATCCGTTCAGTTTGCCGTCAAGCCCCGCCCCTGCATGGCGGGACCGCGCCCGCGGAAACTTGCCAAGGCGCGGCGCTTGGGAAAGGAACTTGAGGAACCGGCGCCAACCCGGCGCGTGTTTGGAACATCATGGTCGCCACCCGCTTCGCAGTTGCCATCCACATCCTGCTGCTCCTCGCCCGGGAACCGGCCGGCCAATCCACCAGCGGACGATTGGCGGAGAGCATCGGCACCAATCCCGTCGTGATCCGCCGCCTTGCGGGGCAACTGGCGCGGGCGGGCCTCATCCGCATCCGCCGCGGCCCCGGCGGCGCCGAACTCGCGCGGCCGGCCGATGCCATCACCCTGGCGGAGGTTTGGGAGGCGATGCGCCGGCCCGGCACGCCGCTGCTGCCCGCGCATCGCGGGGTCCAGGGGGTGGAATCGGCGGATGTGCTCGGCTTGTTGCGCGGCGTGCTCGACGAGGCGGAGCAGGCGATGCAGCATCGCCTTGCCGCCACCACGCTCGGCGCCATGGTGGCGCGGCTGCAGGCTGCGTGACCGGGCCGCAACCCGCGCGCCCCTCGGGCCTTTAGCAGGGATCGCCCCATGTGGGCTGGCAATCGTCCGGTCGCCTGTCCAGACTGCGGCCGGAGCGTGTCGAGGGAAGTTGCCCGATGGACGTGATCGACGCCGTGGTCGACCACTGCATCCGCCGCGGACTGGGCTTTGCGGGCCTGGCGATCGGCACGGTGATGCTGGCCCTGTCCTTCGACCTGGTGCTGGCGCTGCGGGTCGGGGCGGACATGCTAGGGCTGACCGCGGTGGTGCTGCTGGTCGCCGCCTGGCGCGCGCCGCACCGCGACCACCGCCGAAGCGAAGCCTGGGCCGAGTTGTCCTCCTTCCGCCCGGATTTCGCGGGCCGCCTGCCGCGCCCCGAGGCGCAGCGCCTGCTTTCGGAAGCCATGCGCCGCCGCCTGGTCTGGCACGCCGAGCGGATCGGCGCGGTGGCGGTGACCTTCTGGGCGATCGCGCTGGTGGCGGGCCTCCTGCGCGGCTGACGGACCGTCCACCCGCGACGACCGATCGCCTCAGTCTGGCAGGGTGCGGTCGCCGGCGCCGATCGAGTGCTGCATGTAGACCACGTCGAGCCACCGGCCGAACTTCATCCCGGCGGAGCGCAGCACGCCCACCTGCCGGAAGCCGAGCGAGGCGTGCAGGCCGATGGAGCCCGCATTCTCGGAATCGCCGATGACGGCGAAGATCTGCCGGAAGCCGCAGGCCTCCGCCCGTGCCAGCAGCGCCTCGACCAGCGCCTTGCCGACGCCCTGTCCGCGCACGTCGTCGCGGACATAGATCGAATCCTCGGCCGAGAAGCGATAGGCGGAGCGGTCGCGTATCTGGGTGAAGTAGGCATAGCCGAGCACGGTGCCATCCGGCGCCTCCGCCACCAGCCAGGCCCAGCCCGCGCCCTGCACCTTGGCCAGCCGCGATGTCATCTCGGCCTCGTCGGGTGCCTCCTCCTCGAAGGTGCCCGTGCCGGTGGCGACGTGGTGGGCGTAGATGGCGGTCATGGCCGGGAGGTCGGCGGCGGTGGCGTCGCGGATCTGCATGGCGCTGCTTATAGCCTGCCCGTTGCGCGCGGTCAGCGTGGTCCGCGCCGCGTCAGGCCGGCAGTTTCAGCGCGGTCGCCACGCGCTCGGCCAGGGCAAGCAGGGCGCGGTCGCGCCCCGGCGCCGCGGCAAGCGAGAGGCCCACCGGCGCGCCGTCCACCCTGGCCGCCGGCAGCGTCACCTCGCACAGCCCGGCCAAGCCGCTGATCGCGGTGACGCCCATCGAGCGTTCCCGCACCGCCTGCTGCACCTCGAGCCCGATGTCGAGCTTCGGCGCCGGCACGGGGGAGGTGGGGTAGGCGAGCACGGCGCCGCCGGCCAGCAGCGCCCGGATGCGGCCGCGGAACACCTCGCGGAAGCGCCGCGCGGCGGCGGCGCGGGCGGGGTCGGTGGCCTTCGCGGCGGCGAAGCGTTCCTGCACGCCGGGGCCGAGCGCCGGGCGCATCGCCTCGATCCAGGAGCCGAGGCTGGCCCAGGCCTCCTCGGCCTGGGCATGGCGGAAATGCTCGAACAGTTCGTCGAGCCCTTCCGGCGCGACATGGACGGCCAGGGCGGGGCCGAGCACCTTCTCCGCCCCCGCCAGGGCGGGCACCAGGGCGGCGGCGGTCTGGGGCACGGCGTTCACCCAGGCTTCCTGCACCTTCAGCAGCGGGCCGAGCGCGCCTTCCCCGCCATGCGGCAGCAGCACCTCGCCCACCCGCCGCAGCAGGGAAGCGGTGGGCGCGAACCAGCCGCAGGTGTCGAAGGAGGGGCCGAGCGGGCAGGCGCCTGTCAGGTTCACCGCGCCCCAGGAGGGACGGATGCCGAAGATGCCGCAATAGCTGGCCGGGATGCGGACGGAGCCGCCGGTATCGCTGCCGAGCGCGACATCCACCAGCCCCGCCGCGACCGCCGCGGCCGACCCGCAGGAGGACCCGCCGGGGAAGCGGTCCGGCGCGGCGGGGTTGGTGGGGGTGCCGTACCAGACATTCTCCCCGGTCAGGCCATAGGCGAGTTCGACCGTCTTCGTCTTGCCGCGCAGCCTTGCACCGGCCTGCAGCAGCGCGAGCACCACCGGGGCGGTGGCGGCGGCGGGGGCATGGGTGCGGGCCCAGTCGGGGTTGCCGTAGCCGGTGGTGGCGCCGGCCACGTCGAACAGGTCCTTCACCGCGAAGTCGATGCCGGCGAGCGGGCCTTCCGCCGCGCCGGGGATGTCCACCCGCGGGCCTGGCACGAAGGCGCCGACCCGATCCTCGATCACGCGCGGCATGGCCCCATCCCCCAACCATCGCGAAAGTAGAATAAAATGGGACAGGATCGCGCCGAACGCAACAGCGGCGTGGCGGGGATGCGGCAGGCTGCCTGCCGGCGGACGATGGCAGCCATGCCCTTCCGCGCGCGCGGGAAGGCGCGGAATGGCCGATAGCGGTCCTGCGTCAGCCGGACGGCGTCAGGTCCAGGGAAGCAGCGCCGCCTTGGTCACCAGGGCCGCGAGCGTGCCGAGCGCCACCGCGGCGCCGGACGGCATGCCGCGCACCGCGACGAGCTTCGCATAGACCAGGGCACCCGCGATCAGGCCCCAGGCCACGACCTCGCTGAATTCCGCCGTCAATTCCAGACCGGGCATGTGATGATCCTCCGCTTGCCGGCGGATGAAGCCTACGCCATGTCCGTGCCGGAATCGACCGGATTATGCGTCCGCGCCGAGCCCCGCGGTCAGCACGGAAAGCGACCGGCGCGGCCGGCCGGCATGGTCCCAGTTGGCGTCGTCCAGCCAGGCGGCGATCGCGTCCCGCCGCGCCGGCCATTCGCTGTCGAGGATGGAGTAGAAGGCCGTGTCGCGGCGCCGGCCCTTCACCACCAGATGCGCGCGCAGCACCCCCTCGGCCACGAAGCCGAGCCGGGCGGCGGCGCGCCGGGACGGCGCATTCAGCGCGTTGCACTTCCAGACCAGGCGCCGGTAGCCGAGGTCGTCCATCGCGTGCCGCATGAGGAGGAACATCGCCTCCGTCGCGGCGCGGGTCCGCTGCAGGCGGGGCGAGAACCAGATATGGCCGATCTCGATCGCGGCATTGGCGGGCTGGATCTCCATCAGCGTCAGCCAGCCGGAGGCGACGCCGCTGGCATGCGGCCGCACCGCCCAGGCCATCGGGTCGTGCTGGGTGGCGAAGGCCGCGACGTGGCGGCGCATCGCGGCCTCGTCCGCGAAAGGACCATAGCCCAGATAGGCCCAGCCATGGCCCGCCGGGTCGGCCTGCGCCGCGCTCCACAGCTCCGCCGCATGGCGGACCGCGAGCGGCTCGAGCGTGACCGACTGGCCGCGATGGGGGATGCGGGCGGGCAGGGGGCGGGGGGTGGCGTCCAGCTCGGGGCCAATCGGGGGTTCGGTCATCGCGTGCGTCCGGGTTGCGCGCCAGCATGGCGCGGTCCGCCCGGTTGCGCCATCGCAAGGCCGGGCGCGCTTTCGCGTTGCAGCATGGCGCCGCCAAGGGCATCTAGCACCGCCATGAGCACCGACGCCTCCGATCTCGCCGCGCCCGTCGTCGCCCCGCCCGGCTTCTTCCTGGAGACGGTGCGGACCGTCCATCACTGGACCGACCGGCTGTTCTCCTTCACCTGCACGCGGGACCCGCATTTCCGCTTCACCGCAGGCCAGTTCGCGATGATCGGGCTGATGGTGGGCGGCAAGCCGCTGGTGCGCGCCTATTCCATGGTGAGCCCCCCCTGGGAGGATCACCTGGAATTCCTGTCCATCAAGGTGCAGGACGGGCCGCTGACGTCGCGGCTGCAGCACATCGTGCCGGGGGACCGCGTGCTGATCGGCCGCAAGGCGACCGGCACGCTGGTGACGGACAACCTCGCGCCCGGGGGTGTGCTCTGGTTCTTCGCGACCGGCACGGGCCTGGCCCCCTTCATGTCGCTGCTGCGGGAGCCCGGGACCTATGACCGCTTCGACCGCGTCGTGCTGGTCCACACCGTGCGGCAGGCGGCCGAGCTTGCCTATCGCGAGCTGATCTCGAAGGACCTGCCTGCGCATGAGCTGCTGGGCGAGCTGGTGCGGGACCGCCTGACCTACCTGCCTTCGGTGACGCGGGAGCCCTTCGCCCGGCAGTCGCGGATCACGACGATGATCGAATCGGGCAGCCTCACCGCCGATCTCGGCCTGCCCCCGCTCTCGCCGGAGAGGGACCGCGCGATGCTCTGCGGGTCGGAGGCGATGAACGCGGATGTGCGCGCGCTGCTCGAGGCGCGCGGTTTCACCGAGGGATCGAACAGCAGCCCCGGCACCTACGTGGTCGAAAAGGCCTTCGTTACAAAATAGGGCTATACAAAATTTAGTCCGGGCATTGCGTATGGTTCGAAGCCTACGTAATGAGGCGGCAGGACCACCTGCCGCCCTGCGGCCAACGCCGGCGGCCTCGTCTGGAGGAAACGAATGACCGAGACCACCGTCCCGGCTCCGGCCCGCCGTGGCCTGCTGAAGGCCGCGGCCATCGGTGCCGCGGGCACTGCCGTGCTGGCCACCCCCAATGTCAGCCGCGCCCAGACGACGACGCTGCGCTTCCAGTCTACCTGGCCGCAGCGCGACATCTTCCATGAATTCGCCCAGGACTATGTCGAGCGCGTGAACCGCATGGCCGGCGGGCGCCTTCGGCTCGAACTGCTGGCGGCGGGCGCGGTGGTGGGCGCCTTCCAGCTCCTCGACGCCGTCCATGCCGGCACCCTCGACGGTGGCCATGGCGTGTCCGCCTACTGGTTCGGCAAGAACAAGTCGTTCAGCCTGTTCGGCACCACGCCGCCCTGGTTCAACGACGCGAACCACATGATCGGCTGGTTCTACTACGGCGGCGGCGAGGCGCTGTACCGCGAGCTGATGCACGACGTGCTGCGCATGAACGCGGTGGGCTTCATGACCGGCCCGATGCCGACGCAGCCGCTCGGCTGGTTCAAGAACCCGATCGAGCGCGCCGACCAGATCCGCGGCCTGCGCTACCGCACCGTGGGCTTGGCGACGGACCTGTTCAACGAGATGGGCGCCGCCGTGGTCGCGCTGCCGGGCGGCGAGATCGTGCCGGCGCTGGAGCGCGGGGTGATCGACGGGGCGGAATTCAACAACCCGTCCTCGGACCGGGTCCTGGGCTTCGCCGACGTCGCCCGCAACTACATGATCCAGAGCTTCCATCAGCGCGTGGAGTGCTTCGAGATCCTGTTCAACCGCCAGCGCTACGAAGGCCTGCCGGCCGAGCTGCAGGCCATCCTGCGGCACGGCGCGGAAGCGGCTTCGGCCGACATGTCGTGGAAGCAGCAGGACCGTTATTCCCGCGACCTCGTCGCCCTCGCCCAGGGCGGCGTGAACGTGCGCCCGACGCCGCGCCCCGTGCTGGACGCGCAGCTCCAGGCCTGGGACCGCGTGATCCAGCGGCTGGAGGCGGACAACTCCGCCCCCGCCAACGGACCGCTGTTCAAGAAGATCTGCGACAGCCAGCGCGAGTGGTGCCGCCGGGTGGGCGGCTTCTACCTCCGCTACGAGGCGAGCGCGGTCATCTCCTACAACCACTTCTTCGCGCGCGGCTGACGCCGGGCGCGGGCGCGGGAACGGGGGCCGGTCCGGCGACGGATCGGCCCCTCATCGTCGGGGACACTGCCGCATGACCGACCGGGGCACCGTCTTCCTGCTGATCGCCGTGGTGGCGGCGGCGATCCTGGTGGGAATCATCTTCGCCAACCGGCCCGCGGTGCAGCGCGCGCTGCTCGGCATCGACCGGCTGTCCACCTTCGTGGGGCAGGCGGGGGCGTGGACGATCCTCGCGCTCACCTTCGTCATCGCCTACGACGTCACGATGCGGCGCTTCTTCCGCGCGCCGACGGACTGGGCCTACGACACCTCCTACATGCTGTACGGCACGCTGTTCATGCTGGCCGGCGCCTATGCGCTGAGCCGCAACGGCCATGTGCGCGGCGACTTCCTGTACCGCAACTTCGCGCCGGCGCTGCAGGCCAAGTTCGACCTGACGCTTTACATCCTGTTCTTCTTCCCCGCGATCGTCGCCTTCATGGTCCAGGGCTACCACTTCTTCGAACAGTCCTGGATGCAGAACGAGCGCAGCAGCGTCAGCCCGACCGGGCCGATCATCTGGCCCTTCAAGGGCCTGATCCCGGCCGTCGGCGTGCTGCTGCTGCTGCAGGGGCTGGTGGAGGTGGTGCGCTGCGTGCAGTGCATCCGCAGCGGCGCCTGGCCGCAGCGCCTGTCCGACGTGGAGGAGCTGGAGAAGCAGATCCTCGCCGCGGCCGAGGCGAAGGGGGCCGAGGCGCTGGCCGCCGAGATGGCGCGCGGCGGGGAAGCCGCGGTGATCGAGGCCGCGCATGCGGTCGAGGACCGCGTCTCGCGCGATCCGAACCCGCACGCCCGCGACCATTCCTGACGCGGGGCGCGCGATGACCAAGGGCACACCGCCGGCATGGCCGGCCCGCAACGCCTGCGGGGGGCGCCGCGCCGGCGCCGCGGCGCATGGCCGGCCGCGCCGATGCGCGCATCCGGCGATCGGGGGCAAGAAGAATGTCTGACGCCGCGCTCGGGCTCACGCAGCTCCTGCTGTTCCTGTTCTTCATCATGCTGGGCTTCCCGATCGCCTTCACGCTGATGGCGATGGGCCTGTTCTTCGGCTATCTCGGCATGCAGGAACGCGTCTTCGACCTGCTGGTGCAGCGCACCTACGCGGTGATGGCGAACGACGTTCTGATCTCCGTCCCGCTCTTCGTGTTCATGGGCTATATCATCGAGCGGGCGAACATCCTCGACCGGCTGTTCCGGTCCTTGCAGTTGGCGTCCGGCGGGCTGCCGGGATCGCTCGCGGTCGCGACGCTGGCGACCTGCGCGCTGTTCGCCACCGCAACCGGCATCGTCGGCGCGGTGGTCACGCTGATGGGGCTGCTCGCCTTTCCGGCGATGCTGCGCGCGGGCTACGACCCGAAGCTCGCCGCGGGCGTCACCTGCGCGGGTGGCTGCCTCGGCATCCTCATCCCGCCCTCGATCATGCTGATCCTCTATGGCGCGACGGCGGGCGTCTCGGTCGTGCAGCTCTACGCCGCGGCCTTCATCCCCGGCGTGTCGCTGGCGCTGCTCTACATCCTCTACGCCGTCGGCGTCGGCATCTTCCGGCCGGAGATGGCCCCGCGCCTGCCGCCGGAGGAACGTAACGTGCCGGCGCTGACGATCATCTGGGCGCTGCTGACGTCCTTCTTCCCGCTGGCGCTGCTGATCGCCTCGGTGCTCGGCTCCATCATCATGGGATTGGCGACGCCGTCCGAGGCGGCGGCGATGGGCTCGCTCGGCTCCATCATCCTCGCCATCGCCTACCGCGCCTTCACCTGGCAGAAGCTGAAGGAAAGCGTGTTCCTGACGGCGCGGACCAGCGCGATGGTGTGCTGGCTGTTCGTGGGCAGCTACATCTTCTCCTCCGTCTTCGGCTATCTCGGCGGGCAGTCGGTGGTGGAGGAATTCGTCAAGTCGCTGCCGCTGAACAGCTTCACCTTCATGCTGCTGGCGCAGGTCATCATCTTCATCCTGGGCTGGCCGCTGGAGTGGACCGAGATCATCGTGATCTTCGTGCCGATCTTCCTGCCGCTGCTGGACGATTTCGGAATCAGCCCGCTGTTCTTCGGCATCCTGGTGGCGCTGAACCTGCAGACCAGCTTCCTCAGCCCGCCCGTCGCGATGGCCGCCTTCTACCTGAAGGGCGTGGCGCCGCCGCATGTCCGGCTGGAGGACATCTTCAAGGGCTGCATGCCCTTCATCTACATCGTCGTGTTCTGCATGAGCATGGTCTACATCTTCCCCGGCCTGGTCACCTGGCTGCCGGAGACGCTCTACAGCAGCGCCCCGGTCGCGCCCGGCTCTCCGACGATGCTGGATGCGCCGCCGGCCGGCGGCTTCCAGGAGCAGGAGGAACTCAGCCTCCCGCCGCTGAACTGATGGGGGGCTGGAGCCCGGAGACGGCGGCGCGCTGGCTGGCCGAGGCGGTCGAGACGGGCAATCCGCTCGCCGCCCTGCCGGAGGAGATCGCCCCGCGCGACCTGCCGCAGGCCGAGGAGGTCTCGGCCGCGGTGCTCGACGCGCTCGGCATCGCACCATGCGGGCTGCGCCTGCTGCGGCGGGAGGACGGCACCGTCCTGGCGGGCCCGATGGTCGAGGGGCGGCTGGTCCCCTCTGGCGCCGCGGTCGCGCTGCGCTCGATCCGCCATCCCGTCGCGACGGCGGCCGTGGTCGGCGTACTGGCGGCACCGCTGGAGCCGGGGGACGACGCACCGCCGGCCTTCGCCCGCCTGCATCCCGCCATCGACATCGCCGCCACGCGCTTCACCGAGGCGCCGGCCGATGCCGTCGCGCTGACCGCCGATCTCGGGCGGCTCGGCCTTGTGGTGGCAGGGAAGGGGAAGGCGCTGCCCCCCGGCCCGCTCCGGATCGCGCTGGGCCTCAAGGAAGGCCGGCGTCGCGGGCAGGAGATGGACATCGCCGCCGCGCTGGCCGAGGCGGGGCGCGCCGCGCGCGCCTGGGGCGGGCTGCCCGCCGGGGCGCTGCTGGTCGTCGCGGGGCTGACCCCGCCCGCCGCTGCCGAGGGGCGGCTGCGCGCCTCGCTCGGCGCGCTGGGCGGCGCGGAGGTCCTCTTCTCCTAACCCTGCGGCGCGTCACCCGGCGCGGAAGCGCGCCGCCGTCACCGGGTCGTCCCGCAGCGCCGCCGCCACCTCCGCCCGCGCCGCCTCCGTCTCCGCCAGCGCCACCACGCGGTCGAACCAGCCGCAGTCGCCGCGCACCCGCGCCTGGAACAGGCGGTCGAGCGCGGTCGCGGCCGGGCCGCGGCCGGCGCAGCAGCTGCACGCCGGCAGGTGGGACGGGCCGCTGAGGTCGAAGCTGACGAGCGCCACCGCGCCCGCCGGCCGGTCCGGAGGCGGCGCCTCCGCCAGCACGGCGGCCGGCCTGCCGCCCGCCAGGGCGGCGCGCAGCGCGGCTTCGTCGGCCACGGTCACAAGGGGGATACGGGCGTCGATCGACCATGCCATGCGCTGGACATAAGGATATGTTTATGTCATTTGCAAGCGCCTGAAGGGGTGCCCATGGACCGTCTGCTCATGCAGCTCCGCGCCGCGGCGGAGCCGACGCGGCTTCGCCTGCTGGCGCTCTGCGCGCGGCAGCCGCTCTGCGTGAGCGATCTCTGCGACGTGCTGGGCCAGTCCCAGCCGCGGCTGTCGCGCCACCTCAAGCTGCTGGTCGAGGCCGGGCTGCTGGAGCGCATCCCCGAAGGGTCGAACGCCTATTTCCAGCTGCCCGCCGGCGCCGAGCTCGCGCGCCTGCTGCTGGCCCGCCTGCCGGAGGAGGACCCGCGCCTCTCGGCCGACCGGCGCGCCGCCGCGCGGCTCGCCGCCGAACGCGCGCGGCATGCGAGCGAGGCCTTCCGCAGCCACGGCATGGATTGGGACGAGATGCGGGCCCTCGGCCTCGCCGCGGCCGACACCGAACAGGCGCTGCTGGCCGCGATGCCGCCGCGCGTGGGCGCGCTGCTCGACATCGGCACCGGCACGGGGCGGCTGCTGGAGCTGGTGGCGGACCGGGCGGGGCGCGCCATCGGCGTCGATGCAAGCCGCGACATGCTGGCCCTGGCCCGTGCGCGGATCGCGGAACGCGGCCTTGCACATCGCTGCGCGGTCCGGCAGGCCGACATGTACCGCCTGCCCTTCGGCGACGGCGCCTTCGACGTGGTGACGCTGCAGATGGTGCTGCACTACGCCGAGGACCCGGCCGCCGCGGTCGCGGAAGCCGCGCGCGTGCTGCATCCGGAAGGGCTGCTGCTGGTCGCCGACCTGGCGCCGCATGACCGCGCCGAGCTGATGCAGCGGCACGCCCATCGCTGGCCAGGCTTCGACGATGCCGCCATCGCGGGCTGGCTGGGCGCGGCCGGATGCGCCCCGGGCGCGCCGGTGGACGTGCCCGGCCCGCTCGCCGTCCGGCTCTGGCCCGCGCATCGCGTGCCGGGCTTCGCCCCTGCCTCCCCCGCCGTCGCCCTCTGACCCCAGGACAACGACCATGACCTCCCGCCCCCATCTCCTCGATGCGCTGCGTGACCAGGTGCTGCTCTGCGACGGCGGCATGGGCGCGCGCGTGCAGGCGATGACGCTCGACGTGGAGCGCGATTTCTGGGGCAAGGAGAACTGCACGGAGGTGCTGAACCTCTCCCGCCCAGACATCGTGCGGGAGATCCACCGCAGCTACTACGCGGCGGGGTCCGACATGGTGCTGACCAACAGCTTCGGCGGCAGCCCCGTGACGCTCGGCGAGTTCGAGCTGGAGGACAAGGCGTTCGAGATCAACAGGCTGTCCGTCGAGCTGGCGCGCGAGGCGGCGGAGAGCTTCGCCGATGGCCGCCACCGCTGGGTGGTGGGCGACATCGGGCCGGGGACGAAGCTGCCCTCGCTCGGCAACATCGGCTACGACGCGCTGGAAGCGGCGCTGGTGGTGCAGTGCCGCGGGCTGATCGCGGGCGGGGCGGATGCGATCCTGACCGAGACGAACCAGGACACGCTCTACATCAAGGCCGCGGTGAACGCGGCGAAGATCGCGAAGGCCGAGGCGGGGTCCGACATCCCGGTCTTCGTGCAGGTGACGGTCGAGACCACGGGCACGCTGCTGGTCGGCCCCGACATCGCCGCCGCGACCACGGTGGTGCAGGCGCTCGACGTGCCGCTGATCGGGCTGAACTGCGCGACCGGCCCGCAGGAGATGGCGGAGCACATCCGCTGGCTGTCGCGCAACTGGCCCGGCCTGCTGAGCGTGCAGCCCAATGCCGGCCTGCCGGAGCTGGTGGATGGGAAGACCCATTACCCGCTCGGCGCCGCCGAGCTCGCGACCTGGATGGAGCGCTTCATCCGCGAGGACGGGCTGAACCTGATCGGCGGCTGCTGCGGCACCTCCACCCCGCATATCGAGGCGCTGGACGGCCTGCTGCGGCGGCTGGATGGCGGGCGCTTCCGCCCGGCGCCGGTGGCGCGGAAGGTGGTGTGGATGCCCTCCGTCGCCAGCCTCTACAGCCAGACGGCGCTGCGGCAGGAGAACAGCTACTTCTCGATCGGCGAACGCTGCAACGCCAACGGGTCGAAGGCGTGGCGGGAACGCCAGGCCGCGCATGACTGGGACGGCTGCCTGGCGATCGCGCGCGAACAGGTGGCGGAGGGGTCGAACAGCCTCGACGTCTGCACCGCCTTCGTCGGCCGCGACGAGATGGGCGAGATGAACGAGGTGGTCCGCCGCTTCACCTCCAGCGTGAACAGCCCGCTCGTCATCGACAGCACCGAGACGCCGGTGATCGAGGCCGCGCTGAAGCTGCATGGCGGCAAGCCCATCATCAATTCCATCAACTTCGAGGACGGGGAAGGGGCGGCGCGGGACCGGATGCTGCTGGCGCGGAAGTTCGGCGCGGCGGTGATCGCACTCACCATCGACGAGGTCGGCATGGCAAAGACCGCCGAGGACAAGCTGCGCATCGCGGCGCGGCTGGTGGACTTCGCCTGCACGCGGCACGGCCTGCCGCAGTCCGACCTGATGATCGACCCGCTGACCTTCACCATCGCGACCGGCAACGAGGACGACCGCAAGCTCGGCCTCTGGACGCTGGAGGGCATCCGGATGATCCGCGACGCCTTCCCGGACATCCAGATCATCCTCGGCCTGTCGAACATCAGCTTCGGCCTGAACCCGGCCGCGCGGCACGTCCTGAACAGCGTCTTCCTGGACCACGCCGTGAAGGCGGGGATGACGGGCGCCATCGTCCACGTCTCCAAGATCAAGCCGCTGCACCAGATCCCGCCCGAGGAGGTGCAGGTGGCGGAGGACCTGATCTTCGACCGCCGGCGCGAGGGCTACGACCCGCTGCAGCGGATGCTGGAGATGTTCGCCGGCCGCAAGGCCGCCGACGCGGCCGCGAAGAAGCGCGCCGAGACGGTGGAGGGGCGCCTGAAGGACCGCATCGTGGACGGCGACCGCAAGGGGCTGGAGGATGAGCTGGCCGATGCGCTGGCCAAGGGCCTCGCGCCGCTGTCCATCATCAACGACGTCCTTCTCGACGGCATGAAGGTGGTGGGGGAGCTGTTCGGCGCGGGCAAGATGCAGCTGCCCTTCGTCCTGCAATCCGCCGAGACGATGAAGGCCGCCGTCGCCTGGCTCGAGCCCCACATGGAGCGCGTGGAGGGGCAGGAGAAGGGCATCATCGTGCTCGGCACGGTGAAGGGCGACGTGCACGACATCGGCAAGAACCTGGTCGACATCATCCTGACCAACAACGGCTACAAGGTCGTCAACCTCGGCATCAAGGTGCCGCTCGGCGACATCGTGAGCGCCGCGAAGCAGCACAAGGCGCATGCCATCGGCATGAGCGGCCTGCTGGTGAAGTCCACCGTGGTGATGCGCGAGAACCTGGAGGAGATGTCCCGCCAGGGAATCGAGCTGCCGGTGCTGCTCGGCGGGGCGGCGCTGACGCGCAACTACGTCGAGGACGACTGCGTGAAGTCCTATGCCTGCGGCCGCGTGGCCTATGCGCGGGACGCCTTCGACGGCCTGCACCTGATGGACAAGGTGATGGGCAACGGCTTCGACGACTACCTCGCCGCGCTGCAGGCGAAGCGGAAGGGGAAGTCGAGGAACGAGAAGCGCGTGCTCGGCACCGCCGACCCGCGCGGCTTCGCCCCCGTCGATGCCGGCTACGCCCAGGCCCGGCGCCGGCGCGAGACGGCGGCCGAGCCGGTGCCCGTGCCGCCCTTCTGGGGCGCGCGCGTGATGGAGGCCGACCCGCGCGCGGTGGTGCCCTTCATCAACGAACGCAGCCTGTACCAATTCCAGTGGGGCTTCCGGAAGGCGGGCCGCAGCCTGGAGGATTTCCTCGGCTGGGCGAAGCAGGAGCTGCGCCCGGTGCTGAAGCGCATGCTGGCGCTGAGCGAGGAGCAGCGGATCCTCCGCCCGCAGGCGATCTACGGCTACTGGAAATGCGCCGGCGTCGGCAACGACCTGGTGCTGTTCGAGCAGGACGGCACCACCGAGGCCTGCCGCTTCACCCTGCCGCGCCAGCCGAAGGAGGATGGCGAGTGCATCGCCGACTTCGTCCGCGACATCGCCGACGGGCCGGAGGCGCGCGACGTCATCGGGCTGCAGGTCGTCACCGTCGGCCAGAAGGCGTCCGACATGGCGCGGGAATGGTTCGAGGAGAACCGCTACCAGGACTACCTCTACCTGCACGGCCTTTCGGTGGAGATGGCCGAGGCGATGGCGGAATACGTCCACAAGCGCATCCGCGCCGAACTCGGCTATGCCGCGGATGACGAGCGCGACATCGAGAAGATGCTGAGCCAGGGCTACCGCGGCGGCCGCTATTCCTTCGGCTACCCCGCCTGCCCGCGGCTGGAGGACCAGGTGCCGCTGCTGCGGCTGCTGGGGGCGGAGCGCATCGGGGTCTCGATCAGCGACGAGTGGCAGCTGCACCCCGAGCAGTCGACGAGCGCCATCGTGCTGCACCATCCGCGGGCGAAGTACTTCACGGTCTAGCTGCTTGTCCAAGCGGCTGATCCACCGCTCCGGCGATTCCGCCTTCGCGGATCAGTCGCCAGGGTCCCGCCCACGAAGGGGGGGCGCGGGGCGGGGCAGCCATGCCCCGTCCCGCGCTTGCCCCGCGGCCGCCCGGCGGGGCATCAAGCGCCGCCAGAACGGAGCCCGCCGCGTGCCGAGCCGCCTGCCATGACCCGCACCGAGAGCATCGCCGCGACCTCCGTGGTGGTGGCCCTGGTGGTGCTCGCCCTCAAGACCGGGGCCTGGTGGCTGACGGGCAGCGTGGCGCTGTTCGCCGATGCGCTGGAATCGGTGGTGAACGTGGCGGCGGCGGTGGCGGCGCTGGCGGCGGTGCGCTTTTCCGCCCTGCCGCCCGATGCCAACCATCCCTATGGCCACGCAAAGGCCGAATACTTCTCGGCGGTGCTGGAAGGCGCGCTGATCGTCCTCGCCGCCCTGCTGATCCTGAACGAGGCCTGGGTCGCCTACCAGAATCCCCGCGCACCCGGCCAGGCGCCGGCGGGCCTGCTGGTCGCGGCGGTCGCCACCACGGTGAACGCCATCTGGTCGGGCGTGCTGTTCCGCCGCGGGCGGGCCGCGCGGTCGCCGGCGCTGCTGGCCGATGCGCGGCACCTGCTGGCGGATGTCGTGACCTCGGCCGGCGTGCTGGTGGGGGTGGCGCTGGTGGCGCTGACCGGGGTGCTGTGGCTCGACCCGCTGCTGGCGGCGCTGACGGCGGTGAACATCCTGTTTTCCGGCTGGCGGCTGATGCGCGAATCCGTGGGCGGCCTGATGGACGAGGCGGTGCCGGCCGATCGCCTGGCGCGGATACGCGGCCTGGTCGCCGGGCATGCCGAAGGCGCGATCGAGGCGCATGACCTCCGCACCCGCCATTCCGGCCGCTTCACCTTCGTGGAGTTCCACCTGGTGGTCCCGGGCGACATGACGGTGACGGCGGCGCATGAGATCTGCGACCGGATCGAGGGCGCGCTGAAGGCGGAACTGGAGACCGCCGTCATCACCATCCATGTCGAGCCCGAGGGCAAGGCGAAGCACCGGGGCGTGCTGGTGCTGTGACCGCGCGGGCCGCGGATGCGCCCCGGCCCCCAGGGCCGGCCGTCGCAGCCCCGGCCGGCCGGCGCGCCGCCGGCTGGATCGGCGCCTCGCTGGCGCTGCACGGCGCGGCGCTGGCGGCGATGCTGCTGCCTGCGCCGCAGCCGCGGCCGGCGCCGGTCGCGGAACAGGGGGTGACGCTGGTCTGGGACCGGCCGGAGGAGGGCGCCGGGGATGTGGCCGATGCCGGTCCCTTGCCCGCGCCGCCGCCCGACCTTCCGCCGGCGCCACCGCTGCCGCAGGCCCCGCCGCAGCCGCCCGTCGCGGCGGCCCCACCCCAGCCCGCGGCACCCCTGCCTCCCGCTGTCCTGGCTGCTGCCATGCCTGCTGCCATGCCTGCTGCCCCTGGCGCGTCGCCGCCGGACCCGCTGCCGGCGCCACCGGCCATGCTGCCGCCCAACACCCTGGCGGCGCTTCCCCCACCCACCCGGCCGCCTGGCCCGGCCGAAGCCCCGCCGGTGGCCGGGCCGGCCGCACCCATCCCGCCCCCGCCAGCCGAACCGCCGCCGCGGCCTTCCGCCACGCCGCGTCCACGCGCGCCGGCGCCGCCGCGGCCTGCCGCCCCCGCACCGGCCGGGACGGCACCGGCCGAGGCGGTCTGGTCCCCGCCGCAGGCGGCGGGCGCCGCGCTCGCGCTCGGCGCCGTCAGCCAGGCAAGGCCGCTCGGCGGTGCGGTGAACCCGGCGCCGGAATACCCCCATGCCAGCCGCCTGCGGGGCGAACAGGGGCGGGTGACGCTGCTGGTACGGGTGGACGGGGAGGGGAGGGTTGCCGAAGTCTCGCTGCTCGCCACCTCCGGTTTCGCCGCGCTCGACCGCTCGGCGGAGGCGGCGGTGCGGCGCTGGCGGTTCGAGCCGGCGATGCAGGATGGCAGGCCGGTGCCGGCCGTCGTCTCGGTGCCGGTGATCTTCACGCTTGAGGGGACACGCCGTTGGTGAAGCTGGACGTGATCACGACACGGGGCGGCGACCGGGGGGAGACCTCGCTCGGCGACGGGTCGCGGGTGCGCAAGGACGCGCTGCGGGTCGAGGCCTATGGCACGGTGGACGAGGCCAATGCCACGATCGGCCTGGTGCGGCTGCACCTGGCGGGCGACATGGCCGCGGATGCGATGCTGGCGCGGGTGCAGAACGACCTGTTCGACCTCGGCGCCGATCTCTGCGTGCCGGGCACGGGCGGCGACCGGCTGCGGGTCAGCGATTCCCAGTGCCTGCGGCTGGAGGCGGAGGTGGCGGAGATGAACGCGGCCATCCCCCCGCTGCGCAGCTTCGTGCTGCCCGGCGGCACGCCGGGCGCGGCGCAGGCGCACCTTGCGCGCACCGTGGTGCGCCGGGCGGAGCGGCTGGTGGTGACGCTCGCCGCGGCGGAGGAGGTGAACCCCGCAGCCGTGCGCTACCTCAACCGCCTGTCGGACCACCTGTTCGTGCTGTCGCGGCGCCTGAACGGCAACGGCGCGGGCGACGTCGCCTGGGTGCCCGGCGCCGCGCGGTAGCCCGCGATCGCCCCCACCGTGCATGCCGAAGGCGGGCATGGTGAGGGTGTGAATCGCCGGGCTCGCGAAAGGCTGGACCCGAGTGGCCCGGACACAGTCGTGGCTACTCGGGTCCAGCGCGGGCGCCTCAGCTCAGCCGGCCGGCGCAGTGCTTCGCATAGCCCGGGCGCGCGCGGATGCGGTCGTACCAGGCGCGCAGCGCCGGCAGGTCCGGGCGCTGGATCGGCAGTTCGAACCAGCGATGGACGTAGATGCCGAGCGCGATGTCGGCGGTCGTCAGCCCCGCGCCGCAGAGGAAGTCCCGCCCCGCCAGCTGCGCCTCCACCATCCGCCACAGGCGTTCGGCCGCGTCGCGCGCCTTGTGGGTGGCGGGGTAGTCGCGCTCGGCCTCGGGGATGCGGACATAGGTGAAGAAGACCGTGGTCATCGGCGGGTTCAGCGTGCCGAGCTGCCAGTCCATCCAGCGGTCGCAATCGGCGGCGATGCGCGGATCGGCGGGATAGATCGGGTGCCCCGGAGCGCGCGTCCGGGCGAGGTAGCGCAGGATGGCGTTGCTCTCCCACAGGGTGAAGCCGTCCGGCTCCTCGATGGTCGGCACCAGGGCGTTGGGGTTCTTCGCGAGGTACTCGGGCTCCCGCGTGCGGCCGAAGGCGCCGCCGGCGTCGATGCGTTCGAAGTGGATGTCCAGCTCCTCGCACAGCCAGAGCACCTTCATCACGTTGGACGAGTTGTTGCGGCCCCAGATGCGCAGCATGGACGGTCCCCCCGTTGCGGTTCGTTGCACAGGGTAGGGGTGGGGTCCGGTTGCGGCAACGCCGGGTCAGGCGGCATCTTCCGCGCATGCCAACCGCCCTTCTCGTCGCCGCCCTGGCCGCCGCGGCGCCGCTGATCGCCCGCGGCAGCGAGATCTGGCCCGGCCTTGCGCCCTGCGCGCTGTGCCTCTGGCAGCGCTGGCCCTACTGGGTGGCGGCGGGGCTGGCGGTGGCCGCGGCGGCGCTGCCGGCGCCGTGGCAGGGCCGGGCGCTGAGGGCGGCCGCGCTGGCGGTGCTGGCCTCGGGCGCCATCGCGGTGCTGCATGTCGGGGTGGAGCAGGGGTGGTGGCCGTCGCCGCTGCCTTCCTGCCAGGCCGCCGGCGCCACCCCCGGCGCGACGGTGGAGGACCTGATGCGCAGCCTCGCCCCGCGGCCTGACAAGCCCTGCGACGCCCCGACCTACCTGATCCCCGGCCTGCCCCTTTCCATCCCGGCGATGAACCTGATCTATGCCCTGGCGCTGGCGGCCTTCGCCTTCCGCGCCGCGGGGAAAAGGGCATGAGCGCGAGACGTACCGCCGAGGACCGGCTGCCGGGCGACCCGACGCCGAGGGAGGTGGTGGCCCGCACCATCCGCGTGGACCATGCCGGCGAATACGGCGCGAAGCGCATCTACGAAGGGCAGCTCGCCGTGCTCGGCCGCACGCGGCACGGGCCGGTGCTGCAGCACATGAAGGCGCAGGAACAGGTCCACCTGGACTATTTCAGCCGCGCCATCGGCCGCCGCCGCGTGCGCCCCACCGCGCTGCTGCCGCTGTGGCATGTGGCCGGCTTCGTGCTCGGCGCCGGCACCGCGCTGCTTGGCCACCGCGCCGCCATGGCCTGCACGGTGGCGGTGGAGGAGGCGATCGACGAGCATTACCGCGCCCAGGCCGAGGCGCTGGGCGAGGACGAGGTGGATCTGCGCGCCACGATCGAGCGGTTCCGCGCCGAGGAGTTGGAGCACCGCGACATCGGCCTGGAGCACGAGGCCGAGCAGGCCCCCGCCTACCGGCTGCTGAGCGCCGCGATCAAGGCGGGCTGCCGGGTGGCGATCCGGGTGAGCGAGCGGGTGTAGGCCCGGCTTCCCTCAGCTTTCCAGTTCCGAATCCCAGTACAGGTAGTCCCGCCAGCTTTCATGCAGGTAGTTGGGCGGGAAGCTGCGGCCGTTCTCCTGCAACTCCCAGCTCGTCGGCTGGCGGGGCTGCAGGCGGGGCAGCATGTGGCATTCGCGCGGCAGCTTGTTGCCCTTGCGCAGGTTGCACGGGCCGCAGGCGGTGACGACGTTGTCCCAGGTGGTGCGGCCGCCGCGGCTGCGGGGGATGACATGGTCGAAGGTCAGGTCCTGGGTCGGCTGCGGCCGGCCGCAGTACTGGCATTCGAAGCTGTCGCGCAGGAAGACGTTGAACCGGGTGAAGGCCGGCCGCCGCGCGGCGGGGATGTAGTCCTTCAGCGCGATCACGCTGGGCAGGCGCATCGTCAGGCTCGGCGAATGGACCAGCGTCTCGTATTCCGACAGGACCGAGACGCGGTCGAGGAACACGGCCTTCACCGCGTCCTGCCATGCCCAGACGGAGAGCGGGAAATAGGACAGCGGCCGGAAATCGGCGTTCAGCACGAGCGCAGGAAAGGTCTGGCTGCCGTTGAACCCGGATGCGATGTGACCGCCGTCAGGCAAGCGCCGCTCCCCGTTCCGAGGCGGTCCGCCAAGCCCTGGGGCCGAACACGTCAGGATGGCCCCAGATACTGTGGCATCACCGCGTTGCTGCGACCTTCATGCCAGCCCATGCCGCAGCGCGCAACGGGCCAGGGTCAACACGTCATGCAGGCTTCACCTTCCGGCCCCGAGATGGCGCTGGAGCGTCAGCGCGCCGAGGCTCACCCCCACCTCGTCGATGCCGTGGCCGAGACCCGGGCGATACGCCGCCTCCACCTCCACCCCCATCGCACGCAGGGCCGACTCGGCCTCCCGGCCGCGGGCGGGCGGCACCACCTCGTCCGCCTCGCCATGCACCAGCAGGACCGGCGGGCGGGCCGTGACCTCGGCGGCCGGAAGCTCCGCCCCCGGCAGCGCGCCGGAGAAGGCGAGCACGCAGGCCGGCGTGGCGCGGCGCCGCAGCGCCGTGAACAGTGCCGTCATGGCGCCCTGGCTGAAGCCCATCAGCGCCATGTCGCCGTCGCGCAGGCCATGCCGCGCAAGCTCCGCGTCGATCCGCGCGCCAAGCGCATCGGCCGCCACCCGGACCCCCGCCAGCACCCGCGCCGGCGTCCGGTCCGCCAGGCTGAACCACTGCCGGCCATGGGGGGCGAGGTCGCAGGGCTCCGGCGCATGGGGCGCGAGGAACAGCGCCTCCGGCACCGCCCGGCCCCAGCCGGGGGCAAGGTCGATCAGGTCGAACCCGTCGGCGCCGAGCCCGTGCAGCAGCAGCACCAGCTTCCGCGGGGCGCCGCCCGCCGCCGGGCCCCAGGACGGCCCCTGCCACGCATCCGCCATCGCCTTCGCGTCCCGCTTGCCCTAACCCCCGCAACATGGCCATGCCCGCCGAGATCGTCACCCGCTTCGCGCCCAGCCCGACGGGCTTCCTCCATCTCGGCCACGCCCATTCGGCGCTGCGGGGCTGGCGGAGGGCCCGTGCCGCCGGCGGCCGCTTCCTGCTGCGGATCGAGGACATCGACCCCGGCCGCTGCCGCCCAGACTTCGCCGCGGCGATCCTGGAGGACCTGGCCTGGCTCGGCCTCGACTGGGACGGGGAGGTGCGGGTGCAGTCGCGCCACCTGGCGGAGTACCGCGCGGCGCTGGACGGGCTGGCGGGGCGCGGCCTGCTCTATCCCTGCTTCTGCACCCGCGCGGACATCGCGCGCGAAGTGGCGGCGAGCGCGGCGGCGCCGCACGGGCCGGATGGCGCGCCCTATCCCGGCACCTGCCGGCGCCTATCCCCCGCGGCGCGGGCGGCGCGTGTCGCGGCGGGGGAGCCGCATGCGCTGCGGCTCGACATGGCGCGCGCCCTGGCCGAATCGCCGCCCGACCTTTCCTTCCACGAGGAGGGGCGGGGAAGGCTGCGCTGCGACCCCGCGCGCTTCGGCGATGCGGTGCTGGCCCGCAAGGACGCGCCGGCGAGCTACCATCTCTGCGTCACGCATGACGATTCGCGCCAGGGCGTCACCCTGATCACCCGCGGGGAGGACCTGCAAGCCGCGACCGACCTGCACCGGCTGATCCAGTCGCTGATGGGCTGGCCGGAGCCCGCCTATGCCCACCACCCCCTGCTGACCGATGCGAGCGGGCGGCGGCTGGCCAAGCGCGACCGCGCGGCCACGCTGCGGGATCTGCGCGATGCCGGCCGCAGCCCGGCGGAGGTGCGGGCGATGGCTGGGCTGCCGGACGGCTAGCCCGCGATCGCCCCCACCCTGCACGCCGAAGGCGGGCATGGTGGGGGCGTGAATCGCCGGGCTCACGAGGGGCTGGACCCGAGTGGCCCGGACACAGTCTGGGCCACTCGGGTCCAGGTCCCGGCGCAAGCACGGGAATTCCGAAAGCACCTTTCGCCCGCGGGCCGGGCTTTGCCGGCGCGCGCCCGGTGCTAGCCTCCGCGCCGCAGGCCCGCCGTGTAGCGGGGGGCTGCGGGGGAACGCACGGGAAGGCGGGTGGCGGCTGATGGCGGATGATGTCTTCGACCTGGTCGTCGCGGGCTGCGGGGTGGCAGGGCTTTCGGCCGCCGTCAGCGCCGCCGAGGCCGGCGGCCGCGTGGTGGTGGTGGAACGCGCCCCGCGCGAGGAGCGCGGCGGCCAGAGCCGCTACACCGAGGCCTATCTCCGCATGAAGAGCGAGAGCGAGGTCACCGACGACTTCGAGACCCACCTGGCCGAGAACGGCGCGCTTCCCTATGCCGAACCCGCCCTGGCCATGGAGCTGGCACGCCCGGCGCGGGACCGCGCGGGCCATGCGCGCGCGCTTTCCTCGGTCGATCCCGACGTGGTGGGCGAATTCGCCGCCCAGGCCGGGCCGACCATCGCCTGGCTCAAGGGCATGGGCGTGCGCTTCGACTTCCTGCCGACGCAGTTCCTGACGAAGTCGCAGCCTCGGCTTCTGCCGGTGGGCGGCGGCGCCGCGCTGGTGGAGGCACTGGCGGCGCGGGCCGAGCAGCTTGGCGTCGCGTTCCGCTACGAGACCTCGGCGCAGAGGCTGGCGGTGGACGAGGACGGGCGCGTCACCGGCCTGGTGGTGCGCCGGGCGGGGCGCGCGCAGACGCTGCGCGGCGCGGTGGTGCTGGCCTGCGGCGGCTTCGAGGGCAATCCGGAGATGCTGTCCCGCTACATGGGCCCGCGCTCCGTCTTCCTGCGCCCGATCTGCAAGGGCGGGCACTTCAACCGCGGCGAGGGGATCCAGATGGCGCTGGAGATCGGCGCCGCGGGCGGTGGCGACTTCGGCAGCTACCATGCCGAGCCGGTCGATCCCCGTTCCTCCATCGCCGAACCCTCGGTCTTCATCTTCCCCTACGGCATCCTGGTGAACAAGGACGGCCGGCGCTTCACGGACGAGGCACCGGGCACGGTGGACGCGACCTATGAGAGCGTGACGCGCCGCATCTTCGAACAGCGCGACGGGATCGCCTGGGTGGTGCTGGATGCGCGCCACCAGGCCATCCCGAACTACCGGCTCGGCCTTCGCACCGACCAGCCGCCGATCGCATCCGACAGCATCGGGGGCCTCGCCCGCGCCATCGGCCTGCCGGAAGCCGCGCTGGCGCGGACGGTCGCCGAGTACAACGCCGCCTGCGTGGCGGGCGAATGGAAGCCGCTGCAACTCGACGGCCTCGCGACCCAGGGGCTCGATCCCCGCAAGTCCAACTGGGCGGTGCCGATCGCCGAGCCGCCCTTCCACGCCTATCCCATCATCTCGGCCAATGTCTTCACCTTCGGCGGCGTGAAGATCGACCAGCAGGCGCGCGTGCTGGACGGCGGCGGCGATCCCATCCCCGGGCTCTACGCGGCGGGAGAGATCGTCGGCACCTATTACGGCACCTATACCGGCGCGACATCGGTGCTGAAGGGACTGGTCTTCGGGCGCATCGCGGGCGCCGATGCACTGGCGCGGCGCAACGACGCATGAGAACGCTCGAAGGCCGGGTCGCGCTGGTCACCGGCGCCGCGGGCGGCATCGGCGGCGCGACGGCCGCGGCGCTGGCGGCCCGCGGCGCGCGGCTGGCCCTGGCGGACCTGCGCGCGCCGCAGGTCGCGGGCGCGCTGAACCTGGCGGTGGACGTCACCCGCAGCGACAGCGTGCGGGCGATGATGGCGGCCACGGTCGCGCATCACGGGCGGCTCGACATCCTCGTCAACGTCGCGGGCACCGTCTCGATGGGCGCGGCGGCGACGCTGGAGGAGGCGGAGTGGGACCGCGTGATCGCGGTAAACCTCAAGGGCACCTTTCTCTGCTGCCAGGCGGCCATTCCGGCGATGCGCGCCAACGGCCATGGGCGGATCGTCAACATCGGCTCGATCATCGGCAAGAACGGCGGCAATGCCCGCCCCTGGATCGACCGCGCGGAGCAGGACCGGGCGAGCAACGTGGCCTATGGCGTGTCCAAGGCCGGCGTCCATGCCATGACCTTCTTCCTGGCGCGCGAACTCGCGCCCGACGGCATCACGGTGAACGCCGTGGCGCCGGGACCCGTCGCCTCGGCCATGACAACCAACTTCCCCGCCGCGCTGAAGGCGCTGATCCCGGTCGGGCGGATGGGCCGGGCGGAGGAGGTGGCGGCCGCCATCGCCTTCCTCGCCGGGCCGGAGACCGGCTTCATCACGGGCGAGGTCCTCGACGTCAATGGCGGCATGTGGAGCGACTGAGATGAGCGAAGCGAAGCCGATCCGCATCTGGCACCACAGCTTCACGGTGCTGGAGAACCTGCCGCCCTATGCCGCGGCGATGCAGGCGCACCTGGCCCGCGCCTGCGCGCCGGGGACGGAGGTGGCGATGCACGGGATGCACCCGCGCAGCTACCAGACCGAATATCCCGGCAACGACATCATGTACGCGTATTTCCAGACGCTGCATTCGCAGCAATTCGTGCTGGGCGCCATCGCCGCCGAGGAGCAGGGCTTCGACGCCTTCGCGCTGACCACGCTGCCCGAGCCGTCGCTGCAGGAGATCCGCAGCCTGGTGGACATCCCGGTGGTGGGCTACGGCGAGAGCGCGATGCTCGCCGCCTCCATGCTCGGCCAGCGGATCGGCGTGCTGCTGTTCATCCGCGGCATGGCCGGCACGGTGGAGCGCAACGTGGACCGGATGGGCCTCTCCTCCCGCTTCCTCGGCGCGCAGGAGGTGGGCTTCACCTTCAACGACGTGCTGGCCGCCTATGCCAGCGACCCCGCGCCGCTGGTGGAGAAGTTCCGCGCCGATGCGCGCGCGCTGATCGCGCGCGGCGCCGATGTGATCATCCCCGGCGAGGCGCCGCTCTGCCTGCTGCTGGCGAAGGCCGGCGTGGCGGAGGTGGACGGCGTGCCTGTGCTGGACGCGGTGACGGCCACGGTGAAGGCGGCCGAGATGATGGTGGGGCTGCGCCGGATCGCCGGCGCGAAGCCGTCCCGCCGCGGCTACTTCCAGGCGCAGCCGCCCCGCGCCAGGGTGAAGGAATTGCTGGATTTCTACGGCCTCTCCTCGATGGGTGATCGGTAGGCAGGGGTGATGACCAAGGGAGGAACAGGACAGATGGAACGTCGCACCCTTCTCGGCCTTGCGGCCGCCGCGCTCGCCGCGCGCGGCGCCGCCGCGCAGGACCGCTTCCCGGTGCGGCCGGTCCGCATCGTCATCCCCTTCGCCGCCGGCGGCAGCACCGACATCCTGGCACGGCTCTGCGCCCAGATCCTGACCGAGCGCCTGGGCCAGCCCGTGGTGGCGGAGAACGTGACCGGCGCGGGCGGCACCATCGGCGCGCAGCGCGTGCTGGACGCGCCGGCGGATAGCTACACGCTGATGGCCGGCACGCCCGGGCCCGTCACCATCAACCCCCATCTCCAGCCGCGCCTGCCCTATCAGCCGCTGCGCGACTTCGAACCGGTGGTCTTCGTCGGCGACAGCCCCGCCGTCATCGTGGTGCGACGCGACAGCCCGATCCGCACCTTGCAGGACCTGGTCGCGCAGGCGAAGGCGGCGCCGGGGCGGATGACCTACGCCTCGGCCGGGATCGGGTCCTTCGCGCATCTGAGCGGGGAGCTGTTCAAGTGGCGCGGCGGGCTCGACATGACCCACATCCCCTATCGCGGCACCTCGCCGGCGGCCACCGACATCATCGGCGGACGGGTGGATGCGATGTTCGAGAACTATCCCTCCGTCCAGGGGCAGATCAGCTCGGGCGAGCTGCGCGTGCTCGCGCTCGGCGCCGCGCGGCGCTCCGCGCTGCTGCCGGGCGTGCCGACGGTGGCCGAAGCGGGGGTGCCGGGCTACGAGAGCACGTCCTGGTTCGGGCTGTTCGCCCGCGCCGGCACGCCGCCCGCCGCGACCGAGGCGATCAACGCCGCGGTGAATGCTGGCATCCGCACGCCCGCGGTGACCTCGCGGCTCGCCGATCTCGGCATCGAGCCGGCCGGCGGCACGCCCGCCGATTTCCGCGCCTACATCCAGCGCAAGCTCGATGAGACCGGGGAGCTGATCCGCACCGCGCGGATCACCGCCGAATAGGGAAGGCCGATCCATGACGCAGCACCCGACCCGCCGCGCGATCCTGCTCGCCGCGCCCGCCATCGCGACCCTGCCGCGCGCGGCGAGCGCCCAGGCCTGGGCGCCCACGCGGCCCATCCGCCTCGTCGTCGCCTATCCGCCGGGCGGGGCCACCGACCTCGTCGCGCGCTGGGTGGCGCGGGAACTCTCGCCCCGGCTCGGCCAGCCGGTGGTGGTGGAGAACCGGCCGGGCGCCAACGGCATCCTCGGCAGCCAGGCGGTGCAGCAGGCGGCCCCCGATGGCCATACGCTGATCTTCACGACGGCCGACACCCATTCGGTGAACCCGGTCGTCTATCGGCGCCTGCCCTACCAGCCGCAGAGCTTCGTGCCGGTCTCCGCCGTCGCGCGGCTGATCTTCTCCCTCGTCACGCGTCCCGGGCTCGGCGTGCAGACGGCGCCGGCCTTCGTGGAACTGGCGCGGTCGCGCGCGGCGAACCCGCTCACCTTCGCCTCCTGGGGGGTGGCCAGCACCTCCCAGGTGATGATGGAGACGCTGAAGTTCGAGACGCGGACGGAGATGCAGCACGTCCCCTACCAGGGCGCGGCCCCGGCCGTGCAGGCGCTGCTGGGCGACCAGGTGGATGCGATGATGCTGCCCGTCGCGGTGGCGATCGGGCAGGGAGGGCGGCTGCCCATCCTCGGCGTCGCCACCGCGCAGCGCTTCAGCGCGGTGCCGAACGTGCCGACGCTGACCGAACAGGGAATCAACCTGGCGGGCGACCTCTGGCTCGCGCTGCTCGCGCCTCCTGGCACCCCGGCGGCGGTGGCCGAGCGCATCGCGCAGGAGACGCAGGCCTTCGTCCGCGCGCCGGAGGCGCTGGCCTTCCTCACGCCGAACGGCCTGGTGGCGGACCGCCAGGACCGCGCCGGGTTCATCCGCTACATCGCGGAGGATGACGCGGTGTGGCGCGCGCGGGTGGAACGGCTGGGCATCCGGCTCGACGACTGAAGGAGCGGCGCGCCGGCACGCCCGGGCTGGCCGGGGCCGGCGGCGTACGCTTCAACCGACTGCCATCACACAAGGGATATCGCCGATGCGTTCGATCTACCTGGTCCTCGACATGGAGAACGACCTGGTCTCCGCCGACGGGCCGAACGGGAAGGGGCCGCTGGGCCAGCAGGTGCAGTCGCGCGGCATCATCGGCCGCACCGCGAAGGCCATCGCGAAGGCGCGTGCGGCGGGCGTGCCGGTGGGCTATGTCCGCGTCGGCTTCTCGCCCGACTACCGCGAGGCGCCGTCCACCTCCGCCATCTTCAACGGCGCGAAGCAGCACGGGCTGTTCAAGCTCGGCACCTGGGGGACCGAGGTTCACAAGGACCTGGCGCCGCAGCCGGGCGACTTCGACATCGTGAAGCACCGCGTCAGCCCCTTCTACGCGACCAACCTGGAAGCCATCCTGCGCGCGCACGGCATCGGGCGCATCGTCTGCTCCGGCGTCTCGACCGTGGCGGTGGTGCAGGGCACGGTGCGGGACGGGCATGACCGCGACTACGTGGTGACGGTGCTGGAGGATTGCTGCGCCTCGGCCACGGCCGAGGACCACGAGGCGGCGATCCGCACGATGCAGCGCTTCGCCACCTTCACCACCTCGGACGCGGTGGATTTCGCGGCCTGAGCCGGACGGGACCTTGAGGAGGGGACGACGATGCAGGTTCTGATGCGGGCGGGCGTGACCCGCCGCGCGGTGCTGGCCGCGGCCGCCACGGTGCTGCCGGTCGCACGCGGGCAGGCGCAGCAGGTCGCGGGCGGGCGCAACATGCGCATCGTCGTTCCTTTCGGCGCGGGCGGCGCGGTCGACATCGTCGCGCGCCTCGTCGCGCAGGAACTGACGCAGCGGCTGGGCCAGACGGTGGTGGTGGAGAACCGCACCGGCGGCGGCGGCAACATCGCGATGGAGCATGTCGCGCGGTCCGCGCCGGACGGCACGACGCTGCTGATGGCGTCCCCTTCCGTGGTGACGAACCCGCATCTCTACAGCGGGCTGACCTACGACCCCGCGACGCAGCTTGCGCCGGTCTTCCTGGTGGGGGAGGTGCCGTCGGTGCTGGTCTGCGCACCGGGGTTCGAGGCCGCGGACGGCGCGGCCTTCGTCGCCCTGGCGAAGGCGCGGCCGGGGCACTTCACCTATGGCTCCGGCGGGTCCGGCACGACGGAGCACCTGGGCAGCGAATTGCTGAAGCTGCGCGCGGGCATCGACCTGGTGCATGTGCCCTATCGGGGCGGCGCGCCGGCGATGACCGACGTGGCGGCGGGCCGCGTCTCCGTCATGGTCACCAACATCGCGCAGGCGCTGCCGCTGATCCGCGGCGGGCAGTTCCGGGCGCTGGCCGTCCTCGCGCCGCGGCGGCATCCCGCGCTGCCGGAGGTGCGGACCTTCGCGGAACAGGGGGTCGCCGACCTCAATGTCAGCGTCTGGTGGGGGCTGATGGGCCCGGCGGGGATGCCGCCCGAGCTGGTGCAGCGCCTGAACGCCGTGCTGAACGAGGCCCTCGCGTCGGAAGGCATGCGCGGCGCGCTGGACCGGCTGACCGCGACGCCGATCGGCGGCAGCGTGGACGCCTTTGCCCAGCGCATGGCGACCGAGGGCCGGTCCTGGGGCGCGGTGATCCGCGGCGCCGGCATCCGGGCGGAGTGACGGGCATGAAGCTGTGGTACCAGTCGCTGACGCGCCCGGATGCCTGGCCGGAATACCAGGCGGCGCTGCTGCGCGTGCTGGCGCGCGCGGCCGATCCGGGCACGCAGGTCGACGTGCACGGGATCGAGCAGCGGGGCGGCGTCGGCGACCAGTACCGGCGCCTGGAGTTCATCGAGACGATCGAGGTGCTGGACAACGTCGCCCGCGCCGAGGCGGAGGGCTATGACGCCGTCCTGCTCGGCAACATCGCCGACCCCGGCCTGCGCACGGCGCGGGAGATGGCGACGATCCCGGTGGTGGGCCTGTGCGAGACCTCGCTGTTCACCGCCTGCCAGATGGGCGTCTCGGTCGGGCTGGTGGTGTCGAACGACAAGCATTTCAGCCGCGTGCAGGAGAATGTCGCGCTCTACGGCATGACCACGCGCGTCGTCGCGGTGGAACGCATGGCGGTGGACCGGCTGGTCGACCTCGACGAGGCGTTCCGCGAGGGCGCGGTGCGGGACCGCATCCTCGGCCAGTTCCACGCGGCGGCGGAAGCCTGCGTGGCGCGGGGGGCGGAGGTGGTGATCCCCGCCGTCGGCGTCGCCATGGTGCTGCTGGCGGAAGCCGGCATCCACGAGACGGTGAAGGACACCCCCGTGCTCTGCGGCCCGATGGCGCTGGTGCAGGCGGGGCAGGCGGCGGTGAAGCTGCACGGGCTGATGGGCGGGCGCTTCGCCAGCCGCCGCGGCGCCTACGCCCAGCCGCCCGCGGGGCAGATCGAGGAGCTGCGGCGCTACTACGGGCCGGTCTATCCGAAGGTCCGGCCGGGGTGAGGCGCGGCTGCGGTCAGTGGCCCCCGCCGAGATAGGCGTCCCTGATCTCCGGCCGCGCCAGCAGTTCCGCGCCGGTCCCGCTCATCGTGATGCGGCCCGTCACCAGCACGTAGCCGCGATGGGCCAGCCTCAGCGCCTGGTTGGCGTTCTGCTCGACCAGCAGCACGGTCAGGCCTTCCTTCTCGTTCAGTTCCCGGATCGCGGCGAAGATCTGCCGCACCACCAGCGGCGCGAGGCCGAGGGAGGGTTCGTCCAGCAGCAGCAGCCGCGGGCGGGACATCAGCGCCCGGCCGATCGAGAGCATCTGCTGTTCCCCGCCCGACAGCGTGCCGCCGCGCTGCGCCTGGCGTTCCTGAAGGCGCGGGAACAGCGCGAAGACGCGGGCGAGTTCCGGCGCCGGGTCATGGCCGATGGCCTGCGCGCCCATCAGCAGGTTCTCCAGCACCGTCATGCGGGGGAAGATGCGCCGCCCCTCGGGCGACTGCGCGACGCCGCCGCGCATGATGAGGTGGGTAGGCTGCGCCGTGATGTCCTGCCCGTCCAGCACCACGCGGCCGGACCGCGCGCGCGGGTCGCCGCAGATGGTCATCAGCAGCGTGGACTTGCCCGCGCCGTTGGCGCCGATGAGGGTGACGATCTCGCCCCGCTCCACATGCAGCGACACGCCCTTCAGCGCCTGCACGGCGCCGTAGCTGGCGACGAGGTCCGTGACCTCCAGCATCGGCGCGCTCACTCCTCCTCCTCGCCGAGATAGGCGGCGATGACGTGGCGGTCGTTGCGGACCAGGCTGGGCGGTCCCTCCGCGATCTTCTTCCCGTGGTCCAGCACCACCACATGGTCCGAGATGCGCATGACGATGCCCATGTCGTGCTCGATCAGCAGGACGGAGGTGGGGGCGGCGGAAGGCGCCGCGGTGCCGTCCCGGATGGCGATGAGCAGCCGCGCCAGGTCATCCGATTCGCGCGGGTTCAGCCCCGCCGCCGGTTCGTCGAGGCAGAGCAGGGACGGCCCCGTGCACATCGCCCGCGCGATCTCGAGCCGCCGCTGCGCGCCATAGGGCAGGGCGCCGGCCGGGTCGTCGGCGCGTTCCAGCAGCACGGTGGCGCGCAGCCATTCGACCGCGCGTGCGACCGCCGCCCTTTCCGCCGCGCGGTAGCCGCCAAGGCCGAGCAGCGCGCCGATGCCGAAGCCGGTCGCGGCCTGCAGGGGGGCGTGCTGCGCGACGAGCAGGTTCTCCAGCACCGTCATGCCGGGGAACAGGCGGATGTTCTGGAAGGTGCGCGCGACGCCCGCGCGGGCGATGCGGTGGTCCTTCAGCCGGTGCAGCTCCGCCACGCCGCCCGGGCCGTGCAGGCGGATGGCGCCCGCGCTTGGCCGGTAGAAGCCGGTGATGCAGTTGAAGACCGTGGTCTTGCCCGCGCCGTTCGGGCCGATCAGGGCCGTGATCTCGCCCCGGCGGGCGGTGAAGGTCGCGGTGTCCACGGCGAGCAGCCCGCCGAAGCGCATGCAGAGCGCGTCGACCTCGAGGATGGGGCCGGCGCCGGCGGCGGCCGGCGTGGGTGCGGCGGGGGCGGCGGACATCAGCCCTTCCCCTCGCTCACATGGTCGGCGCCGATCGCCCGCTTCTCCCCCAGCGCGACGGAAGGCGTGCGGCTGCCGACCAGCCCGCGCGGGCGCAGTACCATGATGACCACCATCGCCGCGCCGAAGACCAGCATCCGCCACTCCTCCAGGTCGCGGAACAGCTCGAACCCGCCGATCATGACGATGGCCGCGACCGCGACGCCGATCTGGCTGCCGAGGCCGCCGAGCACGACGATCGCCAGGATGATGGCGCTTTCGATGAAGGTGAAGCTCTCCGGGCTGATGAAGCCCTGCCGCGTGGCGAAGAAGGCGCCCGCGAAGCCGCCGAACATGGCGCCCAGCGCGAAGGCGGTCAGCTTCGTCGTGGTGACGTTGATGCCGAGCGCGCGGCACGCGACCTCGTCCTCCCGCAGGGCTTCCCAGGCGCGGCCGATGGGCTGGCGGCGGATGCGGATGCTGACCCAGTTGGTCAGCAGCGCGAGCGCGAGGATCAGGTAGTACAGGAAGATGACGCGGTGCACCGGGTCGGGCGTCAGCCCGAAGAAGCCGGCGAAGGTGCCGGGCTCGCCCGACATGTTGAAGGGCAGGCCGAAGAAGCTGGGGCGCGGGATGCCGCCGATGCCGTTCGGCCCGCCGGTCAGCTCCACCCAGTTCAGCAGCACGATGCGGATGATCTCGCCGAAGGCGAGCGTGACGATGGCCAGGTAGTCCCCGCGCAGGCGCAGCACGGGAAATCCCAGCAGCACGCCCCAGAAGGCCGCCAGGATGCCGGCCAGCGGCAGGCAGATCCAGAAGGACAGCCCGAAATACTGCGCCAGCAGCGCATAGGAATAGGCACCGACCGCGTAGAAGGCGACATAGCCGAGGTCGAGCAGGCCGGCGAGGCCGACCACGATGTTCAGCCCCCAGCCGAGCATCACATAGGTCAGCACGAGGATGCCGAGGTCGAGTTCGTAGCGGTTGACGCCGGGGACGAAGGGCAGCACCAGCGCGGCCGCCAGCAGCGCCGGGGCGAAGACCGCGCCCAGCCGCGCCAGCGCCGCCGCGCGCCGGGGCGAGGCGCCGCCGCCCTGCGGCCGCAACCCCCAGAGCGAGATGGCCAGCCGCCCGGCGAAGACCAGGCCGCACAGCCCCGCCACCTCTGCCCAGCGGGTGCGCAGGAACAGCGCGCCGGTCGGGCCGACATCGGTGCGCAGCCCGACCATCACGACGAACAGCCCGAGGGCGACGAGGGTGGCGACCCCCGCCTCCTTCAGCGATGCAACGAGGCGAGGGGTCATACCTTCTCGACCTCCTGCCGGCCGAGCAGCCCGGTGGGCAGGAAGATGAGCGTCAGCACGAGGATGGAGAAGGCCGCGACGTCCTTGTACTGCACGCTGAAATAGGCGGACCAGAAGGTCTCGATCAGCCCGATCAGCAGCCCGCCGAGCACCGCCCCGGGCAGCGACCCGATGCCGCCGAGCACGGCCGCGGTGAAGGCCTTCACCCCCGCGAGGAAGCCGATGTAGAAGTCGATGACGCCGTAGCGCAGCAGGTACATCGTGCCCGCGCAGGCCGCCAGCGCCGCGCCGATGACGAAGGTGAGGCTGATGGTGCGGTCGGTGTCGACGCCGAGCAGGGACGCCATCTTCCTGTCCTGCTCGCAGGCCCGCATGGCGCGGCCGAGCGGCGTGCGCGTCACCAGCCAGGTGAACACCGCCAGCACCGCCAGCGTCGTGCAGATGATCAGCAGCTGCATGTAGGAGAGCTGGACCACGAAGTCGCCCTCGCGCATCAGCTCGATCCCGCCGCGCACCTGCGGCTCCAGCGGCTTCACCCGGGCGCCCTGGCTGATCTGCACGAAGTTCTGCAGCACGATCGACATGCCGATGGCGCTGATCAGCGGCGCCAGGCGGAAGCTGCCGCGCAGCGGGCGGTAGGCGATGCGTTCCACCGACCAGCCGTAGAGCGCGGTGAAGGCCATGGAGATGGCCAGCACCAGCACGATCCCCGCCGGGCCGTCCATGAAGCCGCCCGACAGCAGCATCACGATCGAGACGAGGGCCACGAAGGCGCCGATCATGAAGATGTCGCCATGGGCGAAGTTGATCATGCCGATGATGCCGTAGACCATCGTGTAGCCCACGGCGATCAGGCCGTAGATCATGCCGAGGCTGATGCCGTTGATCAGCTGCTGCAGCGCATAGGCCAAGCGCGAATGTCCTTCCCGGGTGGCACCGTGACGGTCACCTAACCCGACCGCCGGTGCAAGGGCCGAGATGGACACCCCCCCCGCCCCGGCCCGGCCGCCCCCAGTGAAGAAGGCGTCATGCCCACCCCGCGCGGCGCGTCCCCGGCGCCGGCCGCCGCGGACCGCCGGCAACGCCTGCCCCCTCCGGTTCGTTGGCGGACCTCCAGCGAGGAGACGCCCATGCCCATCGCAGCCGCCAGCGAGGCCATCCGCCGCCACCTCCAGTCGCTGCTCGGGCCGGGCGGGGATGGCGGCGGGGTGGAAGTGATGACCCTGGCCGAGGCGAGGACCCGGCCGGGCCACGGCATCGCCCTGGTGCTGTGGCGGGTGCAGCCGGACGAGTCCGCCGGCGACACATTCCCGCAGCGCCAGGCATCGAAGGGCGACCCGCCGGACGGGGGCGGGCTGCGGCTGCGCTACCTGCTGACCGTCCGCGGCCAGGACGGCCCGGCCGAGCAGGCGCTGCTCGGCCGCTGCATGGCGTTGCTGGACGCCAATCCGGTGGTGGGCGGCGCCGGCGACCCGGCCGACATCATGGCCGAGGCGCTGGTGCTGACGACCGAGGCGCCGTCCGACGAGGCGTATCTGCGCCTTGCCGAGGCCTGCGGTGACCCGCCGCCGCTGGTCGTCCCCTACCTGGTGCGCAGCGTGCGCCTGCGCCCGCCGGGGGGATGAACGGCGGTCAGGCCCGGCCGGGCGCGCCCTCGCCGGGTTCGTCCTCCTCGTCCTCGTCCTCGTCCTCCTCGCGCCATTCGCCGGCGGCCAACTCCACCTCGGGCGTCGGGTTCTCGGCCAGGATGGCCGCGGTCTGCTCGTCGAAGGCGGGCACGACCTCGGCGCCATCCGGGCCGGGGGTGGCCATGCCGAGCGCCGCGACGGTCGCGGCCGCGACGCGGGCGGACAGGGCGGCCGCGCGCTCGTCCCGGCACTCGACGACGATCTCGGCATCCTCGCCGTCGCCCTGGACGACCTCGACGAGGAAGAAGTTCGCACCCTCCCGCGGGCCGGATTCCCACTGGCCCTCCTCGGTCCGGTGCATCGGGGTGACGGCGATGGAGACGGGGCTGGCGGCGCTGTCGGACATGGCGGCTCTCCGGTGGTGACGCGGCGGGAGCGCGCGAGGCGCCCTGCGGATGCATCACTGCGCGCGGGTTTCGCCGGCTGTCGAGGGGGAGGTGCCGACCGGCCGATATTGACACTTACTCGCCGGTAACCGCACTCTCGCCGGAACGGCGCCGCCAGGCCGCGCCGACGGGGGATGGGACGAGAGATGGCAGCCAGGACCTCGGCGCTGCGCGCCCTGCTGGATTCCGGGACCTTCCTGCACATGCCCGCGGTCTACGACCCGCTCGGCGCCCGCCTGGTCGCGGCAGCGGGGTTCGAGGCGGCCTATGTCGGCGGCTATGTCAGCGGCGCCTCGCGCGCCGTGTCGGAACCGCTGATCACCATGACGGAACAGGTGGAGATCGCGGGGCTCGCGGCCGCTGCCGTGCCGATCCCCTTCGTCGCGGATGCGGGGGCGGGCTTCGGCGACCCGCTGCACACCATGCGGACGGTGCGCGAATTCGCCCGCGCCGGCATCGCCGGCATCCACATCGAGGACCAGCTCTACCCGAAGCGCGCGCACTACCACAAATACCAGGTGCATGGCGTGCCGATGGAGGAATTCGCCCTCAAGATCCGCTACGCCTGCCGCGCGCGGGACGAGACGGACCGCGACTTCGTCATCATCGCCCGCACCGACACCTGCCGCGAGCACGGCCTGGAGGAGGCGGTGCCGCGGCTGAACCGCGCGGCGGAGGAGGGCGCCGATCTCGGCCTGCTGTTCCCCCGCAACGCGGAGGAGGCGGAGCGTGCGGTGCGCGAATGCCGCCTGCCGCTGGTCTATGTGATGAGCCGCGGCAACCGCGACGGCCGCCCCATCTTCCCCATCTCGGAGCTGAAGCGGATGGGCTACGTCGCCTGCATCGACGCGCAGGTGATGCTGCTGCCCGCCTTCGAGGCGCAGCGCCGGATGCTGACGGAACTGCGCGAGACCGGCCAATTCACGGGCATGGACGAGGCCGGGTTCCGCACCGCGCGCAAGGCGGTGGAGGACATCATCGGGCTCGAGGATTTCTACCGCATCGAGGAAGAGACGGTCGAAGGCCGTTGAGGGGACGCACCATGCCGATCAACATCGACGAGGCCGGGCTCGTCACCATCTTCCCCGAGATCGAAGGGATCCGCGACCCTGCGCTGCGCCGCGGCGTGGTCGCGATCTGGCTGGAGATCGCGCAGGAATGCGCCTGGTCCCGGCTGGAGGACATCCCGAAGAACCTGGAGGCCGAGAAGGGTCGCCGCCTGGTGGACCATGTGCGCGGCGTCACGCGCATCGCGCTGTCCATGGCGGAGACGGCGAAGGACCACAGCGGCACGGAGTACGACCGCGACGCGCTGATCGCCATGTGCCTGCTGCACGATGTCAGCAAGCCGCTGGAATGCGAGCCGGACCCGGATGGCAGGCCCGGCAGCGACCGCGTGCTGGCGGGGCGCAAGAGCAAGCTGGGCAAAATGATCCAGCATGCCGTCTACGCGACCCACAAGTGCTTCGCCCACGGCCTGCCGCTCGAGGTCGCGCATGTGGTGAACACCCACACACACCAGTCCGCCGTGCGCAGCATCACGGTAGAGGGCGCCTACGTGTTCTACGCCGACTACGCCGACAGCGACGCCGTGCTGGTGCCCGCCACCGGCAAGGGGTTCGTCAGCCGCTGGCACATGGAGTAGCGCGCGATGGCCGAGGTCCGCGTCATCGCCGCCACCGGGATGCTGGGGTCCGGCTTCCTGGAATCCAGCTTCATGCGCGGCATCGACCTGCAGCCCCACGTCATCGCCTGCGATGCCGGGTCGTCCGATGGCGGCCCGTCCTATCTCGGCACCGGGCTGCCCTATTTCTCGAAGGAGGCGACGAAGCGCGACCTGCGGCTGATGCTGCTGGGGCGGAATCGGGCGAAGGCGCCGATGATCGTCGGCTCCGCCGGCTTCTCCGGCAGCGATCCCGGCCTCGAATGGATGCGCGACATCGTGCTCGAGATCGCGCGGGAGGAGGGGCTGCGCTTCCGCCTCGGCCTGATCCGGAGCGAGCAGGACAAGGCGTATCTGAAGCGGCGGCTGGGGGAAGGGCGCATCCTGCCGCTCAGCCCCGCGCCCCCGCTCGACGAGGGCGTGATCGACCGCAGTGCCCGCATCGTCGGGGTGATGGGGCAGGAGCCGATCCAGGAGGTGCTCGGGCAGGGGGCCGAGGTGGTGCTGACCGGCCGCGCGACGGACACCGCGCTCTACGCCGCCGTGCCGCTGATGCGGGGCGCCGGCGCGGGCCCGGCCTGGCATGCCGCAAAGACGCTGGAATGCGGCACGGCCGCCACGGTCAGCCGCAAGCGCCCGGACAGCCTCTTTGCCTGGATCCGCGACGATCATTTCGACGTGGCCCCGCTCGACCCGGAAAGCCGCTGCTCGCCGCAGAGCGTCGCCTCCCACACGCTCTACGAGAACGCCGATCCCTTCCGCATCATCGAGCCCTCGGGCGTCATCGACACCGAGCCCGCGGTCTACGCCGCGCTCGACGACCGCACGGTGCGCGTCAGCGGGTCGGCCTTCCGCCATTCGGACCGGGTGACCATCAAGCTGGAAGGGGCGGAGCTCGCGGGCTACCAGACCATCATCGTGGCTGGCGTGCGGGAGCCCTACATCCTCCGCCAGGTCGACACCTGGCTGGAGGGCATGTTCGCGAAGTTCGCCGACCGCGTGGGGGAGATCTTCGGCGGCCGCGTCGGGCCGGGAGACTACGCGATCCGCGTCCGCATCTACGGACGCGACGGCGTGATGGGCGCGCTGGAGCCGCTGGCGCACGAGATCGGGCACGAGGCCTGCCTGGTCTTCTCCGTCACCGCGCAGACGCAGGCGGTGTCGAGGTCCATCGCGAAGTCCTTCAGCCATTTCGCGCTGCACTACCCCATCCCGGAATGGCGCGGCCTGATCAGCGGGCTCGCCTTTCCCTTCACCCCGGCCGAGATCGAGCGCGGGCCGGTCTACCGCTTCAACCTGCACCACGTCGTCGTGCCCGACGGCCCGACCGAGATGTTCCGCACCGAGATGCTGGAGGTCTGAGCGCATGGCGAAACTCGGCGAGCTCGCGCGACTGATCCGCAGCAAGAACGCGGGCCCCTTCGTGCTGACCTTCGACGTGATGTTCGAGGACGAGGCGACCTATCGCCGCGTGCTGGCCAGCGGCGTGCTGACGAAGGAGGTCTTCGCGCGCATCTACCGCCTGCCCCCGGCGGAGGTGATGTTCTTCGAGCACGACCAGGCGCGCGCCATCAAGATCTCGATCCCGCGCCCGACGGTGCAATGCGACCTCGACGACGGCGACGCCTATGGCGGGCAGCAGCACGCGCCGCTCGTCGACCTCGACGTGCCGGGCTGACCGCGATGAGCATGATCCTGCGGCTGGTCGACCGGATCGAGACCTTCGCGATGGCCTTCTTCTTCTCCGCAGCCCTGCTGGTGGGGGCGGGGCAGGTGGTCGCGCGCTACGTCTTCAACACGGGCGTCATGTGGTCCGACCAGGCCTTCGTGAAGTTCACCATCTGGGCGGCGCTGTTCGGCGCGTCCCGCGCGGTGCGGGACGGGCTGCATGTGCGCGTGGACGTGGTGCTGGACCAGTTGCCGCCCGCCGCGCGCCGCCCGGTCGAGATGCTCGGCCTCCTCGTCAACATCGCCTTCTGCGGCGCCATGCTGTGGGCCGCCATCGGCTACACGGATTTCCTGATGATGGTCGGCACCACCAACATCGACAGCGGCCTTCCCGAATGGATCGCCTTCCTCATCACGCCGACCTTCCTGGCGCTGATGTGCCTGCGCTACGCGGCGCTCATCCCCGTCTCGGCGCGGTCGCGGTCGGGGGACCCGTGGAAGCCGGACGTGGCGCCGGGCGAGCGCGCGCCGCCCGCCCCCTCGGTGCATTGAGGGGCGGCGCGCATGGCCACCATCGCGGCGGTGACGATCTTCACCCTCCTCACCCTTCTTGGCCTGCCCATCGCGGTGACGCTCGGCGCCGCCACCATGGTCGCGCTGGCGCTGTTCGACCCCATTCCGCTGCCGCTGCTCGGCCAGAAGCTGCTGGCCAACATCGACAACACCACCCTGATGGCCGTGCCCTTCTTCTTCCTCGCGGCGGCCTTCATGGAGACGGGCGGGATCGTGCGGCGGCTGGTCGGGCTGGCCACCGCAATGGTCGGCCACCTGCGCGGCGGCATCGGCATGACCGGCGTGCTGGCCTGCATGTTCTTCGCCGCCATCTCCGGCTCCTCCGGCGCCACCGTCGCGGCCGTGGGGGGCATCATGATCCCGGCAATGATCGCGCATGGCTATTCCAAGCGCTACGCGGTGGGGTCGATGACCACGGCCGGGTCGCTCGGCATCCTCATCCCGCCTTCGATCCCCATGGTGCTGTACGGCTTCCTCACCGAGACCTCGATCCCGAAGCTGTTCGTGGCCGGCATCCTGCCCGGCATCGTGCTGGGGCTGATGCTGATGGTCCTCGCCCGCCACCTCGCGATCCGCGAGGGCGTGCCGCCGGCGCCGCAGCAGGACTGGGCGGAGCGCCGCCGCGCCTTCGTGGATGCGCTGCCCGCGCTCAGCCTGCCGGCCTTCCTGCTGGTCGGCATCTACGGCTTCCCCGCCTTCGAACTCGGGCCGCTGAAGGTGACGGGCGGCGCCATCTTCACGCCGACCGAGGCGGCGGTGGTCTGCGCCGCCCTGTCCGCGATCATCGGCATCTTCGTCTACCGCGAGGTGACGCTGCCCGGGCTGATCCGCACGATGCTCGACGTCACGCCCCGCGTCGGCATGATCTTCTGGATCACCACCAACGCCATCCTGTTCTCCTTCCTGCTGACGCAGGAAGGCGTGCCGGCCGCGCTGTCCGAGTGGCTGGTCGAGATGCAGATGCCGCAATGGCTGTTCCTGCTGCTGGTCAACCTGGTGCTGATCGTCGCCGGCATCTTCATGGACGGGGTGCCGATGATCCTGCTGTTCATGCCGATGATCTTCCCCGCCGCCGTCTCGCTCGGCATCGACCCGCTGCATCTCTGCATCATCGTGGTGGTGAACATCGAGCTGGCGCTGATCTCGCCCCCGGTGGGGATCAACCTCTACGTCTCCTCCACCATCGCGCGCGTGCCGATCCACGAGGTCGTCGTCTCCTGCCTGCCCTGGGTGGCGGTGGTGGCGCTGATGCTGGTGATCGTCACCTACGTTCCCTGGCTGTCCACCTGGCTTCCTGGCATCCTGTTCTGAACGAGAAGGGAGGAACGACCATGCTGAACCGACGCACCCTCGCCGCCGCCCTGGGCACGGCGCTGGCCGCGCCCGCGGTGGTGCGGGCGCAGCAGCCGCTGCGCGTCATCATCACCAACGAGACGCAGCAGAGCACGCTGAAGGGACAGTCCTGGGACTACTTCAAGCGCGAGCTGGAAGCCGAGATGGGACCCCGCGTGCGGGTGGAGGTGCATCATTCCGGCACGCTCTACGACCAGCGCAGCCAGGTGCAGGCGCTGCAGCTCGGCGCCATCCAGTTCATCTCGCCGGTCACCGGCGTCTACGCCGCCACCGCGCCGAAGCTCGCGGTGCTCGGCCTGCCCTACCTGCTGCCGACCGCGCGCGCGGTGCAGGCGGTGACCGAGGACGAGACGCTGGCGGGCAACCTGTTCGGCGACCTGCGGTCGAAGGCGATGGAGCCGGTGGCCTTCTGGCTGAACGGCGCGCGCGACGTCGGCCGGCCGCGCACCCCCATCCTGCGCCCGGGCGACATGCGCGGCGTGAAGATCCGCGTCCCGCCCGGGCCGGGCTATGTCGAGGCGTTCCGCCAGCTCGGCGCCAATGTCGTCACGATCGACTGGGGCGAAGTGCCGGCCGCGCTGTCCCAGGGGGTGATCGACGCGGTGGAGCCGGTGGCGAATGCCTGGCTCGGCAGCCGCCTCTACGAGATCGCGAACCACATCACCCGCGTCGGCTACGTGCTGGACTTCTACGTCGTCGCCACGAACAAGGTCTGGTGGGACCGCCTGCCGGCGCCGACGAAGGAGGTCATGCGCCGCGTGATGCAGCGCACGACGGAGTGGAACTGGACCAACACCGAACGCGTGAACGAGGAAAGCTACGCACGCATGGCCCAGCTCGGCGCCACCATCCACACCCTGACCCCGCCGCAGCTGGCGGAGTGGAAGGAGGCGATGAAGCCGACCTGGAGCCGCGTCGGCAACCCGTTGGTGGGAGAGGCGGTGATGCGCCGCCTGGCGCAGATCGGCGAGGCGACGAGCTGAGCGTCCCGCCCGCCCCCTTCCTGAAAGGGGGCGGGCGGCCGCTTCATCCCTGCCGCGCGCCGGCGGCCTCCACCGCCTGGCGCCACTTCACCAGCTCCCTCGCATGGAAGGCCGCGGCCTCGGCCGGGGTGGTGCCGGTCACCGTCGCGCCGAGCTCGGCGAGCCGCGCGCGGATCGCGGGCTTCGCCAGCGTCGCGCGCGTCTCGGCCGACAGGCGCTCGATGATCGGCGCGGGCGTGCCGGCGGGGGCGAAGAACATCACCCAGGCGCCGGCATCGAAGCCCGGCACCGTCTCCGCCACCGTCGGCACGCCGGGCAGCAGGGGCGACCGCTCGGCCCCGGTGATCGCCAGCGCGCGCACGCGGTTGTCGGCCAGGAAGGGCGGCAGGGTCAGGATGCCCTCGATGCACATCTGCACCTCGCCCGACAGGATCGCCTGCACCGTCACCAGCCCGCCGCGATAGGGCACATGCGTCGCGTTGAGCCCCGTGGCCGCGCGGATCATCTCCATCGCCAGGTGGTTGGTCGCGCCGACGCCGGAGGAGGCGTAGTTCAGCCGCCCCGGATTGGCCTTGGAATGCTCCACCAGCTCCGCCAGCGTGCGCGCGGGCAGGGTGGGGGAGATGACCAGCACCTGCGGGAAGCTGACCATGTGCGTCACCGCCACGAAGTCGCGCGCGACGTCGAAGGGCAGGTTCGGCATCACCGCGGGGTTGATCGCCATGTTGCCCGGCGAGCCGACCAGGAAGGTGTCGCCATCCGGCCGGGCCCGCGCCGCCGCCTCGGTCCCGATGCTGCCGCCCGCGCCGGTGCGGCTTTCGACGAAGAAGTTGGCGCCCATCCGTTCCGACAGGTCCTGCGCGACCAGCCGCGCGACGACATCGACGGCGGAACCGGGGGTGAAGGGGAAGATGAAGCGCACCGGCCCGCGCGGCCAGGCCGGCTGCTGCGCCAGCGCGGAGGCAGGCAGGCCGGCGGCGAGCGAGAGCAGGCCGCGGCGGCCGAGGGCGATGGTCGTCATGGTTCGGTTTCCTCCTGCGCGCAGGGTGATGCGGCGGGCAGGGGAAGCGCAAGCCGTCAGCCGCGGTCATGCTCCGCCGGCGCCGCCTCGGCCCGCGCATCGCGCAGCATCGCGACGCCGATCAGCAGGGAGGGAACCGAACAGGCGACGAAGCCCGCGCCGTGGCTGCCCGTTAGGCCGAGCGTCAGCGCGTAGAGCAACGGCAGGCCGAGCCCGCCGATCTGGCCGAAGGACAGCACGCCGCCGGTCGCCGCGCCGCGCCGGTCCGGCGGCGCCAGGCGCGCGGCCTCGGCCAGCAGCACGCCGTTCCAGGACAGCGCCGTCATGCTGAGGCAGGCGGCCAGCACCCACAGCACCGGCGTCGGCGAGATCGAGCCGACGACGCCGAGCAGCGCGGCGCCCACCGCCATGCCGATCGACAGCGACGCGATCAGGACCCCCGGCGGGACCAGCACGCTGCCGACCCAGCCCCAGAAGACCCGCCCCGGCACCGCGATCAGCGACGCCATCGAGAAGACGAAGCCAGCCGTCGCCAGCCCATGCCCCAGTGCCGTCAGGTAGACGACGAAATAGGCGATGAAGACCGATTGCAGCCCGTTGCAGGCGAAGCAGGCCAGCGACAGGCGCCGCAACTCCCGCCCGCGCGTCACGGCCAGCAGGGTGGTGCGGAAATCCGACAGGCGGATCGGATGGGTGGGCACGCGGTCCGCATCGAATTCCCGCCGCAGCGGCTGGAGCGCGAGGGCGAGGGCGGCGCAGGCAGCGGCCGTGGCCAGCATCGCGCCCCGCCAGCCCCACCACTGCGTCAGCAGCGGGCCAAGCAGCCCGGCCAGCAGCAGCGCCACCGGCACCGCGGTCTGCTTCAGCGAGAAGACGAGCGGCGCGTAGCGCGGCGGCGAATAGCGGCCGAGCAGGTGGGAACTCGCCGGGGTGGACACCGCGCCGCCGCCGCCGCCGATGATCGCGGACAGCGCGAACAGCCAGAGCGGACCGGCCACCGCCGCCACCGAGGCCACGGCCAGCATCGCCAGCGCCGCCTGGCTCAGCCGCATCGCGCCGTGGCGGAGGATGAACCCGCCGCAGCCCAGCTGGAACACCAGCGACGCCGCCGCCCCGATCGCGACATAGATGCCGAGCCAGGCGGGGTCGAGCCGCAGATCGTCCAGGATCGCCGGCGCGATGACGGAAGGCAGGTTCCGCCCCACCGTGGCCACCGTCTGCTGCAGGAACATCGCGCCGAGGACGAGAAGGAGCAGGTTGGCCGTCTTGCTTCGCATCCCGCCCCTTTCCAGGCCCGCCGGATCGCGCCCGCGGCGCCGGCCGGCCCAGCATAGGGCCTGGCTGCCGCCGGCGGAAACGCCCGGCCGGGGGGCTGGCCCGGACCGGCCCCGTCGGGGCAAAGTCCCGCGGTGACGCCAGGGGGAAGGGCCCGATGATCGATCTTCACGCCAAGCAGATGAACGGGCCCGTCATCCGCCTGCACCCCGAGGACAACGTCGTCGTCGCCCGCGTCGACGTCGAGCCCGGCACCTCCATCCCCGGGGAGAACGTGGTGGCCCGCCAGAAGGCGCCGGCCGGCTACAAGATCGCGACCCGGCACCTCCGCAAGGGCGACCCGGTGCTGAAATACCAGGTCACCATCGGCTTCGCGGCCGAGGACATGCCCGCGGGCACGATGCTGCACGGCCACAACATCGAGTTCCGCGAATTCGACCGCGACCCCGCCATCGGCCGCGACTACCGCCCGGTCGATCCCATCCCCGACGCGCAACGCAAGACCTTCCAGGGCTTCGTCCGCGCCGATGGCCGCGTCGGCACGCGCAACACCATCGCGGTGGTCTCCACCGTCAACTGCTCCGCCACCGTGGCGCATGCGGTGGCGGACTGGTTCACGCCGGAACGGCTGGCCGAATGGCCGAACGTGGACGGCGTCGCGGCCTTCACCCATTCCACCGGCTGCGGGATGGAATTGTCGGGCGAGCCGATGCAGCTGCTGCGCCGCACCCTCGGCGGCTACATGCGCCATGCCAATGTGGCGGGCGTGCTGGTGGTGGGCCTCGGCTGCGAGCGCAACCAGATTGCCGGCCTGCTGGCCGAACAGGGCCTCTCGCCCGGCCCGCTGCTGCGGACCATGGTGATGCAGGAGGTCGGCGGCACGAAGAAGTCCATCGAGGCCGGCATCGCCGCCGTGAGGGAGATGCTGCCCGAGGCCAACCGCGCGACGCGCAGCACCGTCCCGGCTTCGCATCTCTGCGTCGGGCTGCAATGCGGGGGCTCGGACGGCTTCTCCTCCATCACCGCCAACCCCGCGCTGGGTGCGGCGATCGACCTGCTGGCGCGCCACGGCGGCACCGGCATCCTGTCCGAGACGCCGGAAATCTACGGCGTGGAGCACACGCTGACGCGCCGCGCCGCCAGCCGCGAGATCGGCGAGAAGCTGCTGGAGCGCATCCGCTGGTGGAAGGATGTCTACGCCGCGGGTCGCGACACGCAGATCAACGGCGTGGTCAGCCCGGGCAACCAGGCCGGCGGGCTCGCCAACATCCTCGAGAAGTCGCTCGGCGCGATGATGAAGGGCGGCACCGGGCCGCTGATGGGCGTCTACCGCTATGCCGAGCCGGTGACGGCGAAGGGCTTCGTGTTCATGGACACGCCGGGCTTCGACCCGGTCTCGGCCACCGGCCAGGTCGCGGGGGGCGCGAACATGATCGCCTTCACCACCGGCCGCGGCAGCATGTACGGGGCGAAGCCCGTGCCCTCCATCAAGCTGGCCACCAACACGCCGATGTACCGCCGCCTGATGGACGACATGGACATCAACTGCGGCGAGATCCTGGACGGCACCGCGACCCTGGCGGAGATGGGGGAGAGGATCCTGGACCTGATGCTGCGCGTGGCGTCGGGGGAGCGGACGAAGAGCGAGGAACTCGGCCTCGGCAAGCACGAATTCGCGCCCTGGCAGATCGGCATCACGGGATGAGGCGGATGCGTTGACGCGCATCAAGGACGGCGCCGCCCGGCCCCGCCACCCTGCGCCGGCGGGACGAACCGCGGGCCGGTGACGGAGGAGGGGCGGCGATGAGGCGGACCTGGCGGCGCATTCCCATCGCGGTGCGCTTCTTCGTCATCCATGCGCTGGTCGGCTTCGGGCTGGGGACGCTGCTGACGGCGGCGCTGGTCTGGGCCGATCCCGGCGGGGCGGCCACCATCATCTGCCGCGCGCCCGGCCATCCCGGCCCGCTGCTGCTGCTGTGGTTCTTCCTGTCCCTGACGCTCGGCGGGGTGCAGAGCGCGGCGGCGGTGATGCTGCTGGGCTATCCCGACCCGCCGAAGGACCCGCCCCGCGGCACCCGCGCGCCCGTCACGCCCCTGCCGGCGCAGGCCTCCCAGCGCGGCTGACCACCCGCCGCGCCCGGCGGTCGCGCAGGAAGCCGAGCGCCAGCGCCGTCAGCGACAGGGTGTCGGAACCCAGGCCGAAGACGGACCCGACCATCAGGTTGTGCGCCGTCCAGAACAGCACCGACACCATGAAGCACAGGCGCAGCCGCTGCGTGTCCGTCTGCAGCCGCCCGACCGCGCCCCCAAGCTGCCCCGCCAGCGACAGCGCCGAGGGCAGGCCCGTCCAGGTCAGCGCCGTCGCGCCCGCCGCGGCCACGGCCGTGAGGCCGACGACGCCGATGCGCAGCGCCCGCCCCCGCAGCGCCACCACGGCGATGCCCTGCGCGACCCCCGCCATGCACATCGCCGCCGCCGTCGGCGCGCCGAGCAGCAGGTAGTGCAGCGCGAACAGCAGAGAGCACAGCACCTGCACCGACAGGATCGCCCGCCGCTGCCGCAGCAACGGCCAGGTGCAGGCCGAGCCGAGCGCCATCAGGCCGGCGATGCTGGCCGGCTGCGCAAGGTCGGGCAGCCAGGGGAGGAGGGAGGGAAGGGACACGCGGGGCTCCGCCGGCCCCGCCTCGGGGCGCGGGCACGCAGGGGTTGGGAAGGCACCGTCACTATGCGGCGCGGTCGTTCTTCGCAGTTGCAGCATGACTGCATGGCTGCATCGCCGGCCCGACCGATACCGCCAGGGCCGCCAAGCTGCATCGTTTCATGGGACCGCAACCTGGGCGGGAAACGCCTTGCTTCCGCTGCGGCGGCCATGGTAGCGGCGCCGCGTCGGGGCGTGCGTCGCGATGGAGTGACGCGGGTGTCCTTCCGGGACCGGGTGGATGCAGCTGACCATGGCGCAGGACGGGCCGGTCTCCGGCAAGGCCGGGGGGGTGGCGGGGGGCCGCAGGCCGCCGCGGCTGCGAAGCTACCTGTTCGGGCTGCTCGCGCTGGTCATCGTGCCCATCGCGGGGGCGTCCGCGGTGGCGGTCTGGCAGACGGCCTCGGCCTATCGCGACCTGTTCCACACCCGTCTGAAGGACACCGCCGCCGCGCTGTCCCTCGCGCTCGACAGCGAGGTCGAGCGCATCCGGCCGATGATCGACCTGCTCGCGACCTCGCCCCTGCTGGACGAACCGCAGGATCTGCAGGAGACCTACCAACGGGCCCATCGCCTGGGGGAGGCGCTGGGCAGCCGTGTGTGGCTGCGCGGGCCGGGGCCGGAGTACCGGCCGCTGTTCAACACAGCCCTGCCCTGGGGCACGGCGCTGGACGCCACCGTCTCGCCGCAGGTGGTCGCAGGGTTGCGGCGCGCCGCCTGGCAGGGCCGGGCGGTGGCGGGGGACCTCGCGACCACGCCGCTCGGCCCCGCCATCGCGCTGATCGCGCCGGTGCGCCGCGAGGGGCGGGACCTCGGCTATATCGGCGCCAGCATCCCGATCGAGCGGCTGGCTGCCGTGCTGGCCACGGAAGGTCTCGCCGCGCCGGCCTTCGCCACGCTGACCGACGGGAATTTCCGGGTGATCGCCCGGTCCCACGACCACAGCGCCTTCGTCGGGCGCGACGTGCCCTCCTGGTACCGCGACGCGATCGAGGAACGGGATTCCGGCATCCTGCGCGGCCCGGCTATCGAGGGCCGGCTGATGGTCTTCGCCTTCGCCCGCCTGCCGCATGCGCCCGGCTGGACCGTCGTCGTGGCGGAGCCGGAATCGGTCTTCCTGCGGGATTTCGCGGCGCCGATCCTGGGTGTCGGCGCGGCCGTCGCCTTCGCCGTCGCGCTCTCCATCGCCGGGGGCAGCCTGCTCTCCGCCGGCCTGCTGCGCGCGGCGCGCGCCGCCCGCAGCGAGGCCACGACGGCCGGACCCCTGGCCAGGGCAGGCCGCATCCGCGTGGCGGAGTTCGAGGAGATGGCCGCCGCCCATGCCCGGACCGAGGCCGAACGCGCGCGCCAGGCAGATGCCGCGGCGCGGGAACGCGCGCTGCTGGTCGCCGTGGTCGAGGGCACGGGGGAGGCGGTCTGGATCCTCGATGCCGCGGGGGCCTTCGTGCTGCTGAACGGCGCCGCCCGCGCCCTGCTGGGCGAGGCGGGGGAGTCCGCCTTCCGCGACGCCATCGCCGCCCCCACCGCGCGGGTCGCGCAGGCTGGGGGCAGCGAACTGGTGGAGGTCGCGCTCGCCTCCGCGGCGGCGCCGACGCGCAGCTTCCTTGTCCACCTCGCCACCTGGAACGACGCCGATGGCCGCATCCTCGGCACCGTCGGCACGGCGCGGGACGTCACGGCGCTGCGCGGCAGCGAGGCGCGGCTGCACGCCGCGGAGCAGGACATCCAGCACCTGGCCCGTCGCATCACGAGCGAGGCGATGGCCAATGGCCTGGCGCATGAGCTGAGCCAGCCCCTTGCCGCCGCCGGCGCCTTCCTGGGCGGCGCGCTGAACCTGATCGCGCCGGACCATCCGGACCCGCGCGTGGCGCGCGCGCGCGGCGCGCTGGAGAAGCTGTCGGCGCAGCTGCACCGCGCGGGCGACATCATCTCCCAGCTGCGCCGCTTCGTCAGCCGCGTGCAGGACGAGGCGCAGAGCCTGCCGCCCGGCGAGGTGGTGCGCGAAGCCGTGGCCTTCGCCGAGGCCGGGCTGCGCGCCGCGCATCCGGTCTCGGTGGAGGTCGCGGTGCAGCCGGGGCTGCCGGTGCTGGTGCTGCGCCGCGTGGCGGTGCAGCAGGTGGTGGTCAACCTGGTGCGCAACGCGATCGAGGCGGTGGCCTCCCTCCCACCCCACCCGGACCGGCGGGTTCGCGTGGCGGTGCGGGCCGGCGCGACGCCGGCCGAGGTGGAGGTGGAGGTGGCCGATGACGGCCCGGGCCTGCCGGCCGAGGTCGCGCGGCAGCTGTTCCAGCCCTTCCTCTCCACCAAGCCGGACGGCATGGGCTTCGGCCTGTCGATCTGCCGCACCATCGTGGAAGCGCATGGCGGCCGCATCGCCGCCGCGCCCGGCCCGCGCGGCGGCACCGTCTTCACCTTCACCCTGCACGACATGGACAGCCTGGAGACCGACTGATGCCCGCCGACCCGTCGCCCGCCGTCGTCGCCATCGTCGACGACGATGCCAGCCTGCGGGAAGGGCTGGACCTGCTGCTCGGCACCCGCGGCTATGCCGTGGAGACCTTCGCCAGCGCGGAGGAGTTCCTGGCGCGGCCCGGCGGGGCGGATCCGGCCTGCCTCGTCGCCGATGTGCGGCTGGGCCCCGGGATGGACGGCGTCGCGCTGGTCGCGGCGCTGCGGGCGCGCGGCGGGCGGCTGCCGGTCATCATGCTGACCGGGCATGCGGATGTGGACCTGGCGGTGCGCGCCATGCGGGCGGGCGCCTTCGACTTCCTGGAGAAGCCGTTCGAGACGGAGCGCCTGCTGGCGGCGGTGGCGGAAGGCATCGCGCAGGCGCCCGCCGCGGCGCGGCCCGACGCGGCGGAAGCCGCCCGCGCGCGGGTGGCCGCGCTGACCCCGCGGGAGCAGCAGGTGCTCGCCTCCCTCGTCGGCGGCAACGCCAACAAGAACGTCGCCCATGCGCTGGGCATCAGCATGCGCACCGTGGCGGCGCACCGCGCGGCGGTGATGGAGAAGCTCGGCGTGCGGTCCTTCGCGCAAGCGGTCCGCCTCGCGGTCTCAGCGGGACTCGTCGCCGAGGAGCCGTGACCGGGCAGGGCCGCGGCGGTCGTTGCCGCCCCCATTGACATTTCATACAGGATGATGTGCCGGCCCCCATCCGGCACACCGCGCTGACGGAGAGGCGGCGCGGACGGATCGCGTGATGCCCCGATGGGGAAGACCACGCGATGACGATGACCATGCGGCCGGAGGATGACGGCCCCCCGGACGGGACCTGCCCGGACGCCCCGCGCCGCGGCAACTGCGCCGGGCGATGGGCGGGCAGCATCCTGCTCGTCGACAGCCATGACGACCTTGCCTGGGCCATCGCCGACACGCTCGCCGTGGACGGGCACGAGGTGGAGCGGGTCTGCACCGCGCGGGACGCGCTGGCGCTGCTGGAGGATGGCTGGCCCTGCCACATCCTGGTGGTGAATGCCGGCCCCCGCTGCCCGGGCGCCGAGCAGCTGGCGGCATCGGCGCCGTGGCGGCGCGCCGATCTCGGCGTGGTGGTGCTGGGCGACCCCCGGTCGAGGCGCTTCCCGCCGGGGTTGGCGCGGCGCGATGGCGGCCCCTTGCAGGTCATCCCCGGCCTGCTGACCGGCGATGTCCTGCGCCGGGCGGTGCGCGGGGTGATCGAGGCGATGACCCGCGATGTCGCGTGAGTCCTGCGCGGGCCGGCGCCGGCACCTGCGGCCGCGCGTCGTCGGCACGCTGGTTGGTACTTCATGCAGGATGACGCAGGGACCGGGCGCGGGCAGGTTCCGCGCCGTGAGGTTTGGCAGCCGCCGCGAAGCGCGCGGCAGCAGGGGATCGGGCCGATGAGCGTGCGGAAGGATGGCGTCGGGGACGGTGCGGGTGAAGCCCGCGCGGGGGCTGCGGACGGGTCCGGTCCCGCGCTGCCGGAAGGGCTGACCGTGCTGTTCGCCGAGGACGACCTGCACATCGCGGAAGCCGTGCAGGACTACCTGGAGGATTTCGGCTGCCGCGTGCTGCACGCCGCGGACGGGTTGATCGCGCTCGGCATGGTGCAGGCCGGATGCAGCTTCGACGTGCTGTTGACCGATCTCTGCATGCCGCGGCTGGACGGCGAGAGGCTGATCCGCCGGGTCGCCACGCTGCGGCCGCGGACGCCGGTGGTGGTGTTGAGCGGCAGCCTGCCGCCGCGCGCGGCGACGCGGCTGCGCCCGCCGCCCGGGGCCGCCATCGCCCTGCTCGAGAAGCCGGCCCGCAGCGGAGAGATCATGGCGGCGATCATGGCTGTGCTGCCGCGCCCTTTCCTGGCGGCGCCGACGGAGCTGGCGGCGATGTGAGCCGGCAACCCGGCACGGGGCGCCGCAGGCCGCGGCGCGCGCGCTGAGCCGGCGCGCCGCGCTCACCCCAGGCGGTGGCGCAGCAGCCTCTCGCGGTCCGGCACGTCGATGCGCTTGCCGGCGCTGCGGATCAGGCCTTCGGCCTGCATGGCGTTCATCGTGCGCGACAGCGTCTCCGGCGTCATGCCGAGCCGGGCGGCGATGGCGCCGCGCGGCTCCGGCAGCTCGGCCGATCCGGCGCCCGCCTCCTCGGGCACGCGGCGGGCCAGGAAGCGGGCGATGCGCCGTTCCGCCGGGCGCAGCTTCAGGTCCACCACCTGGTCCACCATCAGCCGCCAGTGGCGCGCCAGCAGCTCCGTCGCGGCGCGGGCAAGGGCGGGATCCTCCGCGATGCCGTCGCGGAAGACATCGGCCGGGATCATCAGCACCCGCACATCGGTCAGCGCGGCGGCCGAAGCGAGGTAGGGCAGGCGCAGGATCGCCGCCGGTGCCAGGAACAGCTCTCCCGGACCGAAGATCTCCACCACCGTCTCCGCCCCCGATTCGTCGCGCGCCGTCAGCCCGACCGAGCCCGCCAGCAGCAGGTGCAGGAAGTCCGCCTGCTCGTTCTGCTCGAACATCACCGCGCCGCGCGGCAGGATCTGCGTGAAGGACGGGCGCAGCAGCCGCGTCATCGCCGCCTCTCCCGCGACCACGAAGAAAGGCGTGCGGCGAACGAGTTCCATGTTCTGCGGACGGTCCAACTGTCCCTCCTGGCTCTGCGCGGATGGTGATGCCGCGGATCGTCAAGTGATTCGTTGATTCATATCAAGTCGACTATTGCCCCGTGGGGGTTGGGCCTTTGTCGCAGTGCGTGCGTTTCGCATTTCTGGTGCCTCCCGCCCCATCACCTTGATGTGCATCAACCAAACCGGCCCGCATCCGGACGAGGTTGCCCCCGCCTCAGAGACAAGGAGGGGCAGATGGAAAGCCCGAATGGCGTGCAGGTGCGGGACAGGGACCGCAGCTTCGCGCTCTGGTCCAGCACGGCGGCCTTCACGGTCTGCTTCGCGGCGTGGACGATCTTCTCGATCCTCGGCGTGCAGGTGAAGCGCGACCTCGGCCTCAACGACTTCCAGTTCGGCCTGCTGGTGGGCACGCCGATCCTGACCGGCAGCCTGATCCGCCTGGTTCTCGGCATCTGGGCCGACCAGTATGGCGGGCGCATCGTCTTCACCGCCGTGATGCTCGCCGCCGCGGTCGCCACCTTCCTGCTGAGCTACGCGCATGACTACACGACCTTCCTGGTCGCCGCGCTCGGCGTCGGCATCGCGGGCGGGTCCTTCTCGGTCGGCGTCGCCTATGTCTCGAAGTGGTATCCGAAGGAGAAGCAGGGCACCGCACTCGGCATCTTCGGTGCCGGCAATGTCGGCTCCGCGGTCACCAAGTTCCTTGCGCCCGTGGTGATGGTCAGCCTCGGCTGGCAGGCGGTCGCGCAGCTCTGGGCGCTCGGCCTCGCCGTGATGGCGGTGGTGTTCTGGTTCGCCACCAAGGACGACCCCGACCTGGCCGCGCGGCGCGCCCGCGGCGTGCAGGCGGAGAGCTTCGCGGCCATGATGGCGCCGCTGGCGAACCTGCAGGTCTGGCGCTTCAGCCTCTACTACTTCTTCGTCTTCGGCGGCTTCGTCGCGCTCGCGCTCTGGCTGCCCCGCTACTATGTCGGCGTCTACGGGCTCGACATCGTCACCGCCGGCATGCTGGGCGCCGCCTATTCCATCCCCGGCTCGCTGTTCCGGGTGCTCGGCGGCACGCTGTCCGACAAGTACGGCGCGCGGGCCGTGATGTACTGGACCTTCATCGGCTCGGTCGTCTGCACCTTCCTGCTGAGCTACCCCGCGACCCGCTACGTGGTGCAGGGCATCCGCGGCCCGATGGAGTTCGAGCTGGCGCTCGGCTTCGTGCCCTTCATGCTGCTGACCATGGCGCTGGGCTTCTTCATGAGCCTCGGCAAGGCGGCGGTCTACAAGCACATCCCCGTCTACTACCCCGGCCGCGTGGGCAGCGTGGGCGGCGTGGTCGGCCTGATCGGCGGGCTCGGCGGCTTCATCCTGCCGATCGCCTTCGGCGCGGCGAACGACCTGATCGGGGTCTGGACCAGCTGCTTCATGCTGCTGTTCGTCGTGGTGTCGGTCAGCCTGGTGTGGATGCACCTCGCCATCCGCAACATGGAGAAGGCGAAGCACCCGGCGCTGCGCGGCCCGCAGGACCTGCCGGAGGCGCAGGCGCTTGCCGCCGCCGCCGCCCGCCAGCCTGCCCCGCTTCCTGCCGGCCGCATGGTCGCCGGCGAATAACCCGAAGCCAAGAAGGGACAAGCACATGTCCACCACGACCGAGACGGCCGGGGCCGAAGCCCCGGCCCCGCAGGGCGCCTCCTGGCTCAAGGAATGGCGGCCCGAGAGCCGCGGCTTCTGGGGCATCGCCGGCTCCGCCCGCGCCTGGAAGACGCTGACCATCACCACCGCGTCGCTCACCATGGCCTTCATCACCTGGTTCGTGGTCAGCGCGCTGGTCGTGCGGCTGCCGCAGATCGGCTTCCGGCTGACGCCGGGCCAGCTGTTCTGGCTGGCGGCGATGCCGGGCCTGGCGGGTGGCACGATGCGGCTGTTCCACATGTTCTTCACGCCGGTCTTCGGCACGCGGCACGTCGTGGCGATCTCCACCGCGTCGCTGCTGCTGCCGCTCGCGGGCTGGGCCTGGGCGGTGCAGGACATCAACACCCCCTACTGGGTGCTGATGGTGCTGGCCTTCCTCGCCGGGCTCGGCGGCGGCAACTTCAGCTCCTTCATGCCCTCCACCAGCCTGTTCTTCCCGAAGCGGCTGCAGGGCACGGCGCTGGCCATCCAGGCCGGCATCGGCAACTTCGGCGTCAGCGTCGTGCAGTTCGTCACGCCCTGGATCATCGGCTTCGCCCTGTTCGGCGCCATGGCCGGCGACCCGCAGACCATGACCCGCGCCGGCCAGCAGAGCAGCGTGTGGCTGCAGAACGCGACGCTCCTCTACATCCCGCTCGTCGTCGCCTTCGCGCTGCTGTCCTGGTTCATGCTGCGCAGCGTGCCGGTGAAGGCGAACTTCCGCCAGCAGCTCGACATCTTCGGCAACCGCCACACCTGGGTCATGACCAGCCTCTACATGATGACCTTCGGCGCCTTCAGCGGCCTGTCGGGCACCTTCCCGCTGCTGATCAAGCAGGTCTACGGCCACCTTCCCGGCGCGCCCGACCCGCTTGCCTACGCCTTCTACGGCCCGCTGGTGGGCAGCCTGCTGCGCGTGGTCGCGGGCCCCGTCTCCGACCGTTTCGGCGGCGCCCGGGTGACGCATGTGGCGGGCCTCGGCATGGCCGCCTGCGCGATCGCGGTGCCCTTCGTGACCGACGGGTCGGACCTGTCGACCTTCCCGGCCTTCGTGGCCGCGATGCTCGGCCTGTTCGCCTTCGCCGGCATCGGCAACGCCTCGACCTTCAAGCAGATGCCGATGATCTTCCCGCCCCGCCAGGCGGGCGGCGTGATCGGCTTCACCGGCGCCATCGCCGCCTACGGGCCCTTCATCTTCGGCCTGCTCTTCGGCGCGGCCTTCGGCGCCTTCGGCAAGGCCGACGTGGTCTTCCACGGCCTTGCCGCCTTCTTCGTCCTCAACGTCGCGCTGAACTGGTGGCTCTACGCCCGCCGCGGCGCCGCGACCCCCTGCTGAGGGACACACGCATCATGTCGCATTTCCTCGATCGTCTCGGCTTCTTCCGGAAGGCCGCGGAGCCCTACGCCAACGGCCACGGCCAGGTGGTGGACGAGCCCCGCGGCTGGGAGGACGCCTACCGGGCCCGCTGGGCGACCGACAAGGTCGTCCGCTCCACCCACGGCGTGAACTGCACCGGCTCCTGCTCGTGGAAGATCCACGTCAAGGGCGGCGTGGTCACCTGGGAGACGCAGCAGACCGACTACCCGCGCACGCGGCCCGGCCTGCCGAACCACGAACCCCGCGGCTGCGCCCGCGGCGCCAGCTACAGCTGGTACCTCTACAGCGCGAACCGGGTGAAGCACCCGATGATGCGCAAGCGCCTGCTGAAGCTGTGGCGCGCCGCCAAGGCCGAGCACCGCGACCCGGTGAAGGCGTGGGAGAGCATCCAGGCCGATGAATCGAAGCGCCGCGAGTACCAGAAGGTGCGCGGCATGGGCGGCTTCGTCCGGGTCGGCTGGGACGAGGCGGAGGAGATGATCGCCGCCGCCAACATCCACACCGCGAAGGCGCACGGGCCGGACCGCATCATCGGCTTCTCGCCCATCCCGGCGATGTCGATGGTCAGCTACGCGGCGGGCAGCCGCTACCTGTCGCTCATCGGCGGCGTCTGCATGTCCTTCTACGACTGGTACTGCGACCTGCCCCCGTCCTCCCCCCAGACCTGGGGCGAGCAGACGGACGTGCCGGAAAGCGCGGACTGGTACAATGCCGGCTTCCTGATGATGTGGGGCTCGAACGTGCCGCAGACGCGCACGCCCGACGCCCACTTCATGACCGAGGCCCGCTACCGCGGCGCCAAGACCGTGGTGGTGACGCCCGACTATTCCGAGGCGTCGAAGTTCGCCGACCTGTGGCTGCACCCGAAGCAGGGCACGGACGCCGCGCTGGCGATGGCGATGGGCCATGTCATCCTGACGGAGTGGCACGCGAAGGGGCAGGGGGACTACTTCCTCGACTACTGCCGCCGCTACACCGACATGCCGATGCTGGTGCTGCTGGAGGAGAAGGACGGCGCCCTCGTCGCCGGCCGCCAGCTGCGCAGCAGCGACCTCGAGGGCGGGCTCGGCGAGACCAACAACGCCGAATGGAAGACGGTCGCCGTGGACGAGGCGACGGGGCGGCTCTACGCGCCGACCGGCTCCATCGGCTTCCGCTGGGGCGAGCAGGGCAAGTGGAACCTGGAAGGCCGCGACGCCCGCACCCTGGAAGTGACGGTGCCGCGCCTGAGCCTGATGGGCGAGGAGAGCGCCGAGGTGGCGTTCCCCTATTTCGGCGCCCGCGCGCCGGAATTCTTCAACCCGACCAGCCATGAGGAGGTGCTGCGCCGCCGCGTGCCGGCCCGCCGCGTGACGCTGGCGGACGGCACCACGCGCCTGGTGGCGACGGTGCACGACCTGTTCCTCGCGAACTACGGCGTGGAGCGCGGCTTCGGCGACTGCGCCGCGAGCTTCGACGAGGACGCACCCTACACTCCCGCCTGGGCCGAGAAGGTCACCGGCACGAAGCGCGCCGACATCATCACCACCGCGCGCGAATTCGCCGCCAACGCCGACAAGACCCATGGCAAGTCCATGGTCATCCTCGGCGCGGCGGTGAACCACTGGTACCATGGCGACATGATCTACCGTGGCATCATCAACCTGCTGGTGATGTGCGGCTGCATCGGCCAGTCGGGCGGCGGCTGGAGCCACTATGTCGGCCAGGAGAAGCTGCGCCCGCAGACCGGCTGGGTGCCGCTGGCCTTCGCCACTGACTGGAACCGCCCGCCGCGGCAGATGAACTCGACCAGCTTCTTCTACGCCCACACCGGCCAGTACCGGTACGAGAAGCTGAACATCGACGAGCTGCTGTCGCCCACCGCGCCGGCCTCGCTCAAGGGTTCGCTGATCGACTTCAACGTGCGCGCGGAACGGATGGGCTGGCTGCCCTCCGCCCCGCAGCTCGACCGCAACCCGCTGCGCATCGCGGCGGATGCGGCCGAGGCCGGCCTGGCGCCGGCCGACTACGTCGCGAAGTCGCTGCAGGACGGCACGCTCCGCATGTCCTGCGAGGACCCCGAGGCGCCGTCGAGCTGGCCGCGCAACATGTTCATCTGGCGCTCGAACCTGCTCGGCTCCTCGGGCAAGGGGCACGAGTATTTCCTGAAGCACCTGCTCGGCACCTCGCACGGCGTGCAGGGCAAGGACCTCGGTGAGGAGGGCGGCCAGCGGCCGGAGGAGATCACCTGGCGCGACGCGCCGGACGGCAAGCTCGACCTGCTCGTCACGCTCGACTTCCGGATGAGCACGACCTGCGTGCATTCCGACATCGTGCTGCCGACGGCCACCTGGTACGAGAAGCACGACCTCAACACCTCGGACATGCACCCCTTCATCCATCCGCTCTCGGCCGCAGTCGATCCGGCGTGGGAGAGCCGGACGGACTGGGCGATCTTCCGCGGCATCGCGAAGCGGTTCAGCGAACTGGCGGTCGGGCATCTCGGCGTGGAGAAGGACGTCGTCCTGAACCCGCTGATGCACGACACCGCGCAGGAACTGGCGCAGAACAACGTGCAGGACTGGAAGCGCGGCGAATGCCCGGCCATCCCCGGCAGGACCATGCCGGCGGTCGCCGTGGTGGAGCGCGACTACCCGCGCACCTACGCCCGCTTCACCTCGCTCGGCCCGCTGCTCGAGAAGCTCGGCAACGGCGGCAAGGGGATCGGCTGGAAGACCGGGCACGAGGTGGAGTTCCTCGGCAAGCTGAACGGCGTGCGGGAGGTTCCCGACGCCGGCCTGCGCCCGAAGATCGAGACCGACGTGCACGCGGCCGAGGTGATCCTGAGCCTCGCGCCCGAGACCAACGGCCATGTCGCGGTGAAGGCGTGGGAGGCGCTTGGCAAGAACACCGGGCGCGACCACACCCACCTCGCCGCCGGCAAGGAGCATGAGGCGATCCGCTTCCGCGACGTGCAGGCCCAGCCGCGCAAGATCATCTCGTCGCCGACCTGGTCGGGGATCGAGAGCGAGGAGGTGTGCTACAACGCGGGCTACACCAACGTCCACGAGCTGATCCCCTGGCGGACGCTGACCGGCCGTCAGCAGCTGTACCAGGACCACCCGTGGATGCTGGCCTTCGGCGAGGCGCTCTGCGTCTACAAGCCGCCGGTGGACCTGAAGGCGCACCTGGCGATGGTCGGCGCCAAGCCGAACGGCGAGAAGGAGCTGTCGCTCAACTTCATCACGCCGCACCAGAAGTGGGGCATCCACAGCACCTACAGCGACAACCTCATCATGCTGACGCTGAACCGCGGCGGCCCGGTGGTGTGGCTGTCGGAAGTGGATGCGCGGAAGGCGGGGATCGTCGACAACGACTGGATCGAGGCCTTCAACCTCAACGGCGCGCTGACCGCGCGCGCCGTGGTCAGCCAGCGCGTCCCGGAGGGGATGGTGATGATGTACCACGCGCAGGAGAAGATCGTGAACACGCCGGGCAGCGAGGTGATGAAGACCCGCGGCGGCATCCACAACTCCGTCACGCGCACCACGCCGAAGCCCACGCACATGATCGGCGGCTACGCGCAGCTGAGCTGGGGCTTCAACTACCACGGCACCATCGGCACCAACCGCGACGAGTTCGTCGTCGTGCGGAAGATGGCGAAGGTCGACTGGATGGATGAACCGACGGAAGCCGCGGCGCCCGCCGTGGCGGCCGAATAAGGGAGTACCGCGCCATGAAGGTCCGCGCGCAGATCGCGATGGTGCTGAACCTCGACAAGTGCATCGGCTGCCACACCTGCTCCGTCACCTGCAAGCAGGTGTGGACCAGCCGCGAGGGCGTGGAATACGCCTGGTTCAACAACGTCGAGACGAAGCCCGGCATCGGCTATCCCAAGGAATGGGAGAACCAGAAGAAGTGGAAGGGCGGCTGGACGCGCAAGCGCGACGGCAAGCTCGAACCCCGCATCGGCGGCAGGCTGCGGGTGCTGGCGAAGATCTTCGCCAACCCCGACATGCCGGAGATCGACGACTACTACGAGCCCTTCACCTTCGACTACGCGCACCTGCAGAACGCGCCGGAGTCGAAGACCATGCCGACCGCGCGACCGGTGAGCCTGATCACCGGCAAGCGGATGGAGAAGATCGAGTGGGGGCCGAACTGGGAGGAGATCCTGGGCGGCGAGTTCGAGAAGCGGTCGAAGGACGCCAACTTCGAGGGCATCCAGAAGAAGGCGCTCGGCGAGTTCGAGCAGACCTTCATGATGTACCTGCCGCGGCTCTGCGAGCACTGCCTGAACCCGGCCTGCGTCGCCGCCTGCCCGTCCGGCTCCATCTACAAGCGGGAGGAGGACGGCATCGTCCTGGTGGACCAGGACAAGTGCCGCGGCTGGCGCATGTGCGTCTCGGCCTGCCCGTACAAGAAGATCTACTACAACTGGCAGTCCGGTAAGGCCGAGAAGTGCACCTTCTGCTTCCCCCGCATCGAGGCGGGCGAGCCGACCGTGTGCTCCGAGACCTGCGTCGGCCGCATCCGCTACCTCGGCGTGATGCTCTACGACGCCGACCGCATCCAGGAGGCCGCGAGCGTCGAGAACGAGGAGCACCTGTACCGCTCCCAGCTCGACATCTTCCTCGACCCTTCCGACCCGGCGGTGATCGAACAGGCCCGGCGCGACGGCGTGCCGGAACTGTGGCTGGAAGCCGCCCGCCGCTCGCCCGTCTACAAGATGGCGATCGAGTGGGGCGTGGCCTTCCCGCTGCATCCCGAGTACCGCACGCTGCCGATGGTGTGGTACGTGCCGCCGCTGTCGCCCGTGCAGTCGGCGCATGAGGCGGGGCACATCGGCTGGGACGAGAACGGCCTGCCGGACGTGTCGAAGATGCGGATCCCGGTGAAGTACCTCGCCAACCTGCTGACCGCGGGCGCCGAGGCGCCCGTCACGCTCGCCTTGCAGCGCATGATGGCGATGCGGATGCACATGCGCGCCCGCACGGTGGAGAACCGGATGGACGCGGAGGTGCTGCGCCATGTCGGCCTGTCGGTCGAGCAGGTCGAGGAGATGTACAAGGTGATGGCGCTGGCGGACCATGAGGACCGCTTCGTCATCCCCTCCACCCACCGCGAATACGCCGAGAACACCTTCGACCTGAAGTCGTCCTGCGGCTTCACCTTCGGCAACGGCTGCTCCACCACCGGCAGCAACGGCGCCAACCTGTTCTCGACCAAGCGCACCTCCGCCGGCCACCAGGCGCCGCGCGTCGAGATCCGCCGCGTCCCGGCCGCCGAGGCCGTGACCGCGCCCGCGATCCCGCCCGCCCGCCCCGCGGACCCGCCCGCCGCGGCGCGCGCCAAGGAGGAGGCGTGACCATGCGCACCTCCCTCCGCGCGCTCGCAGCCCTGCTCGCCTACCCGACCGACGACCTGCTCGACGCGCTGCCCGAGCTGCGCGACGCGCTGGTGGCGGACCGCACGCTCCGGCACGCGATGCCGGCGCTCGACGGGCTGCTGCACCACCTGTCGGACACCGACCTGCTCGACCTGCAGGAGGAGTATGTCGGCCTGTTCGACCGCACCCGGTCGCTCTGCCTCAACCTGTTCGAGCACGTCCACGGCGACAGCCGCGAACGCGGCCCGGCGATGGTGGAGCTTCTCGGCATCTACGGCGCGGCGGGGCTCGAGCCCGCCACGGGCGAGCTGCCGGACCACCTGCCGCTGCTGTTGGAATACGCCGCGGTGGCCGGTGAGGGCGGCGTCGCGCTGCTGGCCAATGCGGCCCCGGTGATCGACCTGCTGCATGGCCGCCTCGTCTCCCGCCGCAGCCCCTGGGCGGGCGCGGTGGAAGGCGTGCTGCGCGCGGTGGGCCGGGTGCCCGGCACCACGCCTGCGCAGGAGGAGCCGGCCGAGACGCCGGAATCCCTCGACGCGGCCTGGGCCGAGGCGCCGGTGGTGTTCGGCCCCGGTGCCGACCCCGCCGCCGAATGCGGCCCGGACGTGCTGGCCGCGAAGATGCGCGCCGCGCGGCGCGCCCCGAACCCGAACCCCCAGCGGCCCGTGGTGCGCCACGTCGCCGCCATCCAAGGGTGAACGCCATGTCCGCCTATCTCGACCACCTCGCCTTCGGCATCTACCCCTACCTGGCCGTGGGGGTCTTCCTGCTCGGCAGCCTGCTGCGCTTCGAGCGCGAACAGTATTCCTGGCGCAGCGGCTCGTCGCAGCTGCTGCGGCGGAAGCAGCTGATGGTGGGCAGCGTCTGCTTCCATGTCGGCATCCTGTTCCTGATGGTGGGCCACACCGTCGGGCTGCTGACGCCGCATGCGCTCTACGGCCTGGTCATCACCGCGCCGCAGAAGCAGCTGCTCGCCATCGTCTCGGGCGGCGCGGCGGGGCTGCTCTGCTTCGTCGGTCTGACCATGCTGCTGCACCGCCGCCTGTTCGACGAACGCATCCGCGCCACCTCCTCCGCCGCCGACATCGCCATCCTGGCGCTGCTCTGGGTGCAGCTGGTGCTCGGCCTGCTGACCATCCCCTTCTCGCTGGGCCACCTCGACGGCCATGTGATGATGCAGCTCAGCCACTGGGCGCAGTCGATCGTGACCTTCCAGGGCGGCGCGGCGGAACAGCTGGACGGCGTCGGCTTCGTCTTCAAGGCGCATATCCTGCTGGGGCTGACCCTGTTCGTGGCCTTCCCCTTCTCCCGCCTCGTGCACATCTGGTCGGCGCCGGTCTCCTATGCCTTCCGCCCCTACCAGCTGGTCCGCCGGCGCGGGCGCAACGCGCGGGTGGCCTGAGCCATGGGCACGCACCAGCACCACCACCACAAGCCGGCGCCCTTCGAGGCGCCGGCCGTCCGGATCGACGGCGTGGAGATCCCGGCCATCGAGATCGCGGCCGAGATGCAGCACCACCCCGCCGCCGAGCCCGGCGCCGCCTGGCACGCGGCGGCCGAGGCGCTGGTGATCCGGCGCCTGCTGCTGAACGAGGCCGCGCGGCAGGGCGTGGACGCGACGCCCGAGGGCGACGAGACGGCGGAGGACGCGCAGCTGCGCCGCCTGCTCGACGCCGAGCTTTCGATCCCCGAGGCGGACGAGGCCACCTGCCGCCGCTGGTTCGACGCCAACCGGGCGCGCTTCCGCACACCGCCGGCCTGGCACGCGACGCATCTGCTGATCGCCGCCGACCCGGCCGACCCCGCCGCCCGCGGCGCCGCCCGCGCCCGGGCCGAGGCCGCGCTGGCCGAGGTGAAGGCGGACCCCGCGCGGCTCGGCCCGCTTGCGGCCAAGCTGTCGGACTGCCCGTCGCGCGAGCAGGCCGGCGATCTCGGCCTGGTCGAGGGCGGCAGCACCGTGCCGGAATTCGAGGCCGCGCTGCAGGCCACCGCCGCGGGCGAGGTGCATGACGCGGTGGTGGAGACGCGATTCGGCTTCCATGTCGTGCGCGTGCTGGAACGTGAGGACGGGCGCGACCTGCCCTTCGACGCGGTGCAGGACCGCATCGCGTCCTGGCTGCGCGAATCGGCATGGCGCCGGGCGGCGCACCAGTACATGGCGCTGCTCGCCTCGCGCGCCGCGGTCGAGGGCATCGTGCTGTCCGCCGGCGCGGACGGGCCGCTCGTCCAGTAGGGGGCGGCGATGTCGACGCTCCTGGCCCCCGCCTTCGGCGTCGCGCCGCTCGCGCGCGCGCTGCTGGAGGACCCGGTGGCGTTCCTGTCGGCCGAGCATGGGCGGCAGATGGCGCTGCTCTCCCATCTCGAACGCCTGGTCCGCGCCCCGGCCGCGCGCGGGGCGCGCGTGATGGCGCAGGCGCTGCTGCGTTGGCTCGGCGACGAGTTGCCGCTCCACATCGCGGATGAGGAATGCTCGCTCTACCCGCGCCTCCGCGCGCTCGACCAGGGCGGGACGCTCGACCGCCTCTCGGCCGACCACCGGCGCGACGCGCGCCTGGCGGCGACGACGATGGGCGCGCTGCGGCGGATGGCGGCGGGGGAGGAGGCGGGCCAGCGCGAACTCGACGCCGCCGTGGAATTCGCGCGCCTGCACCGCCGCCACCTGGAACTGGAGGAGGCGACGATCATGCCCCTCGCGCGGGACGGGCTGAGCGCGGAGACGAAGGCGAGCCTGGCGCGGGAGATGGCGACGCGCCGCGGCCTGGCGGGAGGCGACACATGCCCGACGGCACCCTGATCCGCCTCGGAAGCGGCTGTGACGACGCACCGGGGCTGATCCCGCCGGCCAAGGCGTTGCGCCGGCTGCTCGCGGCCGCCGCGCCGGTCCGCGGCACGGACTGGCTGCCCCCGGGCGAGGCGCTGGGCCGCGTGCTCTCCGCCGCCCCGATCGCCGCCCTGGACCTGCCGCCCTTCGACCAGTCGGCGATGGACGGCTACGGCCTGGCGGCGGCCGACCTGGGCCCCGGCGCCGCGCCGCGCCTCACGCGCTGCATCGCGGCGGGCGATCCCGCGGGCGACCCGCTGGAGGCGGGCGAGGCGGTGCGTGTGCTGACCGGCGCGGCGCTGCCCGCCGGCGTGGCGGCGGTGGTGATGGAGGAACATGCCGCGCGCGGCGACGGCCGCCTGACGGTCCGGCGCCTGCCGGCGAAGGGCGAGAACATCCGCCACCGGGGCGAGGATGTCGCCCGCGGCGACGCGCTGGTCCAGCCCGGCACGCGGATCGATGCCCGCCATGTTGCCCTGCTGGCCGCGGCGGGGGTGGAGGAGGTGCCGGTGCGCCGGCGCCTACGCGTCGCGCTGCTGTCGAACGGCAACGAACTCGGCGGTGCGGTCCATGACAGCAACCGCCCGATGCTGCGCGCCCTCCTCGCGGGCGGGGAGGTGGCCTGCACCGATCTCGGCGTGCTGCCCGACGACCGCGCCGCGATCGCGGCCGCGCTGCGGAAGGCGGCGGCGGGGCACGACCTGATCCTGGCCAGCGGCGGCGTCTCCGGCAGCGATGCGGACCACCTGCCGGGCGCCATCCGCGATGCCGGCGGCAGGGTTGAGACGCTGAAGCTCGCGCTCAAGCCCGGCAAGCCCCTGGCGCATGGGCGCATCGGAGAGGCGCTCTGCCTTTGCCTGCCAGGCAATCCGCTGGCGGCGCTGGTCACCATGCTGCTGCTCGGCCGCCCGCTCCTGGCGCGGCTGGCCGGCGCGGCGGCCGCACCGGCGGTGCCCCTCGCCGCCGTGGCGGGCGAGGCGTTCCACCGGCGGCCAGGCCGCGAGGAATTCCTGCCGGCGCGCGTGGCCGGCCATGACGGCGCCGGCCTGCCGGTGCTGCTGCGGGAGGGTCGCGGCGGCTCCGCCAGGCTCTCGCCGCTGTCCCGCGCGGATGGGTTGCTGTGGCTGCCCGCGGCCTGCGCCGCGGTCGCCGAGGGCGATCCGCTCCGCTTCCACCCCTTTTCCACCGCCTTCGGGCTCTGAGGCCGACGATGGACATGCACCAGCCGGAACGGGGCGGCGCGCTGGGCCGCCTGGTCGCGGGTTTCGACCGCTTCCGCCACCACCACTTCGAGGCGGATCACGACCTCTACGACAGCCTGCTGGACGGCCAGCGGCCGGAGGTCATGGTCATCGCCTGTTCCGACAGCCGCACCGACCCCGCCATCATCTGCGGCGCAAGGCCGGGGGAGCTGTTCGTGGTGCGCAACGTCGCCGCACTGGTGCCGCCGCCGGCCGAGGACGGCGCGCCGCACGGCACCGCATCGGCGATCGAGTTCGGCGTGAAGGCGCTCGGCGTGCGCCACATCGTCGTGCTCGGCCATTCCTTCTGCGCGGGCGTGCGCTGCCTGCTGGACCACGACCACGGCGCGGCGCGCTTCGACTACGTGTCGGACTGGGTGGAGGTCGCGCGCGAGGTCCGGCACGAGATGGACGGGCTGGTGACGGAAGCCGACCGCGCGCTGATCGCCCGCCGGGCCGAACAGGCGGCGGTGCTGACGAGCCTGCGCCACCTGGCCGCCTATCCCTTCGTGGCGGAGCGGATGGCCGCGGGCGCGCTGGCGCTGCATGGCTGGTATTTCCACTTCGGCTGGGGCGTGCTGCAGGCCGCCGAGGGGCCGCGCGGCCCCTTCCGCCAGCTCGACGCCGGGGAGCCGCCGCTGCCCGCGCTCGGCGCCGCCATGCCCGCCTGACGTCGCGGCGCGGGAGCGGCGGGCGGAGTTGACCGTCCCCCTGCTTGGGTGGAACGTCACGGCCTTCGCGCGACGAGGAGAGCGGCGTGGCCGGCCCGAACTGCATGCTCCTCACCGGTGCGAGCCGCGGCATCGGCCATGCGACCGTGAAGCTGTTCCAGACCCGCGGCTGGAAGGTCTACACCGTCTCCCGCCAGCCTTTCGCCGAGCAATGCCCCTGGCCCGGCGGGCGGGAAAGCCACATCCAGGCCGACCTGGGCGAGCTTGGCGGCATCGACGCGCTGGCGGAGGAACTGCGCCGCCGCCTGCCTGACGGCCGGCTGCATGCGCTGGTGAACAATGCCGGCATCTCGCCCAAGGGTCCGGACGGCGCGCGGCTCGGCGTGCTCGGCACCGGGATGGAGGCTTGGCAGCAGGTGCTGTCGGTCAACCTCGTCTCCACCGCGCTGCTGACGCGCGCGCTGTTCCCCGAACTCGTCGCGGCCGGCGGCACGGTGGTCAACGTCACCTCCATCGCGGGCACGCGCGTGCATCCCTTCGCCGGGCCGGCCTATGCCTGTTCCAAGGCCGCGCTCGCCGCGCTGACGCGGGAGATGGCGCATGAACTCGGCCCGCATGGCGTGCGGGTGAACGCCATCGCGCCCGGCGAGATCGACACCTCCATCCTGTCGCCCGGCACGGCGGAGATCGTGGAGCGCGACATCCCGCTGCGCCGGCTCGGCCGGCCGGAGGAGGTGGCGGACACCATCTTCTTCCTGTGCAGCGCCGCCGCGGCCTACATCAACGGGGCCGAGATCCACATCAATGGCGGGCAGCACGTCTAGCGCGCGACCACGGCCCGTGGGTGGCGCGTGGGCGCGCCGGGCCGCAGACCCATCGGCCGCCGCTCAGCCCCCGAGCGCGAGGTCGGCGCGCAGGAAGGGCGCGACGCGGCTTTCCACGAGATCGACGCCCAGCCCCGGCCGGTCCGGGATGGCGACGCGCCCGCCCCGGATCTGCGGCTCCAGCGGCGCATCCACCAGGTCGAAATGCGCGGGTACGCGGAAGGGATACATTTCCTGGATGAGGAAGTTCGGGATGCAGGCGTCGAGCTGCAGGGCCGCCGCCGTCGCCACCGGACCGGCGCAGAGATGCGGCTGCACGCGCATGTTGTACGTCTCCGCCATGGCGGCGATCTTCTTCGTCTCCATGATGCCGCCGACCGTGCCGATGTCGGGCTGGACTATGGCGCAGGCCCGCAGCTCGAACAGGCGGCGGAAGCCGTAGCGGGTGTAGAGCCTCTCGCCCGCCGCCACCGGGCAGCGCAGCCCGTCGGCCACCATCTTCATCGCATCCGGGTCGAAGGGGTCGACCGGCTCCTCGAGGAAGGTGAGGTCGAACTCCTCCAGCCTCCGCCCCAGCCGCAGGATGGCGTCGGTGGTGAGCTCCGCGCTCATGTCCACCATGATGTCCACCTTCGGCCCCACCGCGTCGCGCACGGCGCGCACGCGGGCCACCGCCAGATCCTCGAAGTCGCGGTCGAATTCGCGGCGGGAGACATGGGCGAAGATGCCGTTCGGATGGTTCCGGATCGGCGTGGCCAGGGGATAGAACTTGATGGCGTCGTAGCCGGCCTTCAGCGGCACCTCCGCGGCGCGCGCCGTCTCGTCCGCCGTCACCGCGCGGAAGGACCAGCCATTGGCGTAGCAGCGCACATCGCGCCGGTACGCCCCGCCGAGAAGCTGGTACACCGGCACGCCGAGCGCGCGGCCCTTGATGTCCCACAGCGCCGTCTCGATCGCGCTGATCGCGGCGTAGATCACCGGGCCGCCGCCCTTGGCCCAGAAGGTGTGGTCGTAGAGGTCGGACCAGATCGGCTCGATCGCGGAGGCGTCGCGGCCGAGCACGATCTTCCGCAGCATCTCCTCCAGCACCGCCGCCGCGCCGGTGGCGCCGATGCCATAGGCCAGCGCCGCCTCGCCGAGCCCCGCGATCCCCTCATCCGTCCAGAGCCGGAGGATGAGGGGGCGGCGTCCATCCACCTCGGCGAGGTAGATCTGCGCGCGGGTGACCTTCACGCGAGTTCCGTCGTCTCGAAGGTGAGGCCGGAATAGAAGGTCAGCGCGCCGGGCATGTTCTTGAAACCGTTGACGCGCCGGCGCATGGCATAGCCCTGGCTACGCCAGGTGAGGCCGACGATCGGCGCCTGGTCGATCGCGATGCGCTCCATCTCGCGGTAGATGTCTCGCCGCTTCGCCTCGTCGAACTCCGCGCGGCCCGCGGCCAGCAGCTCCGTGATCCGGTCCACCTTGAGCCCGAAGCTGCGGACATAGGAGGGCGCGAGCGACCCGTCGAGGAAGTTGGCGATGCCGTCGGGGTCGTTGCTGTCGGCCGCCGTGCCCATCACCGCGATGTCGTACTGCCCGCGGTTGCCGATGTTCACGCGCGTCGCCCAGTCCGGCAGGTTCAGCTCGGCCCGGATGCCGACCGCGGCAAGGTGCTGCTGCGTCACCTCCGCCGTGTCCTTGTGCATCCCGTACTGCGCCGTCGACAGCATGGAGCAGGAGAAGCCGTTGGGATGCCCTGCCTCCGCCAGCAGGCGCCGCGACAGGTCCGGGTCGTAGCGCCAGCCGTCCTTGAACTCGGCGTTGTAGAAGGCGCTGGAATCCGGGACGGGCAGCTGCATCAGCGGCGACCCGCGGCCGAAGAAGGCGGCGCGCACCAGCTCGTCCCGCCGGATGGCGTGCGCGACGGCGCGGCGCACGCGGTGGTCGTTGAAGGGCGCGCGCGTGCCGTTGAAGACCAGGAACATGAAGGCGCCGTCGACCGTGTCCAGCTTCAGCTGCGGGTCCGCCGAGATGCCGTCCATCGACTGCCAGGGCACGTATTCGATGAGGTCCACGTCGCCCGACCGCAGCGCGGAGACGCGCAGGTTCTCGTCCGCATAGGCGATGGCGCGGATGCCGCGCAGCTTCGGCAGGCCGGGGCGGAAGAAGCCGCGGAAGGGTTCGAGGTCGATCGCCGTGCCGCGTTCCTGCGCGCGGATCATGAAGGGCCCGGCGCCGACGAAGCTGCCGCGCGGCGAGTTCCGCGAGATGATCGGAAGGTGGTAGGACGCCATCCAGACCGGCAGCGTCGCCACGGGTTCCTTCAGGAAGATGCGCACCGTGCGGTCGTCCGGCGTCTCGACGCGGTCGACCTTCTGCATCTCGGCGCGGAAATAGGCGGTGGAGCGTTCGGCGGCGATCTGCTCGATCGTCCATTTCACGTCGGCCGAGGTCACCGGCTCGTTGTTCTGGAAGCGCGCCTGGCGCAGCTTGAACTCCCAGCCCTGCGTGCCGATGGGGGACCAGGATTCCGCCAGCTCCCCGCGCAGCGCGCCATCGGGGCCGTAGGAGGTGAGGCCGCGATAGATCATCAGCTTGATCGTCGCGGCCGCGGTGCCGGTGTTCGCCCAGGGCTGGATCGAGGGCGGGAAGGACGAGAGGCCGAAGGTCAGCACCCCCGGCGTCTGCGCCCGCGCGCCCGGCGCGCGCAGGAAGGGCAGGGTGGCGGATGCTGCGGCGCCAGCCAGGACGGCGCGGCGCGTGGTGGTCGGACCCATCGTGCTTCTCCCTGTTCGTTGCAAGTCCTGCGGGCTTCACGCCCCGTGGCGGTAGGTCCCCCGCGCGGTCGCGGCGTCGATCACGCCTTCGGCCAGGTCGCGCGCCACGGCTTCCGGCGCGCGCGCTTCCGGCGGGCCGTAGCCGCCGGCGCCCGGGCTGACGATGGCGAACCACTGCCCGGCCTTCAACTCCGCATTGTCGCGGTCGAAGACCACGCCGGGGCCGCATTCCACCGCGCCATGCCCGCCCGGCCCGCCGCCGAACAGCCCCCAGGACAGCGAGGTGAGGCGCGAGACGTCGACGCGCACGCGGCAATCCTCGTCCGCGCGGTAGACCCGCCGCAGCCCCATCCCGCCGCGATGCGTCCCGACCCCGCCCGAACCCTCCACCAGCTCGTAGCGCAGCAGGGTCAGCGGGTACTCGATCTCCAGCGCCTCCACCGGCAGGTTGGAGGTGTTGGTGACATGCACATGCACGCCGTCCAGCCCGTCCTTGGTGGCACGCGCGCCGGCGCCGCCGCCCATCGTCTCCAGGTAGACCCAGATGGCGCCGTCGTCCTTGCGCTGGCCGATGAAGGTGGCGACGGTGCAGACGGAGTTGGAGCAGGCCGTCACCCGGTCCGGCACCGCCTTGGCCAGCGCGCCGAGGATGAGGTCCGAGACGCGCTGGCAGGTCTGCACGCGGCCGTTCACCGCGGCGGGGTGCGTGCAGTTCAGCACCGTCCCCTCCCGCGCCGTGATGGTCAGCGGCCGGGCGAGGCCGGCATTGGGCAGGATGGTCGGGTCCACCACGGACTTCACCACGTAGTAGGCCGTCGCCAGCAGCGCCGTGTAGGTCATGTTGAGCCCGGCGCGCAGCTGGTCCGGGCTGTCGAAATGCAGCGCCATGCCGTCGCCCGCGACCGTGATCTGCACCTTCAGCGGCAGGTGGCGCGTGACCTCCGTGCTCTCGAACACGTCCTCGAAGTCGTAGGTGCCGTCGGGGATGGCGGCGATGCCCGCGCGCATCTTGCGCTCGGCGTAGTCGAGCAGCGCGGCGCCGGCGGCCAGCACCACCTCCGTCCCGTATTTCGCGCAGAGCGCCTGGAAGCGCTGCACGCCCACCCGGTTCGCCGCCATCTGCGCGCGCAGGTCCGACAGGCGTTCGCGCGGCACCTGGCAGTTCAGCAGGATGAGGTCGAGGACGTCCTTCTGCAGCTCCCCCGCGCGGTACAGCCGCACGGGCGGGATCCGCAGGCCTTCCTGGTAGATGTGGGCGTGGCCGCGGTCGGCGAAGTCCGAATGATGGGCCAGGTTCACCGTCCAGGCGACGATGCGGTCCCCCACGAAGATCGGCTCGGCCAGCACGATGTCGGGCAGGTGCGTGCCGCCGCCCGCATAGGCGTCGTTGCCCACGAAGACGTCGCCCGGCCGCATCCCCGCCGCGTCGTGCAGCTTCAGGATGTGCGGCACGATGCCGATGAAGCTGCCGAGGTGGATCGGGATGTGTTCCGCCTGGCACAGCGTGTTGCCCGCGGTGTCGAACAGCGCGGTCGAGCAGTCCCGCCTTTCCTTGATGTTGGTCGAGTAGGAGGCGCGGATCAGCGCCTCCCCCGTCTCCTCGACGATGGAGGACAGCGCGGCGCCGATCACCTCGACGGTGATGGGGTCGAGCACGGGGGCATGGGCCATCGGGGCGTCGGTCATGCCGTGACCTCCAGGATGAGGTTCAGGTAGGGGTCGACATGCGCCTGCATGCCGGGCAGCACGACGGTGGTGGTGTCCATCTGCTCCACGATGGCGGGGCCGGTGAAGCGGTTGCCCGGGCGCAGCGCGTCGCGGGCGTAGATCGGCGTGCGGACGAAGGCGCCGGCCTCGGGGAACCAGACCTCGCGTTCGCCGGTGATGGCGGCGGATGCGTCGGGCCCTGCCTCGGGGTGGGACCTCAGCACGGCCTTCCGCACCCGCCCCGTCGCCTCCAGCCGCAGGGTGACGAGCTGCACCGGCTCGTCCTCCGCCACGAAGCCGTAGCGTTGCCGGTGCGCCTCGGCGAAGCCGAGGGCGAGGGCCGCGATCGTCTCCGCCGTCACCGGGCCGGCGGGCAGCGCGACCGGCAGCTCGTAGTTCTGCCCGGCATAGCGCATGTCGGCCGTGCGGGTCAGGTGGCGGTCCCCGGGCGCGATCTCCTCATGCGCGAACCACTCGCCGGCCCGCGCGGCCAGCCCGTCGAAGCCCGAAGCGACCTCGGCCACCGAGGCTGCGGTGGCGGGCAGCAGCTTCGTGGCGGCGAAATCGGCCCGCAGGTCGGTCAGCAGCAGCCCCATGGCGCAGAGGATGCCCGGGTTGCGCGGCACCAGCACGCGCTTCATGTCGAGCTCGAGCGCGAGCCGCGCGGCATGCAGCGGCCCGGCGCCGCCGAAGGCCATCAGCGTGTAGTCGCGCGGGTCGTGGCCGCGCTGGACGGAGATGACGCGGATGGCCCGCGCCATGTTGGCGGTGACGACGGAGATGATGCCCTGCGCCGTCTCCATCAGGCCGAGGCCGAGGCGTTCCGCCAGCCGCCCGATGGCCTGCCTCGCCAGGTCCTGCCGCACCGCCATCCGACCGCCCAGCAGGTATTCCGGGTTCAGCGTCTGCAGCACGACATTCGCGTCGGTCGTCGCCGGTTCCGGGTTGCCGCGGCCGTAGCAGGCCGGCCCCGGATCCGCGCCGCAGCTGCGCGGGCCCACCTTCAGCAGCCCGCCGCTGTCGATGAAGGCGATGGACCCGCCCCCCGCCCCCACCGTGTGGATGTCGAGCATCGGCGCCTTGATCGGATAGCCATGCACGGTGGCTTCCGAGGCCAGCTTGCACTGCCCCCCGTTCAGCAGCGCGACATCGGTCGAGGTGCCGCCCATGTCGAAGGTGATCAGGTCCTCGAACCCGGCCAGCGTGCCGATCGCCTGCGCGCCGACCACGCCGGTGGACGGGCCCGACAGCACCGCCCGCACCGGCATCTCGGCCGCGGTCTGGAAGCCGATGACGCCGCCGTTGGACTGCGTGAGGTGCGGCGTCGCGGTCATGCCCAGCGCGCGCAGCCGCGGCGTCAGCCGCTCGATGTAGCTGCGCATGACGGGGCCGAGATAGGCGTTCAGCACGACGGTCGACAGCCGCTCGAACTCGCGGAACTCGGGCGCGATCTCGTGGCCCGCGCTGATGAAGGCGTCGGGCATCTCCTCGCGCAGGATCTCCACCGCGCGGCGCTCGTGCTCCGGCCGGATGAAGCCGTAGAGGAAGGAGACGGCGACGGCCTTCACCCCCGCTTCCTTCAGCGCGCGCGCCGCCTCCCGCATCGCCGCCTCGTCCAGGGGCAGGTCGATGCGGCCGTCATGGCGCACCCGTTCCGGCACCTGCCGGCGCAGGTCGCGCGGGACCAGCGTGGGCGGCTTGTCCGCCTGCATGTCGTAGAGATCCGGGCGCTTCTGCCGGCCGATCTCCAGCAGGTCGCGGAAACCGTCGGTGGTGACCAGCCCCGTCCGCACGCCGCGGTGCTGGATCAGCGCATTGGTCGCGACCGTGGTGCCATGGCCGAAATAGGAAACCGGCGCGCCGGGTTCGGCGGCGTCGGGCGCCACGCGGCGCATCCCCTCCTCCACGCCCTGGGCGATCCCGCGGGAGGGGTCGTCCGGCGTCGAGGAGACCTTCCAGACCTCGACCCGGCCTTCCTCCTCGTCGAAGAGGCAGACATCCGTGAAGGTCCCGCCCGAATCAACGCCCACGCGCCAACGCGCCATGCCTGTCTTCCCCATCGCGGATCGTCACCGCAGTGGGGGAGAGTATCGCGCGCCGTCCCGCAGGCCAGCACGCCATCACGCGTGTTCGGGATCAGCGGCGTGAATTTTCCGTCAGGTTCCGCAGAAGGTCGCGAGCACCCTCTCCTCCGGCTGCGGCGGCAGGGCGTAATCGGCCGCGCCGGGCTGGTCGTCGAAGGGGCGGGCCAGCACGGCCAGCAGCGCCTCGAAGGGGGCCAGGTCGTCCCCCTGCACGGCGGCGGCGATCACCCGCTCGACCTGGTGGTTGCGGGGGATGAAGGCGGGGTTCACCGCGCGCATCGCGGCGCGCACCGCCTCCGGCGCGCGGCCTTCCTGCGCCAGGCGGGCGCGCCAGCGCGGGGCCCAGGCGTCGAAGGCGGCGGGGTCCTTGAACAGCGCCCGCACCGCCGCCTCGCCACCGGGCCCTGCCGCGGCATCGGCCAGGCTGCGGAAGGTGAGGGTGAAGTCGGCCTCGTTCTCCGCCATGCGCAGCAGCAGGTCCTCCAGCAGGTCGCCGTCGCCCTCCTGCACCGCCTCCAGCCCGACCTTGCGGACGAGGCCGCCGAGCCAGGCGGCCTCGAACCGCGGCGCGAAGCCGGCCAGCACCTCCTGCGCCACCTCGATGGCGGCGGCCTCCTCCGCGGCCAGCAGGGGCAGCAGCGTCTCGGCCAGCCGGGTCAGGTTCCACAGCGCGATGCGCGGCTGGTTGCCGAAGGCGTAGCGCCCCTGGTGGTCGATCGAGCTGAAGACCTGGCCGGGGTGGTAGGCGTCGAGGAAGGCGCAAGGGCCGAAATCGATCGTCTCGCCGCTGACGGTCGTGTTGTCGGTGTTCATCACGCCGTGGATGAAGCCGACCAGCATCCAGCGCGCGACCAGCGCCGCCTGCCGCGCGACGACGCCCTCCAGCAGCGCGCGATACGGGTTGGGCGCGCCCGCCGCCTGCGGGTCATGGCGCGCGACGGCGTGGTCGGCCAGCATCCGCAGCCCGTCCAGGTCCTGCCGCGCGGCGAAATACTGGAAGGTGCCGACGCGGATGTGGCTGGCCGCCACGCGCGTCAGCACCGCGCCGGGCAGGGCGGTCTCGCGATACACCGCCTCCCCGGTCGCGACGGCCGCCAGGGAGCGGGTGGTGGGGATGCCGAGGGCATGCATCGCCTCGCTCACCACGTATTCGCGCAGCACCGGGCCGAGCGCCGCGCGCCCGTCGCCGCGGCGGGAGAAGGGGGTGGGGCCGGACCCCTTCAGCTGGATGTCGCGGCGCATCCCGTCCCGCGCCACCACCTCGCCCAGCAGGATGGCGCGGCCATCGCCGAGCTGCGGGACGAAGCCGCCGAACTGGTGCCCGGCATAGGCCTGCGCCAGGGGCTCCGACCCCTCCGGCACGCGGTTGCCGGCCAGCACCTCCACCCCCTCGTCCGAGGCGAGCCAGGCGGGGTCGAGCCCGAGCTCCTGCGCGAGCGGCAGGTTGAGCTTTAGCAGGCGCGGCGCGGCCACGGGCGTCGGCGCCAGGCGCGCGAAGAAGCGGTCGGGCAGGCGCGCATAGCTGTTGTCGAAGGGAAGCTGCATCGGTCGGGTTCCGGCTCCGGCGGCATCGGCACGCCATCCAACGCCGGAGATCGCGATGCGGTGCCGCGCGGACAAGGCCGCCGTCGAGTCAGCGCAGCACGAAGCGCACCGGCACCGTCAGCTCCAGCCGATCGCCCGGCATGTCGGCGGGCATGGGCGGCAGGGTGGCGCGGCGGATCATCGCCTCCACCGCCTCGTCCAGCTCGGCATCGCCCGTCCCGCGCAGCAGCTGCCAGCCGGCGACGCGGCCGTCGCGCAGCAGGGTGAAGCGCAGCGTCGCGATGCCGGTGGCGCGACGCATGCGGGCGCCCGCGGGATACTGCTTCTGCCGGTCGAGCGCCGCCGCGACCGCCTGGAGGTAGGAAGGCGGCGGCCCGGCCACCGG
>NZ_JBNXUO010000024.1:0-80987 GCF_050563535.1 Falsiroseomonas sp. CW058
CGCGCATCCCGGCCGCCTTCGCGGGGCTGCTGGGCGCCGAGGGGCGGCGGCGGGTGGTCGCGGCGCTCGATGCCGGCCGCGCGCTGTACCGCCTGCGGATGGCGACGCTGGTGCCGCCGGAGGCCGAGGCCGCCGTGGCCGCCGCGCTCGCCGCCGAGGCGGAGGTGCTGACCAGCCGCACGCGGCTCGACGGCGATCCCTCCCATCTCGACATGCTGGTGGCCGGCCCCGCCGGGATCGAGGCGCTGTCGCGCGCGCTGACCGCGGCCGACCCGGCGCGGCGCGTCGTGCTCGACCTCGCCCCCGTGGAGGCCGCGGCGCAGGAAGCCGCGCAGGCCGGCCGCGCCGCGCCGGTCACCATGCGCGTCCGGCAGGAGACGATCGACCAGATCATCGCGCTGGAGGCGGAGGTGCGCGCGGCGTCGCTCGCCCTCGCCGAGGCGCTGGACGAGGGCGGCGGGGCGGAGGCGATCACGACACTGGCCGGGCTGGAACGCCGCATGGCAGGCGGGCTCGCGCGCGAGGTCGGCGCCGTGCTGCGCCGGCTGCGCGCCATGCAGGAGGCGCTGGAGCGCGCCGAGAACCGGCTGGCGGTGGGGATGCGCCGGCTGGACGACGCGGTGATGGAACTGCGCGTCGTGCCCGTGGGCACCCTGTTCGCGCGCCTGCCGCGGGTGGTCCGCGCCGTGGCCGGCGCCTCGGGCAAGGAGGTCGAGCTGCTGCTGGAGGGGGAGGAGGTCACGATCGACCGCAGCCTGGTGGAGATGCTGGCCGACCCCCTGCTGCACCTGACCCGCAACGCGGTGGACCACGGGATCGAGCCGCCGGAGGCGCGGCTGGCCGCGGGTAAGCCCCGCCACGCGGTGCTGCGCGTCTCCGCCGCGCGGCGCACGGGACAGGTGCGGGTGCGCGTGTCCGACGACGGGCGGGGGATCGATCGCGCCAGGGTGCTCTCCCGCGCCGTCTCCCGCGGGCTGGTCACGGCCGAACAGGCGGCGCGGCTGGGCGAGGAGGAGGTGCATGCGCTGCTGTTCCGCCCCGGCTTCTCGACCGCCGAGGCGGTGACCGAGACGTCCGGCCGCGGCGTCGGGCTCGACGTGGTGCAGGATGCCGTGCGCCGCGCCGGCGGGACGGTGGAGATCGCGAGCCGGCCCGGGCAGGGCACCTCCTTCACCCTGCGCCTGCCGCTGACGGCGGCGGTGCAGCCGGTGCTGCTGGTGGAACTCGCCGGCCGCGCCTACGCCCTGCCGGCGGCCCGGGTCGAGGCGGTGCTGGAAGCCGGCGCCGGGGCGGGATGCGAGGTGGTGGCGCTGGCCGACGTCCTCGGCATCGCGGGCCATGCCGCGCGTGGCACGACGGTGCTGCTCAAATCCGCGGGACGTTCCTTCGGGCTGGTCGTGGACCGCGTGCAGCGCCGGACCGACCTGCTGCTGCGCCCGCTGCACCCCGGGCTCGCCGCCCTGCCGGCGCTGGGCGGCGTCGGCGTGCTGGGCAACGGAGAACCGGTGGTGGTGCTGGAGCCGGACGGGATCGCGCCGGAGACGGCGGCGCCGTAACGCCGACCGCGCCGCCCTGGACGCCTCCGCGCAGGGCGGCTAACAGCGTCGCGCGATACGACGCCGGGCGCCCGCGCCCGCGCATGACCGGAAGGACCTGCCCGTGATCTCGCGACGCCTTGCGCTGGGGGCCGGTGGCCTGACGCTGCTGCTCGCCGCCTGTCAGACCCCCGCCCCGCCCCGGGTCATCCCCGAGGACGGCACCATCGACATCCTGACGCTGCTGCGTTCCAAGCCGGAGCATTCGCGCTTCGTGAACGCGCTGGTCGTCAGCGGCCAGACCAGCCGGCTCGGCCGCGCCAACGGCGCGGTGACGCTGTTCGCGCCGACCAACGAGGCGCTGGCTGGCCTGCCCGCGCCGCTGCTGGCCGTGCTCGATAACCCGCCCGCGAACCCGAGCGCGGAGCAGCGCGCCGCGGCGGCGCAGCTGGTGAACGCGAATGCCGCGTGGAACCTGCTTCGCCTGAATGAGATCCAGGCGCGCCGCGGCCAGGTGAACACCTGGGACCGCGGCCGCGTGCTGGTGACGCCGACCGGACCGCGCACGGCGAACGTGGTGCGCGACGGCGCGCCGGTGCAGCCGAACCGCGGCGCCGTGGCGATCACCCGCGCCGACGTGCTGGCCAGCGACGGCATCTTCCACATCACCAACGCGCCGATCCTGCCGGGCGCCTGAACCCGGCAGGACGTGGCGGGGATGCGGCCGCATCCCCGCCCCGCCGCGTGTCATACCGGCCGGCGTTGAAGGTGATCCGATGGCGGCGGGCCAAGCCCGCCGAGCCGCCGGATGGCGGCCGCCGCATCTGCGGCGAAGCCAAGGGCCGCGGATGCGGCCCGCCCGGCGTCTGAGGGGCGTGAATGTGTCAGCATTCACGCCGGTCAGTATCAGCCTGCCGCCAGCACCCGCCACACCCTCTCCGGCGTCAGCGGCATGTCCAGGTGTTCCACGCCGAGCGCGTCGCAGGCGGCGCTGACGATGGCGGGCGGCGCGCCGCAGGCCCCGCCCTCGCCCGCGCCCTTCACGCCGAGTTCGTTGATCGGCGTCGGCACCTCGTGGAAGTCCACGGCCAGGTCCGGCATGTCCCCCGCGCGCGGCATCGCGTAGTCCTGGAAGGTGGCGGTCAGGAACTGGCCGCTCTCCGGGTCGTAGCGCGCATCCTCCAGCACCGCCTGGCCCAGCCCCTGCGCGATGCCGCCATGCGACTGGCCATGCACCAGCAGCGGGTTGATGACGCGGCCCACATCGTCGACGGCGGCATAGCGCACCACCTCCAGCCGCCCGGTCTCGGGGTCGATCTCGACCTCCGCGACGTGGCAGCCATTCGGGAAGTTGCATTCGGTGCTGCGCTTGTAGAGCACGCGTTCGTCGAGGCCCGGCGCCTCGCCTTCCGGCAAGGGGCCCTGCGCGGCGGCGGCGGCGACCCGCGCCCAGTCCACGCCGAGGTCGGTGCCCGCCACCGTGAAGCGGCCGGCATGGAACTCGATGTCGGCGACGCCCGCCTCCAGCAGATGCGCGGCGATGCGCTTTGCCTTGGCCAGCACCGCTTCCGACGCCATCGAGGTCGCGACGCCCCCCATCTGGGAGGAGCGCGACCCGCCGGTGCCGAAGCCCTGTTCCACCGTGTCCGTGTCGCCCTGCACCAGCTCCACATCCTCGAACGGGATGCCGAGGCGGGCATGGACGATTTGCGCGAAGGCCGTCTCGTGCCCCTGGCCGTGGCTGAAGGTGCCGACATGCAGGCGGGCCTTGCCCTCCGGCGTCATCACCAGCCGCGCCCATTCCTGCGGCTGCCCGCCCGATGCCTCGATGAAGTAGCCGATGCCCCGGCCGCGCAGCAGGCCGCGGCGGCGGCTGTCCTCCCGCCGCGCCTCGAACCCCTGCCAGTCGGCCAGGTCCAGCGCCATGGCCTGGGTGCCGGCGAAATCGCCGCTGTCCAGCACGTTGCCGACGCAGTTGGTGTAGGGCATCCGGTCGGCCGGGATGTAGTTGCGCCGCCGGATCTCGTCCTTCGTCAGGCCGAGCCGGAGCGCGCCGATGTCGAGCAGGCGTTCGATGGTGTAGGCGATCTCGGGCCGTCCCGCGCCGCGATAGGCATCCGTCGGCACGGTGTTGGTGAAGACGCACTTCACCTCCATGTTGACGTCCTGCAGGTCATAGACCGTGCCGGCGATGCGCGCGCCCGCGATGGTGGGGATGCGCGGGCCGAAGTCGAACAGGTAGGCGCCCATCGCAGCGACGCTGCGGACGCGGAGGCCGAGCGCCTTGCCCTGCGCGTCGAAGGCCATCTCGGCATGGGTGACGTGGTCCCGGCCATGCGGGTCGGACACGATCGTCTCCGCGCGGTCCGCGCGCCACTTGACGGGGCGACCGAGCCTGCGCGCCGCCCAGAGCACCATGGCGGATTCCGGGAACAGCTTGCCGCGCAGGCCGAAGCCGCCGCCGACATCGGGCGAGACGACGCGCACCTTCTCCAGCGGGACGTCGAAGATGTATTTCGCCAGCCCTTCCCGCACGCGGATCACGCCCTGGGTCGGGCTGGTCAGGTCGTAGCGTTCGCGCGCCGCGTCCCACTGGCCGATGGCCACCCGCGGCTCCATCGGGTTGCCGATGACGCGGTTCTGCACCAGGTCCACCTGCGCGACGAGATGCGCGCGCGCGAAGGCCGCATCCGTCTGTTCCTTGCGACCATTGGTCCAAAGCACGCATAGGTTGCTGCCGCGTTCCGGCCAGATCACCGGCGCATCCGCGTCCAGCGCGCGGGCCGTCTCGGTCACGGCCGGCAGCGGCTCGTACTCGATCTCGACCAGTTCCAGCGCGTCGAGCGCCTGGGCGCGGGTCTCGGCCACCACCGCCACGACCGGGTCGCCGACGAAGCGCACGGCCTCGGTCTGGAGGATGGCGCGCGGCGGGGCGTAGAGCGGCGGCGTGCCGGGCATGGGCGCGACCTCGACCTGCAGCGGGAACAGGCCGAGGCCGTCCGCCGCCGCGTCATGCCCGGTGAGCACCAGCGCCACGCCCGGGGCGGCGCGGGCGGGCTCGACATTCAGCGACCGGATCCGCGCATGGGCGTGCGGCGAGCGCAGGATCGCCAGATGCGCCTGCCCCGGCAGGTCGATGTCGTCGGTGTAGAGCCCGCCGCCGGTGAGGAGGCGCCGGTCCTCCTTGCGTCGCACGGGCTGGCCGATGCCGTACTGGTCCATGGAGGTCCGTCCCTATTCCCCTGCGAGGGCCGCAGCCCCCTGCCCCGCGATCCGCCCCAGCGTCACGGCGGTCAGCAGGCCGTTGCCGGACAGGTAGCCCGATGCCTCCGGCCCGCTGACGCCACAGGCGGCGCCGCCCGCGGCGAAGAGGTTCGGCACCACGCCGCCGGCCGCGAGCCGGACGCGCGCCGCGCCGTCGATGGCGAGCCCGCCCTGGCTGTGGAACAGCGCGCCCGTCACCCGCACCGCGCGATAGGGCGCGGCGAGCGGCGCGGCGCGCGACCAGTCCCGCCCGAAGGAATCGCGGGCGGCGCCAAGCTTCAGCCGCTCCACCTCCGCCAGCGTCGCGGCCAGCGCCTCGGCCGGCAGCCTGGCCTTCGCCGCCAGTTCCTCCGGCGTCGCCGCGGAGAGGATGGCGCCCTGCGCCTCGGCTTGGCGGAAATCCTCGAACTGCCGGGCGATGCCGGCGATGCGGGCGTCGAAGATGTCCCAGGCGACGCCACCGGGCTGGGACAGCACGGCGACCCCGGCCTCGGAATAGCCGCTGCCCTCGTTCCAGAAGCGCCGCCCCTCGGCATTCACCTGGAAGCCACCTTCCATGATGACCGCCCAGGAGACGAGGATGCCCTGCGGATGCGCCACCGAGCCATGGCCCTGGTGCCCCGTCATGTCGCGCAGCGCGGCGCCGAGCGCCTCGCCCCAAAGCACCGCCTCGCCCTCGTTGCCCGGATGGCCGAAATAGACGGCATCCGCGAGGGCGGGGATGTAGCGGCGGACCAGGTCCTTGTTGGCGCCGTAGCCGCAGCAGGCGAGCACGACCGCCCCCGCGCTGATGCGTTCCGCGCTGCCGTCCGGGCGCTCGACGACCAGGCCGCGGATGCGCCCGGCGGGATCGGCGACGAGGGTGGTGGCGTGCGCCTCCGTCAGCAGCGGGACCGCGGCGGCTTCCGCCGCGCTGCGCAGCCGGTCGATCAGCTCCGCGCCGCTGCGGCTCGGCAGCCCGTGCATCCGGCGGTTCGCGTGGCCGGGATAGTCGAAGTCGTGCACGACGCTGAAGGGCAGGCCGAAGCTGTCCGCCAGCCATTCGACGGTGGGCGCCGCGCTGCGGGCGACGAGGTCGACGGTCGCGGGGTCGGCCCGGCCATGCGCCTTGCGCTGGATGTCTGCGGCGAAGGTGGCAGGGTCGTCGGCGATGCCGCGTTCGCGCTGGAAGCGCGTGCCGGCCGCCGGGATCAGCCCGGCCGAGAGGCTGGTCGAGCCCCTCGGCACCGGGTCGCGCTCGATCACCAATGGCTCCACGCCTCCGCTGCGGCAGGCGAGCGCCGCGGTCAGCCCCGCCGCGCCGGCGCCGATGATGGCGACCGGCACCTCCGCCTCGAAGGTCGGATCGGCTTCGGTGACGACGCGCGCGCGGGTCATCGCAGCGCCGCCAGCTCCGCCGCCACGGTGCTGATGCGGGCGACAGGGCGCAGCGCAGCGATGGCGGTGTCGTGCAGGTCCTGCGTGAAGGCGGCGCAGCCATCCTCCAGCACCGTCACGTCGAATTCGCGCACATGCGCGCCGCGCACGGTGGAGGAGACGCCGCCATTGGTGACGATGCCCGCCACCAGCAGCCGGCGGATGCCGACCTTGCGGAGGATCCATTCCAGCCGCGTCGCATAGAAGGCGTCGTATCCCACCTTCTCCACCGGCAGGTCCGAGGGGGCGAGTTCGTCCACGACGCGGTGCCCCCACCCGCCCATCGCGAAGTCGCCCTTCCGCAGGAAGGGGCGCAACTTCTTCAGGTGCGGGTCGATCAGGGGTTCGCCGTCACGTCCCGTGAACAGGGTGAAGTGGGTCGAGGCGATCCAGCCGCCCTTCGCGCGCAGCGCATCGGCCAGCGGCCGGATGCGCGCGGGCAGCGCCGCGATGGCGGGCGCGGACTGCCCGGCGCGGCCATAGGCGCCGTCCGGGTGGAGGAAGTCGTTCTGCAGGTCGCAGAGCAGCAGCGCCGTGTCCTGCACCGCACTCACTCCCGCTCGATGATGAGGTTGCCGAAGCGGTCCACGCGCGCCACCAGGTCCGGGTCCACCACCACGGTGGCATCCGGCTGTTCCAGGATGGCGGGGCCGTGCACCCGCGCGCCCTCCGGCAGGTCGAGCCGCGACCACACCGCGGCGGCGTGCCAGGCGCCGTCGAACCAGACCTGCCGCGCCCCGCGCGAGGCGGCTTCCAGCGTCGCGCCCGGCGGCGGCGCCAGCGCGGCGAGGTCGAAATCCGGCCGGATGCCGATGGCCGCCGTCCGCAGCGTGACGATGCGGATGGGCAGGCCCGGCAGCAGGCGGCTGAATGCCGTCTGGTAGGCGGTCTCGAAGGCGTTGCGGATGATCGCCTCGCTCACGCCGGTGCTGCCCTTCACGACATGCAGCGGCAGCGGCACGCCCACCGTGTGGGTCTGGCCGGCATAGTGCATGTCGAGTTCGAAGCGGATCTCGATGCGGTCCACCGGCAGGCCCGCCGTCTCCACCACCCGCCGGGCCGCCGTCGCCTCCTCCACCATGCGCGCGTCGAGCGCCTTCGCGTCCACGCCGTCGAGCGAGAGGTTCAGCGTGCGCACCTGATCGTGGCGCACATCGGCGATGACGCAGCCCAGCGCGCTGGTCACGCCCGGGAAGCGCGGCACCAGCGCGGCCTGGAGCCCGACCTCCTTGATCAGCGCGCCGACATGCAGCGCGCCGCCACCGCCGAAGGGCAGCGCCACGAATTTCTGCGGGTCGTGCCCGCGCTCGATGGAGACGAGGCGGATGGCGCCGGCCATCTTCGCGTTGGCGACGCGCACGATGGCCTCGGCCGCCGCCATGGGATCGAGGCCGAGCGGGTCGCCCACATGCGCCGCGATGGCCGCCTTCGCGCCTTCGACATCGAGGCGCGACAGCGCGCCGCCGATCGGGCGGTCCGCGTTGATGCGGCCGAGCACCACATTCGCATCCGTCAGCGTCGGTCGCGTGTTGCCCCCGCCGTAGCAGACAGGGCCCGGCCGGCTGCCCGCGCTTTCCGGCCCCACCTGCAGCAGCCCGCCGCGGTCCACATGCGCGATGGAACCGCCGCCGGCGCCGATGGTCGTGATCTCGATCATCGGGCTGCGGATCACCAGGCCGAAATCGATGGTCGCCTGCGCCGCCAGCTCCATCCGCCCCTGCGTCACCAGCGACACGTCGAAGCTGGTGCCGCCGAGGTCGCAGGTGATGGCGTTGGGGAAGCCCGCCGCCCGCGCGATGGCCGCCGCCGCGATCACGCCCGCGGCCGGCCCGGACAGCGCGGTCCGCACCGGCACCCCGCGCGCGGTCGCGGTGGACATGATGCCGCCATTCGACTGCACGATGTGGAAGTTCCCGCCGAACCCCGCCTCGCCCAGCGCGGATTCGAGCTTGCCGAGGTAGCTTGCGACCACCGGCTGGAGATAGGCGTTCAGCCCGGTGGTGGAGGCGCGCTCGAACTCCCGGATCTCCGGCAGGATCTCGCTCGACACGCTGACATGCAGGTTCGGCCAGACGGCGCGCAGCGCGGCGGCCGCGGCGCGTTCGTTGGCCGGGTTGGCATAGGCGTTGATGAAGACGATGGCGCAGGCTTCCGCGCCGCGGCCGAGCAGTTCGCGCGCCGCCGCCTCGACCGCCGCCAGGTCGACCGGTGTGTGGACGGTGCCGTCCGCCAGCGTGCGTTCCGGCACTTCCAGCCGCAGGTCGCGTTCCGTGACCGGCTGGAAGTCGCCCCACAGCCCCCAGGTGTTGCGCCGGTCGCGCCGGCGCATCTCCAGCACGTCGCGGAAACCGGCGGTGGTGATCACGCCGAGCCGGCAGCCCTTGCGCTCCAGCAGCGCATTGGTGCCGACCGTGGTGCCGTGGACGATCGCCTCGAACCCCGCCGGACCGCCGAGGGCGCGCAGCCCGGCCATGAAGCCCACCGCCTCGTCCCCGCGGTTGGAAGGGACCTTGGCGGTGCGGAAGGCGCCCTGCGCGGGGTCGAACAGGAACAGGTCGGTGAAGGTGCCGCCCACATCGACGCCGACGATCGGTTTGCTGGTCATGCCTCGTATCCATAGTCGCGCCGCGCGGCCTCGGCGCTGACGAAGCCGAGCCGGATGTCGCGCGCCACCGCATCCCGCGGGCGCGCCTTCGGGTCGCCCCAGCCGCCGCCGCCGGGCGATTCCAGGCGGATGCGCTGCCCCGCCCCGATCTTCACGCCGACAACCTTGCTCGCCATCGGCGGCATCTCCCACCCACCCGGCGCCTGCCAGGCGAAGCGGTTCAGCGCGCCTTCCCGCCCGCCGCTGACGCCGAAGGGCGCGTAGCGCCCGCGTTCGCCGAGCAGCGCGACCTCCGTCGTGCCGGGCGACAGCGCCTCGATCTCGTAGACCGCGCCCACGCCGCCGCGGTGCTGGCCCGCGCCGCCCGAATCCGGCCGCAGCGCCCATTGCGTGAACATCACGGGGTAGGCCGCCTCCATGATCTCGGCGGGCGGGATGGTGGCGGTGGAGATCGGGTTGTTGGCGTGGTGCAGCCCGTCGCTCTCCGGATTGCCGCCGAGCCCGCCGCCGAAGAAGGAGAACATGACCCAGCGCGTGCCGTCCGCCTTCTGGCCGGACAGCGACAGCGCGTTGATGGTGCCGAAGGGCGCCGCCGTCGCGCGGCCCGGCACGGCCTTGCCGAGCGCGCCGAAGATCACGCCGATCAGCCGCAGGATGGTCTCGGTGTAGCCCGCCACCGGCCGCGGCGGCCCGACGCCGAGCAGCGAGGTGCCGGGGATGACGAACTCGATCGGCCGCAGCACGCCGGCATTGGCCGGCACGTCCGGGAAGGCGTGCTTCAGCGCGACGTAGCAGGCGGCCACCGTCGTCGCCTGGCTGATGTTGATCGGCCCGAGACAGGCCGCCGAGGAGCGGGAGAAGTCGAGCTTCATCCGCCCGTCGCGCACCACCATGTCGAGCGCGATGGTCAGGCGTTCGTCCGTCACGCCGTCGTTGTCGAGGTAGTCCTCGAAGGCGTATTCGCCCTCGGGCAGCGTCCGCAGCTCGGCTTCCATCAGCGCCGCCGCGCGGTCCGCCAGCGCGGCGAAGGCGGCGTCCACCACCGCCTCCCCGTGTTCGTCCAGCAGGCCGGCCAGGCGCTTCTCGCCGAGGTCGAGCGCGTTGAGCTGGCCGTTCAGGTCGCCCCAGTTCGACTGCGGCACCCGGCTGTTCGCCGCGAGGATGTCGAGGATGTCCTGCTGCATCACGCCGGCGCGGATCAGCTTCACGGGCGGGAAGCGCACGCCTTCCTGGTGGCTTTCCGTCGCGCGGGGATTGTAGTTGCCCGGCACGTTGCCGCCGATGTCGAGCCAGTGGCCCACGCTGGCCAGCCAGCAGAACAGCCGCCCCTCGCGGAAGATCGGCCGCACCAGGCGGAAGTCGTTCAGGTGGGTGCCGCCCTCGTAGGGGTCGTTGAAGATGAAGGTGTCCCCGGCCTCCAGCCCCGCGCCGGCCTGCACGCGCCGGATCACCGCCTGCACGGCGAAGGACATGGCGCCCACGAAGATCGGCAGGCCCTTGGTGCCCTGCACCAGCGTCGCCCCTGTCTCGGCGTGGTACAGCCCGTGGCAGGCGTCGCGCGCCTCCGCGATGATGGGGTTGAAGGCGCTGCGGTAGAGCGTCGCGTCCATCTCGTCCGCGATCTGCTCCAGCCGGCCCTTGAGGACCGCGAGCGTGACGGGGTCGAGCGTCATCGGGCCAGCAGCTCCACCAGGGCGGAGGCCTCGCGGTGCGGGCCGAGCGCGAGGGCCGCCTCCTCGATCGCGCGGGCGCGGTCGGCGCCGTAGACGGGGTCGGCCAGCTCGCGGAACTTCGCGCGGACCTCGGCCTCGGTGTAGGGGTCCTCGGTGTCGCCGCGGTTGGTCGTGACCTCGGCCGAGTGGACGGTGCCGTCGGCGAGCGTCACGCGCAGCCGCGCGGGGCGCAGGCCGGGCAGCTGCGCGGTCATCGCCGCATCCTCGTTCACCGTCACGCGGGCGGCCAGCGCCTGCACAGCCGGGTCTTCCCGCGCCGGGCCGCGGAAGGCGGGCACGGTGGCCGCGCCATGGGCGATGGTGGTGGCCAGCGCGAAGGGGATGGAGAACTTCGCCGCCAGCATGTTCGGGGCCGCCGGGCTGTCCAGCTGGGCGGCCCAGACATAGGTGTCGACCTCGATCGCCTTCACCTCCTCCGGCCGCAGCCCCCCGGCCTTCGCCATCACCAGGCCCAGCGCATCCAGCGCGCCATGCGTGTAGCGGCAGGCGGCGTGGCGCTTGAAGTAGTTCCGCGCCACCTCCCACCGCGCGCCGAGGTCGCGGGTCATCTCCTCCGGCCGGAAGTCGGCCGCGCTGACATGGCCGAAGATGGTCGCGACGCCGTCGCGCTCCCCCTCGAACCCCGCCCGCGCCAGGTCCCAGGCGGTCAGGCCGAGCATGTTGGAGACGCCGCAATAGGTGTTCCGCACCGTCCCTCCCTCCAGCATCGTCCGGCGCGAGGTGGCGAGGCCGAGCGTGGAGGCGATGTTGATGACGGCCCGCATCTCGCCCGCCGTGGCGCCGTGCAGCTTGGCGACGCCCATGGCGGCGCCGAGCGTGCCCCAGGTCCCGTGCGGATGCATCGCGACATTCAGCTTCGACGCGATCCCGACGCGGCTGCCCAGCTCGTAGCCGAGGGCGAGCGCGACCAGCAGCGCCGCCCCGTCGCCGCGCGGCGCGGCCAGCAGCGCGGGCACGACATGGATGGCGGGATGGCCGCGGGCGTACTGGTTGCCCTCGTCCAGTTCCAGCATCGTGCCCGACGTGCCGTTGAGGAAGGCCGCGGTGCCCGGACGCGCGGCGTGCGGCAGGCCGATCACCGGCGAATCGCCGCCGCCCTCGCGTTCGATCATGCGGGCAGCCAGCGCCTGCACCTCCGCCTCCTGCGCGCCGGCGGCGATCGCGCCGATGCAGTCCAGCAGGGCAAGCCGCGCGCGGGCCGCGACCTCGGCCGGCAGGTCCGCGAAGCGCAGGCGCGCGGCGAAGCCGGCCCACTCCTCCAGCCAGGGCGAGGGCGGCGCCGCGAGCAGCGCGGAGGCCGGCTCGACGCCCGGTGTCACGATGGCCATGTCGGCATTCCCCTACAATCCGAGATAGGCGCGCTTCAGCTCCGGATCCTCGCGCACCCGCGCGGCGGGGCCGGACAGCGCGAAGCGCCCGTTCTCCAGCACATAGGCCCGGTCGGCGATGTCGAGCGACTGGGCGACGTTCTGCTCGACCAGCATGATCGCCAGCCCCTCGCCGTGCAGGCGGCGGATCAGCGCGAACATCTCCTCCACCAGCAGCGGAGAGAGGCCGAGCGAGGGTTCGTCCAGGATCAGCAGCCGCGGCTCCGCCATCATGCCGCGGCCGATCGCCAGCATCTGCTGCTCCCCGCCCGAAAGCGTGCCCGCCGCCTGGCCGACACGTTCGCGCAGGCGCGGGAAGGTGGCGAAGACGCGGTCGAGGTTGCGGGCGCGGTTCGCCTTCGCCCGGCGGTAGGAGCCGAGTTCCAGGTTCTCCCGCACGGAAAGGTTCGGGAAGATCTTGCGCCCTTCCGGCACCTGGATGAGGCCCGCGGCCATGATCTCGGCCGGGCTGCGGCCGGTGATCTCCGCCCCCTCGAAGCGGACGCTGCCCGCGCGCGGCTTCACCAGGCCGCTGATCGCCATGTTCAGCGTCGTCTTGCCCGCGCCGTTCGAACCCAGCACGGCCACGACCTCGCCCGCGCCCACCTGCAGCGACACGCCTTCCAGCACGCTGGTCAGGCCATAGCCCGCGACCAGCCCCTCCACCTCAAGCATGGGCGCCCCCGCCGAGCCGCGTCGCCGCGCCATGGCCGAGATAGGCCTCGATCACGGCGGGGTCGGCCACCACCTCGGCCGGCGTGCCGCCGGCGATGATGCGGCCCTGCGCCAGCACATGCACCGCGTCGCAGAGGTTCATCACCGCCTGCATCACATGCTCGATCATCAGGACCGTCACGCCGCCGTCGCGGATGGCGCGCACCACGGGGACGATGTCGCGGACCTCCGACGGGTTGAGCCCGGCCAGCACCTCGTCCAGCAGCAGCAGCTGCGGCTCCGTCGCCAGCGCCTTGGCGAGCTCGACGCGCTTGCGCCCCGCGACGGTGAGCGAGGCCGCGGGCTTGTCGAGGTCCCGCCCCAGCCCCACGCGCTCCGCCACGCGTTCCGCGGCCGCGATCGCGTCGGCGCGCCGCGCATGGCGCAGGAAGGCGCCAACCGCGATGTTCTCCCGCACGCTCAGCCCCGCGAAGGGCTGCACGATCTGGAAGGTGCGCGCGATGCCCTGCCGCGCCAGCAGGTGCGGCGGGCGGCCGGTGATCTCCTCTCCCCGCCACAGGATGCGGCCGGTGGTCGGCTTCTCGAAGCCGGAGACGATGGCGAAGAGCGTGGTCTTGCCCGCGCCGTTCGGCCCGATCAGCCCGGTGATGCTGCCCTCCGCCACGTCGAAGCCCGCATCGCCGATGGCCAGCAGGCCGCCGAACCGCTTCGAGACGCCCTGGACGGAGAGGAAGGCGGGCCGCCCGTTCATCGCCGCGCCCTCCAGCCCCGCAGCAGGCCGGGCAGGTCGCGCGGCGGGAAGCGCACGACGAGGATCAGCAGCACGCCGAAGATCACCAGGTCCACGCCCGGGATGCGGCCGACGAGCGACTTGGTGAATTCGCTGAGGCTGTGCAGGATGATGCCGCCCAGCACCGGCCCGAACACCGTCCCCGCGCCCCCGACGATGGGCGCCAGCAGCGCCTCGACGCTGATCCAGGTGCCGTAGGCGATGGTGCTGTCGAGATACAGGAAATACTGCGCGTACAGCGCCCCCGCCGCGCCGGTGATCGCGGCCGACAGCGCGATGGCGGAGAGCTTCACCGCCAGCGCGTCCACGCCGAGCGCGCGGGCGGCGTTCTCGTTCTCCCGCACGGCGACGAGCTGCGCGCCGAGCCGCGAGCGTTCCAGCGCCCGCGTCGCGACCAGCGCCGCCGTCACCAGCCCGAGCGCGACCCAGTAGAAGACGGCGCGCGATTCGAACTGGAAGTTGCCCGCCCGCACGTCGAGCCGGATGAGCAGCCCGGCCGCGCCGCCGGTGACCTCGGTGGCGTTGGCCACCACGCGCAGCACCTCGGCGAAGGCGAGCGTGACCAGCGCGAAGTAGCTGCCCCGCAGGCCGGAGCGGAAGGACAGGAAGCCGATCACCCATCCCACCGCGCTCGCCGCCAGCACGCCCATGCCGAAGCCGACATAGGGGTTCACCCCGTAGCGGGTCTGCAGGATGGCGGTGGCGTAGGCCGCGGTTCCGAAGAAGGCGGCATGGCCGAAGGAATACTGCCCGCCATAGCCGCCGAGGATGTTCCACCCCTGCGCCGCAAGGCAGATGATGAGCGTGAAGACCGCGAAGTTCAGCAGCGTCCCCGCGGTGACGAGGACCGGCAGCAGCGCCGCCAGCGCGGCAAAGGCGGCGATGGGCAGCAGGTCGCGCCCGGTCATGCCTTCGCCCCGAACAGGCCGGTCGGCCGGAACAGCAGCACCAGGATGAAGATGACGAAGATGCCGAGCTGCCCGAGGCTGTCGCCGAGATAGAGGCCCGACAGGCTCTCAACCACGCCGATCGCCAGCCCGCCCAGGAGCGCGCCCGGCACGCTGCCCATGCCGCCCAGGACCACGATGGTGAAGGCCACCAGCACGAAGGCGTTGCCGACGCGCGGGTTGACGTAGAAGGAGGGCAGCAGCAGGCAGGCCGCCACCGCCAGGCAGGCCGCGCCGATCCCGAAGGTGACGGCGTAGACATGGTTCACGTCGATGCCGACCAGCGCCGCGCCTGTGCGTTCCTTCGCCACCGCGCGGATCGCGCGGCCGGTGTCGGTCATCGTCAGGATGACGAACAGCACCGCGGCGACCAGGAAGGCGACCCCGAAGCCCACGACGCGCGGGAAGGACAGCAGCATCGGCCCGGCCTCCACCACCTCCATCGCGTAGGGCACCTGCACCGACAGCGTGTCGGAGCGGAAGACCGCCAGCAGCGCGTTCTCCAGCACGATGGACAGGCCGAGCGTGACCAGCAGGATGTTGGAATCGTCCCCCCTGCTCGCCGGCCCGATCACCAGGCGCTGCACGCCGTAGCCAAGCGCGAAGAAGATCGGCACCAGCGGGATGATCGCCACATAGGGGTCGAGCCCGAAGGCGGACCACGCGACGAAGGCCGCGTACATCGCCAGCGTCAGCAGCGCGCCATGGGCGAAGTTGATGATGTGGAGCACGCCGTAGACCAGCGTCAGCCCCAGCGCCACCAGCCCGTAGACGGCCCCGGTGAGGAGGCCGTTCGCCACGGCCTCCATCACGATCTCAGGGGGTAGGGACCTCAAGGCGCGTCAGGCCGGCCAGGGGAAGACCGGGCGGGCATCGGCGAAGTCCGTCGGGAAGATCACCTTGATGTCGTTGTCGATCACCTGCGTGTTCACCGCCTGCGCCGCCTGGTTCTGGCCGTTCTCGAAGCGGGTCGGGCCATAGGGCATGACGTGGCGGGTGAAGTTGCCGTCGGTGCGGGCCAGCGCCTCGATCACCGCGCCGCGGTCGGCGCGGCCCGCGCGTTCCAGCGCATCGGCCACCAGCATCACGGCCGAGTAGTTCATCGGCGTGTTGTAGAGCCAGAAGCGGTTCTGCGCCTCCACCGCGCGGCGAAGCTCGGCGGTCTTGGGCTTGCGCGGGTCGGCCCAGTGGTTGACGTCCATCACCAGGTTCGCGGCTTCCGGGAACTCTCGCACGAAGCGGAAGTTGGACGCGGCGCCGTTGAGCACGCAGTAGATGCCCTTCGGCCGGATGCGCCGCTGCTGCAGCGTGCGGCTCAGCAGCACGAACTCGGCGTAGTAGCTGGACGGGATGATCAGGTCCGGGTTCAGCGACCGGATGCGCAGCGCGATGTTCGACATGTCGCGCGCCGGGGTCGGGTGGCTGATCGTCTCCAGTATCTCGAAGCCACGGTTCGGCAGTTCCGTCTGCATCAGCCGCGCCATGCCGGACCCGAACAGCCCGTCCTCATGCACCACCACGACGGTGCGCGCGGGCCGCCCCGCCGCGGTGTTCAGCGTGACGAGGTTGTCGAGCGCGGCGCGCGTGACGCTGCCGAAGCCCGGGCTGAAGCGGAAGGTGTTGCGCAGCCCGCGCGTCACGATCTGGTCCGACACGCCGACATCGACCACATAGGGCAGGTCGTAGCGCGATGCCGCCTGCGAGGCCGCGAGGCAGATCGGGCTGGCGAAGCCGCCGACGATGGCCACCACGCCCTCGCCGTTCATGCGCTCAACCTCGGCGGTGCCGCCTTCGGGGGTCGACCGCGCGTCGCCGAACACCATCTGGATCTGCGCGCCGCCCAGCGCCCGGATGCCGCCGGAGGCGTTGATGTCCTGGATCGCCAGTTCCGCGCCGAGGCGACCGTATTCGCCGTCCTGCGCGAGCGCGCCGGTGACGGGCTGGAGGATGCCGAGCCGCACGGGCGCGGGCTGGGCGCGCAGCATGACGGGTGCGGCCAGGGCGCCTGCGGCGCCCAGAAGCACCGCGCGGCGCGAAGGCATGAGGGCGGTCGGCATCTTTCGTGGTCTCCCCGGTCGCGGTGGCCGCATGCGCGGCCCCGCCTATCTGCGCCGGGGCGCCCGTTCAGGCAAGATGCCGCATGGCCACCCGCGGGGCGTCGTGCAGGCGGGCGGCGGTGCCGCCGCACCTGACCCGCAGTCCCATCCCGCCATCTCCCGCGCCGGGGGGAACGGGCGGATCCGATGCGACCGTCGCGGCATGTCGTCGGCCGAGCCCCGCGCCACGCGCGCGTTGACGACGACGCCCGCGCCCCTTAACCGGAGGGACCAAGCACCCCTGCCGGGAGGAACACCGCGATGCGCTCTCACGAGGGCCAGTTCTCCGACAACCGCCCGATCCGCCGCTCCCCGCAGGAGAAACGGCGCCTGATCGCGGAGCTCAAGGAAACCCTGGCCGGCATCAAGCCGCATGCCTCGCCGACGCTGCGGACGACGCTGATGGCGCGCATCAAGGAACTCGAGGCCGAGCTGGCGTCGGAGACGCGCTGAGGGTCCGGCACGGGAGGCCGGCCGCCCCGGGGCGGTGACGCGCCCTGCCCGCCGGCCCCGCCTTCCGCTGACGGCGGGCAGCGCGTAGCCTGCCGCGCGATGGACCCCGCGCCCCCACCGCCCCCACGCGACGCGCGGCGCGTGCTGGGCGGGATGGGACTGATGGTCCTGTGCTGCCTGTTCTTCGGCGCCATGGGCGCCTGCTACCGCGCCGCGATGCTGGACGGGCTGCCGGTGGCGGTGGTGCCCTTCGCGCGCGGCGTCGTCACGATGCTGGTCGTGCTGCCCTGGATGCTGCGGAACGGACCGGCCACCCTCGCCACTCGGCGCCCCGGCGCGCACCTGTTCCGCTGCGCGGCGGGCCTTGGCGGCTTCATGCTGCACATGCTGGCGATCCTGTGGATGCCGCTGGCCGACGCGGTCGCCATCATGCATGCGCGCCCGCTCTGGGCGCTGCCGCTGGCCTTCCTCCTCCTCGGCGAACGGGTCGGCTGGGACCGCGCGGTCGCGGCGGCGGTGGGCTTCGCGGGCGTGCTGGTCATCGTCGGGCCCGACATGCTCATCGGCGGGGAACTGCACCCCGGCACGGCCGCGGCGGTGGCGGGCGGCATCTCCGGCGCGCTGGTGCTGATCGCCATCAAGCAGCTTTCCGGCACCGAGCCGCCGGCGCGGGTGGTGGCCTGGTACGCGATCGCCAGCGTGGTCGTCTGGGGGCCGGTCTCCGCGCTGGTATGGCAGCCGCCTTCGACCGCGGCCGTGCTGCTGGTCGTCGCGGGTTCGCTGCTCGCCATCCTCGGCGATTTCTGCGCCTCCTGGGCGGCGCGAAGGGCCCCGGTCGGGCTGCTCGCGCCGATGGAATACGTTCAGATCCCGGCCAGCGCCGCCTTCGGCGTCCTGTTCTTCGCCGAGACGCCGGGCTGGGCCCTGCTGTGGGGAACGCTCATCATGCTGGGCGCGACCCTCTACCTGGCACGGAAGGCCGGGCGATGACCCGGGGCGGAGCACGACACCATGGACCCTGACGACGCCATCTTCGCCCCCGGCTTCCGCACCACCCCCTGGTGGTGGGAGGAGGCGCCGCCCCCCGCCCCCTCCCCGCACGCCTTGCCGGAGGAGGCGGAAGCGGTGGTCATCGGCGGCGGCATCGCCGGGCTGTCCTGCGCGCTCGAACTCGGCCGCGGCGGCATGCCCGCGCTGGTGCTGGACCGCGAGGCGATCGGCTGGGGCGCGTCGTCGCGCAACGGCGGCGCGCTGTCGGGCGCGGGCAGCCTGGGCCGTGCGAAGGCCGACGTGACGAAGGCGGTGGACGCCGCGCTGCTGGCCGAGATGGTGGAGGAGGCGGAGGCGAGCTTCGATGCCTTCGAGGCGCTGGTCGCGCGCGAGGGGATAGACTGCGACTATCGCTGCTGCGGCCGCTTCGTCGGCGCGCATTCGCCCGCCGCGATGGAGACGCTCGCGAAGCGCGCCGCGATGCTGAACCGCGCCGAGCCGGGCGGGGCCGAGCTGCTGCCCCGCGCGCGCCTGGCCGAGGAACTGGGGACGCCGCACTACCATGGCGGCCTCGCGATCCGCCGCGCGGGCGCGCTGCACCCGGCGCGCTACACCCGGGGGCTGGCCGCCGCCGCGGCCCGCGCGGGCGCGACGCTTGCCGGCGGGGTGGAGGTGCTGGGCGTCGCCCGCGAGGGCGTGGGGAGAGGCGCCCGCGAGGGCGTGGGGAGAGGCGCCCGCGAGGGCGTGGGGGGTATCGCACGGGAGAGCGCAGGGAACGGCGCCCGCGGCGGGACGCGCTTCCTGGTCGCGACCTCGGCCGGCACGGTGCGGGCGCGGCACGTGATGGTGGCGACCAACGGCTACACCGGGCGGGCCACGCCCTGGCACAGACGCCGCGTGATCCCGGTGGCGAGCTACATGATCGCGACCGAGGAGCTGGGCGAGGCGCGGGTGCGCGCGCTGCTGCCGAAGCTGCGGGTCTATGGCGACACCAAGAAGATCCTGTACTATTTCCGCCCTTCCCCGGACGGCACGCGCATCCTGTTCGGCGGCCGCGCAACCCTGTCCGACACCGACCCGCGGATCGGCGCGCGCTGGCTGCACCGCCACCTGCTGCACCTGTTCCCGCAGCTCGCGGGTGTGCGGATCACCCATGGCTGGAAGGGCAACGTGGCCTTCGCCTTCGACATGCTGCCCCATGTCGGCCTGCGCGACGGCATGCACCACGCGCTGGGCTGCAACGGCAGCGGGGTGGTGACGATGACGCATCTCGGCACCGTCGCGGCGCGGATGATGCTGGGCGGGGACAACCGCGCATCCGCCTTCGCGCGCCTGCCGATGACGACGCTGCCCGGCTACACCGGCACGCCCTGGTTCATGCCGGTGGTGACCGGCTGGTACCGGCTGAAGGACTGGCGCGACGGCTGGCGGGCGTAGCCGCTGGCACGGGACTTGCCCATCTGCCGCGCCGGCGGCCGGCATCCGCGCCCCTGGCATGGCCGGCGGCGCCGGACTGCACGGCGGAGGAGCACGACATGCCCGGATAGCTTGCAAGGCACGCCCCGGCCAATGCCCTTGGGCGGACCGGCCCGGCGCGCACCGACTTCCACGCCCTCGCCCCGACCTGCGCGAGGCGCCGCTGCACCTCGGTGAGGCCGAGGCGGTGACAGGCTTCGATTCCAGGGTATGGTTCGCCCCAGGCGCATCGGCGTCCGGCGTGCGGATGTCCGGTTCATGTGTCACGGCGACCAAGGGGTGGATGTGCTGTCCAAGTCGCTCCTGATCTCGGCGGACCTGTCCGGACGGCGCCCGCAGGTGGGGGCCGGTGTGCCGCGCGCCGCCGCGGGCGGCCGGGCGGAGGCCATCCGCGCCCGCCCTGCGGCCGTGCGGCACATCGCCCGGCACGACCGCGCCATCGGCATCGTCGCGGATGGCTTCCCCCTTCCCCGGCGCGGAACCGCGGCGGGTCCGCAGACCACGCCGTCCCGCGCCACGCCCCCGAGGAGATGAAGGATCACATGCTCAACCGTCGCCACCTGATCGCCGCCGCGGGCGCCGCCGCCCTCGCGCTGCCCGCCGCCCGCACCGCCCGCGCCCAGACCGCGCTGCGCTTCACGCTCGACTGGGCGCTGCAGGGCAACCACGCCATGTGGGCAATGGCCGAGGATCGCGGCATCTACCGCCGCGAACAGCTTGCCGTGCGCATGGACCGCGGCTTCGGGTCGGGCGATGCGCTGGTGAAGGTGGGATCGGGTGCCTACGATGTCGGCTTCGCCGACTTCGCGAATGCGGTGAAGTTCAACGCCGAGAACCCGCAGAACCGCCTGGTGATGCTCTACCCGGTGTTCGACCGCACGGCGGCCGCCATCGTCACCCTGCGCGGGCGCGGGATGGAGCGGCCGCAGGACGTGGCCGGCAAGAACCTCGGCGCACCGGAAGGCGAGGCAAGCCGCCTGCTGTTCCCCGCCTTCGCGCGCGCCGCCGGCATCGATGCGCGGGCTGTGCGCTGGACCTCGATGGCGGCGAACCTGCGCGACACGATGCTGCGGACCGGCCAGGTGGATGCGGTGTCCGGCTTCCTGTTCACCGTCCACTTCAACCTCGTCGGCCTCGGCATCCCCGAGGACCAGATCCTCGGCTGGCCCTTCGCCGAGCATGGGCTCGACCTCTACGGCTCCGGCGTCTTCGCCCGCGCCGAATGGATCGAGCGCAACCCGGAGGCGGCGGCGCGCTTCGTGAGGGCCTCGGTCGACGGGCTGAAGGCGCTGCTGGCCGACGTACCCGGCGGCATGGCCGCGTTGAAGCGGCGCGAGCCGCTGTTCGACGAGGCGCTGGAGGCGCGCCGCTTCGCCATGACGCGCGACCGCTCCATCATCACCCCGAACAGCCGCGCCAACGGGCTTGGCCATCTCGACATGGAACGCGCGCGGCAGCTCGTCGCGGTGAATGCGGAGGCGCTCGGCGTCGCGAACCCGCCGAGCGCGGAGAGCATGTTCACCGACCGCTTCCTGCCGCCACGGTCGGAGCGGATGCTCTGATACTTGGCTCATGAAGTGCTGACGCACTTCATCCTCAGGCGCCAGCGCGCCTCCGGCGCTCGGCTTCGCCGCACTTGCGGCGGCGCCCGTTCGGGCGCTCGGCCCGCTGCGCGGGCCGCAGGTCGGGATTTCGTGAGCCGGGTATGACCACCGGGTGAACACGGCTGGTGCCGCGGCGCGGGCTGCGGCATCAGTCCACCCGCACCGGAGGAACGGATGAGATGCCGCAGAAGCTGCTGCTGACCGGGGCGCGTGTCCTCGCCCCCGATGCCCTGTCCGCGCCGAGGGCCGACCTGCTGGTGGAGGATGGCCGCATCGCCGCCCTGCTGCCGCCCGGCACCCACGCAGGCGATGCGAAGCCCTTCGATGCCGCGCACCGCCTCGTCATCCCGGGCCTCGTCAACGGGCACACCCATGGGCATGGCGGCCTGTCGAAGGGCGCGGGGGACAAGTGGGACCTTGCGGCACTGCTGACCCATGCACCCTGGATCAGCGGCGGGCGCCTGCTGCGGGACAAGTGGCTCTCCACCGCGCTGAACGCGGTGGAGAACTTGAAGAAGGGCTGCACCGCGGTCTTCGACCTGCCCTTCGAATTCCCCTGCCCCACGACCGAGGGGCTGGACGCCATGGCGGATGCCTATGCCAGCGTCGGGCTGCGTGCGGTGATCGCGCCGATGGTCGGCGACCTCACCTTCTTCCAGGCCACGCCCGGCCTGGTGGAGGCCCTGCCCGAGCCGTACCGGACCCGCGCGGGCGGCATGCGGCTGGCCTCGATCGAGCAGATCACCGGCGCCATCGGGGCCGCCGCGCAGTCCTGGTCCCATGCGCGGCGCAACATCCGGCTTGGCTGCGCGCCCACCATCCCGCTGCACGGCACGGACGAGTTCCTGAAGGCCTGCCGCGCACTGTCGGCGGAGTACGGGCTGCGGATGCAGAGCCATGTGGCGGAAGCGCGCTACCAGGCTGCGGGGGGCGAGGCCCGCTACGGCGGCGCGACGCTGCTGGAGCACATGGACCGCCTGGGCCTGGTCGGGCCGTGGTTCAGCGTGGCGCATGGGGTGTGGCTGACCGATGGCGACCTGGACCTGCTGGCGCGGCGCGGCGGCGGGCTGTCGCACAACCCGGGCGCCAACATGCGCCTCGCCTCCGGCATCGCGCCGGTTCGCAAGGCGGTCCGCTCGGGCGTGACGGTGGGCATCGGCACCGACGGCTCCTCCTCCTCCGACAACCAGAACATGTTCGAGGCGATGCGCCTTGCCGCCTTCGCGTCCCGCCTTTGGGAGGATGCGGAGGAAGCCGACTGGCTCGGCACCGCCGAGACGGTGCGGCTGGCCACCGCCGGGTCCTCGAAGCTGCTGGGGCTGGAAGGCGGCACGATCGAGCCGGGCCGGGCCGCGGACCTGGTGCTGCTGGACCTGCGCCACGTCAACTGGGCGCCGCTGAACGATGCCGCCAACCAGCTTGTCTGGACCGAGGATGGCAGCGCGGTGACCGACGTGATGGTGGGCGGCGAGTGGAAGCTGCGGGACCGCGTGGTGCTCGGCCTCGACGAGGCCAGGCTGGCGGAGGAAGCCAATGAGGCCGCCGAGCGCCTGCGCGCCGCAAATGCGGAAATCCGCGGCTGGTGTGAGGCGGTCGCGCCCCACGTCGCCTGCCATTGCCGCGCGCTGGCCAGGGGCTGGACGCGGTCGAAGCGGCTGCTGCGGGCGAACTGACGCAGCCGGCGCGCGGCCTGCACAGGCTTCCCGCCCGGCATGGCACCCAACCTGACGCTCGTCGGGTGGTGGTCAGCCGGGGCATGCGCCGCAGCCCTCGTCCCGGGGCTGATTCACCGCTCCGGCGATTCCGCCACCGCGGATCAGGCGCTAGGCTGGCGCACCCCACCACGCAGCCGGAGCCCCTCCCCCATGCCTGTCCTGCGCCGCGGCGTCCTGGCCGCCTCCCTCCTCGCCCCCTTCGCCGCCGCAGCGCAGCAGCGGCAGGGCCCGCATCCCATGCCCGAACGGGGGCGCCGCGCCTGGGCGCAGCAGGTCCCCCAGATCCGCGTCGGCATCCTCGGCGGCGAGAACGAGGCCGACCGGATGGGCCGCTACGGCGCCTATGGCCGGCTGATGGAGGACACCTTCGGCGTCCCCGTCCGGCTGTTCCAGGCTTCCGACTACTCCGGCGTGGTGCAGGCCTTCGCCGGCCGCCATATCGAGATGGCGTCCATGTCGCCCGCCGCCTATGCGGCGGCCTGGGCCGAATCCAACGGCAATGTCGAACCCTTCCTGGTGACGCAGGAAGCGGATGGCAGCACCAGCTACGTGGCGGTGATGTTCACCCGCGCGGATTCCGGCATCACCAGCCTGGAAGGGATGCGCGGGCGGGCGATGGGCTGGTCGGACCCGAACAGCGCCTCGGGCTACCTGATCCCGCGCGCGGCGCTGCGCGCGCAGGGCATCAACCCCGACACCTATTTCGGCCGCTCCGGCTTCGCCGGCGGGCATGAGCAGGCGATCGTCGCCGTGCTCGGCCGGCAATACGATGCGGGCGTCACCTGGGCATCCGGCGTCGGCGAGGAGAGCGAGGGCTTCACCCGCGGCATGCTGCGCGCGACGGCGGAGAAGGGCCTGCTCAACATGCGCGACATCCGCATCATCTGGCGTTCCCAGCCCATCCAGAACGGCCCGCTGGTGGTGCGCAAGGACACGCCGGACGCCTTCAAGCGCGACCTGACCGCCTTCCACCTGGCACTGCCGACCGCGGCGCCCGAGATCCACCGCGCGGTGGAGCGCGGCACGGTGATCGGCTGGGTCCCGACGCGGCACGAGGAATACGAGCTGTTCGTCCAGATGCGCCGCGAGGAGGCCGAGCAGCGGCGCCGCCGGAACTGACGCGGCGCCTTCCCCAGCGCAGGGGGAGGCTCCGCGCCGCGCTCATGCGCCCGGTGGAACCGAACGACCCATGCGGCCGGCGCAGCTGGCCGAACGGCCGCCGCGCCAAGTGGCGCGCAGCCGAACGCGCGGAGCGCGCGCCCGGCGCTTGAGGGTCCGACAACGTCATGCGATCGGTCGAAGCATTCGACCGATCGGATCAGTCCACCGTGGCCCGCGCGTCCCGCACCACCTGCGCCCAGCGGGCCACGTCGCGTTCCTGCACCGCGCGGAAATCGGCCGGGGTGCGGATCGCCGGCGGGTCGATGCCCTGGCTGTCGGTCAGCCAGCGGCGAAATTCCGGCTCCTCGACGATCTTCACGATCTCCTCGTTCAGCCGGCGGGTGATCGCCTCCGGCAGGCCGGGGGGGCCGAAGACGCCGTACCAGGTCGTGCTCTCGAAGTCGGGCAGGCCGCAGGCCTCGGCCACCGTCGGCACGTCGGGCAGCGCGGCGATGCGCTGGCGGGTGGTGACGGCCAGGCCCCGCACCTGGCCCTGCTGGATCATGCCCAGCGCCGGGCCGGTCTGGTTGAAGAAGAAATCCGTCTGCCCGCCGAGCAGCGAGGTCACCGCCCCACCCTGGCCCGGGAAGGGCACATGCACCACGTCGAGCCCCGCCCGGGTGGCGAAGAGCGCGCCGGCCAGGTGCGTCGACGCGCCATTGCCGGTGCTGGGATAGTTCAGCGCGCCCGGCCGCGCGCGGGCATCGTTCACCACGTCCATGCAGGTGCGGTACTGCGGCCGCCGCTCGATCGAGGTGATCATCACATTCGGCACGTCGCCGAGATGGGCGATCGGGGTGAAGTCTGTCAGCACGTTGAAGGGCAGGCGCCGGTAGAGCGTCTGGTTGATGGCGTGCGTGCCCGCCGTGCCGAACAGGATGAGGTAGCCATCCGGCCGCGCCTTTGCCACCGCGTCGGAGGCGATGTTGCCGCCCGCGCCGACCCGGTTGTTCACCACCACCGGCACGCCGAGCGCGCGGGACAGCGGCGCGGCAAGCCGGCGCTGGTAGATGTCGACGCCGGACCCGTTCGGGAACCCCGCGAGGAACTCGATGGGCCGGGACGGCCAGGGCGCATCCTGCGCCGCCGCCGGCGCGGCACCGAGCAGGGCGAGCAGCGGGACAAGCAGGCGTCGCGTCAGGCGCATCATCGTCTCTCCGGCCGGTCGTGATCCCGAATTGAGGCGGTCGGGACGCGTCGCGCAAGCCCCTGCGCGCGGCCTGCTTGCCGCGGGGCGGGGTCGCGCTACGCTCCGGGCATGACATATCCGCCCGATGCTCCCCGCCTCGCCCGCGGTGGCAAATCCATCTACGGCGCGCCGCTCGGCATCCTCATGCTCGAGGCGCGATTCCCCCGCATCCCCGGCGACATGGGCAATGCGGGCACATGGCCCTTCCCCGTGCTGTTCCGCGTGGTGCGGGGCGCAAGCCCGGAGCGCGTGGTGCTGGGCGGCGCGAAGGGCCTGCTGCCGGACTTCATCGCCGCCGCGCAGGACCTGGTGGATCTGGGCGCGGAGGCCATCACCACCAATTGCGGCTTCCTGTCGCTGTTCCAGGCGGAGATGGCGGCGGCGGTGAAGGTGCCGGTCGCGACCTCCTCGCTGATGCAGGTCCCCTGGGTGCAGGCGACGCTGCCGCCCGGCAGGCGAGTCGGCGTCATCACGGTCAGCCGCGCCTCGCTCACGCCCGCGCATCTGGATGCGGCCGGTGTGCCGCGGGACGTGCCGGTGGAAGGCACGGAGGGCGGGCGGGAGTTCTTCCGGGTGCTCATCACCGCCGAGAAGCAGGACATGGACGTCGCCCTCGCCGCGCAGGACATCCTGGAGGCAGGCCGGCGCCTCGTGGCGCGCCATCCGGAGATCGGCGCCATCGTGCTGGAATGCACCAACATGCCGCCCTATGCGGCGGCCCTGCGGGAGGAGATCGGGCTGCCGGTCTTCGACATCTACACGCTGGTCAGCTGGTTCCACGGCGGGCTGCGGCCGCGGCGCTTCTGACCCTCAGCCCTGCCGCCGGGCGAGGGCCATCAGGCGCCGCCGCTCCTCGGCCGGGTCGGCATCGGCGATGCAGGGCAGGGCGGCATCGGCCACCTCCTCCTCCGCTGGTTCGGCGGCGTCTAGCGCACGGTCGATGACGGCGCGGAGCCGGGGCAGGTCCCCGGCGGCGCGGGCGCGCTGCGCGGCGATGGCGACCACGGCGGCGACGGCCGCGGCCAGGGCACCGGTCCCGTCCTCCGCCTCGCGCCGTTGCAGAGGCGGCAACCCGCCCGGCGGATGCAGGATGCCCATGGCGAGACCGAGCAGGCGCTCCCCCCACCCCGCCGCGGGGCCGGTCCATGCGGCCCAGGATGCGTCGGGCCCCGGCCCGCCGGCGGGTGCGCCGTGCCAGATGGGGGTCATCAGGGGTGGCGGGATCGGCATCGGGCGCTCCTCTCGGCGGCGCGGTCCTGGCGCCGGCATCAGAGGTGCGCCCGTAGGCATGAACAGAAGGTAAAGGATCAGGGCGCCTTGGCAACAACCTCGCAGAAAACCGTTAACGCTGGCCCGAGGGCGCGGGCCGGACACGAAAAACCCCGGCCGCCTGGGCGACCGGGGCTTCGCGGCCCGCTTCGGAAAGCGGGACTATTCCTTCATGTTGACGGCCTGGCGGCCGCGCTGCCCATCACGGACGTCGAGGGCGACCTTCTCGCCCTGCTGCACATCCTGTCGGCCGGCACGCTGCAGGACGGAGGAGTGCAGGAACACGTCCTGCCCGCCATCGTCCGGCGTCACGAAGCCGAAGCCGCGAACCTGGTCGAACCACTTCACGGTGCCGTTCACGGCATAGGTCGGGCCACCCTCGTCGCGCCCGGAGTCGCGCCGCGGGGGACGGTCGCCGAAGCCACCGCCGCGGGGCGCGCCGAAGCCGCCGCCCGGAGGGCCGCCGAAGTCGCGCCGCGGCGGACGATCGCCGAAGCCGCCACCGCCCCCGAAGCCGCCACCACCGCCGTAGCCGCCGCCACCGAAGTCGCGCCGCGGCGGACGGTCACCGAAGCCGCCGCCGCCCCCGAAGTCGCGCCGCGGCGGACGATCGCCGAAGCCGCCACCGCCCCCGAAGTCGCGCCGCGGCGGACGATCGCCGAAGCCGCCCGGGCGCGGGCGCTCACCGCCCCCCGGACCCTTCGTGACGGAGTAGATGCGCGTCACCAGGCGGCGGCCCTGCCGGTCCGTCCCGATCTCGCACGTCAGCTTGTCGCCGGTGTCCGGCGGTTCGATCCCTGCCTCGGTCAGCGCCGAGGCGTGGAAGAAGACGTCCTGCCCATCCGGGCCGAGAACGAAGCCGAAGCCCTTGCGGGCGTTGTACCACTTAACTTCGGCCTCGACGGACCCGCCGCCGCCCTGTTCGTTGTCGGGAAACACGATGATATGCGATCCGTACCAGTGGACACGACCCGACACGATGCAGGGCCGCCACCGTGGAAGATGGCACCCTCGTGCAAAGAAAACCAGTGCTAAACGTTGTCAACCGAATCGCGAAGGGCGGAACGGCTCGATTGCGACCTCCGGTGGACGTCCGGCCAGCAGCGCCGCCACCACCCGCGCCGTCCTTGGCCCCGCCACCAGCCCGACATGCCCGTGCCCGAAAGCGCAGAGCACGTCGCGGCTGGCCGCGGCCGGGCCGATGCAGGGCAGGCCGTCGGGCATGGAGGGACGGTGCCCCATCCAGACCTTCACCCGCGCTGCCGGCAGGTCGCGCGGCAGCCGCGGGAAGCTGCGCAGCAGGTGGTCGCGCAGGATCTCCGCCCGTTTCCAGTTCGGCGCGGCGTCCAGCCCCGCGATCTCCACCTGGCCGGCGCAGCGAAGGCCGCGGTCGGTCCAGGTGACCGACATCTTGCCGTCGAAGGGCATCAGCGGCGTGCGCGGCCCGGCTTCCGGCGCCTCGATCATCGCGTGATAGCCGCGCTCCGTCTCCAGCGGCACGCGGCTGCCCGCGGCGGCGGCCAGGCGGCGGGAATGCGCGCCGGCGCAGATCACCGCATGGTCGGCCGCCACCTCCCCCCCGGCGGTCAGGACGGCCCGCAGCGCGCCGTCCTCGATCCGGAAGCCGGTGGCGGCGGCGCGGCGCAGCTCCGCCCCCTCGGCACGCGCCTGCGCGACCAGCGCCGCGACATAGGCGCCGGGGTCGCGGCAATGCCCGCCTTCCTCCACCAGCGCCGCGAAGGTGTAGCGGCGGTCGAGGTCCGGCTCACGCTGGTGCAGGTCGTTGGCGTCGAGTTCCAGCCACTCGATCCCGACCCGGCGGCGCACGCGCCAGGCCATCGCCTCGGATTCGAACTGCGCGCGGCTCTCGTAGATGTACATCAGGCCGCGCCGCTCGATCAGCTGGGGCACGCCGGCTTCCTCGGCCAGCGCCCGGTGCAGCGCCGGCGCATCCACCAGCAGCGGGCGCAGCGCCTCCGCCGCCCGCTGCACCTTCGCCTCCGTCCAGCCCGCCCACAGATAGCGTGCGAGCCAGGGCGCCACGCGCGGGAAGTAGGACCAGCGGATGGCGAGCGGGCCGAGCGGGTCCGACAGGAACTTCGGCACCTTCCGCCACAGCCCGGGGGTGGAAGGCGGGATGACCGACATAGGACTCAGCCAGCAGCCATTGCCGTAGGAGGCCGCCTGCTCCCCGCCGGGCTCGCCCGGCTCCAGGATCGTCACCCGGAAGCCGGCGCGCAGCGACTCGAGCGCGGTGGCCGCGCCCACGATGCCCGCGCCGATCACCACGACATGCCGGCTCATCGCGGCGACTCCTGCATCGCGCGCCCCGGATCGGCGCCCGCCAGCAACGAGACATGGGCCGAGACGACGCGCCAGCCCTGGCCGGGGATGCGCGCCATCACCTTCGTCTCGCGCCCCACCAGGCCGGTGCCGACGCGTTCGTATTCCAGGTGGGTGCAGGCGACGTCGCGGCCGAAGGCGGTGATGTGGACCCGGCGCTGCACCCGCTGCGCGTAGCTCCGCACCGAAGCGCGGAAGGCGCGGATCGCATCGTGGCCGTAGAGGATCTCCGTGATGCCGAAGCGCACCGTGCGCGAATCGGCCCAGAAGATCGCGTCGAGCACTTCCGTCTCGTTCGCCATCAGCGCCGCCTCGTAGCGGTCGAACACCGCCCGCGCCTCCGCCAGCACCGCCGGATCGTCCAGTTCCACGCCGAGGCCCCCTGCCCTGCCCGGCCCGAGACTGCCCCGCCCGCCGCACGGCGGAAAGCCGCCCCGCCGCGTCGCCCCGATCCAGCCGCCTTTCGGCATGATGACGGCAAGATGTTGCGCCATCATCCCGACCGGGCGCGCCGACCCGCCGCCGAGGAGACCGCCATGGCACAAGCCATCCGCACCCGCCCTGCCCTGCCGCGGATCGCCCCGCTGGCGCTGGCGGCGCTGGTCCTGGCAGGCTTCCCCGCACTCGGCCGGGAGATGGCGCCCAAGCCGCCCCCGGCCGAGCCGAGCGCCGCGCGCATCCCCGGCCCGGTCTGCGTCGCCGAACACCGTCGCGCCTTCCAGGTCGCGCTCGGCGAGGCGCAAGCGCGGATGCGGGACGCGCTGCGGCTGGCGCGGGACGAGCCGGGCCACCCGCATCTGCGCCGCTGGTTCGGCAGCACGCCGCCGGCCACGGTCCGGCGGGCACTGGAACGGACCGCGGCCCAGCTTGAACGGGCGGAGGAGTTGAAGATCCTCTGCAACGTCCCCTCGGACTGCCGGGGCACCACGCTGGCCTATACGCGCCCCGGCGCGGCCATCCTCGGCCTCTGTCCCCGTTTCTTCGAGGCCGGGCACGACGGCGTCGATTCGCGCTGGGGCATCCTGATCCATGAGGCGTCGCACCTGGCCGCCGGCACGGACGACCACGCCTATGGGCGGGAAGCCGCGCTTGTCCTGGCGAAGCGGGACCCGAAGCGGGCGGCGGCCAATGCCGACAACTACGAATACTTCGTCGAGACGCTGCCGCGCTGACACCCTTCCCGACGTCACCCGCGTCAGGCGATGTAACCGCATCGGAATTCCGCGCCAGGGGTGAAATCCGGAGTTCACGGCTTCGCGAGGTCTATGGTATACAATACTTCGTGATCGCGCCGGCACGGAGGGACCCCGCCATGCGCCGCCCAGCCCCCATACGCTCCAGGAGCGCCCGCTGATGCTCGACGCCGCGTTGCCCCTCGGCCCGACCGGCGCTTCGGCCGGCCTCGTGCCCCATCACGGCTTCCTGTTCGCCACCGGCATCGAGAACAGCGCCCCCACCATCCAGCACGGGCGCATCCGCCGCGACCAGCTGCGCGAATGCGGCTTCTACGACCGCTGGCGCGAGGATTTCGCGCTGGTGAAGGATCTCGGCTGCGACGCGCTGCGCTACGGGCCGCAACTGCACACCAGCCTGCGCGGCGCAGGTCACCACGACTTCGCCTTCGCCGAGGAAACCTTCGCCGAGCTGCGGCGGATGTCGATCCGCCCGGTGGTCGATCTCTGCCACTTCGGCGTGCCCGACTGGATCGGCGACTTCCAGAACCCGGACTTCCCGGCGATCTTCGCCGAGTACGCGGGCGATTTCGCGCGGCGCTTCCCCTGGGTGCAGCTCTACACCCCGGTGAACGAGATGTTCATCACCGCCGTCTTCTCCGCCCGCTACGGCTGGTGGAACGAGCAGCGGCACGACGACCGCAGCTACGTCACCGCCATCAAGAACATCGTCCGCGCCAATGTCCTCGCGATGCGCGCCATCCTGCGGCACCGGCCGGATGCGCTGTTCATCCAGTCGGAGAGCACGGAGGCCTTCCACGCCGAGTGCCCGAAGGCCGTGCCGCATGCGGAGTTCCGCAATGCGGAGCGGTTCCTCACGCTCGACCTCAACTACGGCCGGCGCGTCGACAGCACGATGTACGAATTCCTGCTCGACAACGGCATGACGCGGGAGGAGTACCACTTCTTCCTGCGCGAGGCCCCGGCCCTCAAGCGCCACTGCGTCATGGGCAATGATTGGTACCAGACGAACGAGCACCTGCTGAACGCGGACGGCCATGGCCGCTGGGCGGGCGAGGTGTTCGGCTACGACACGGTGACGCGGGACTACCACGCGCGCTACGGCCTGCCGGTGATGCACACCGAGACCAACCTCGACGAAGGCCCGAATGGCGACGAGGCCGAGCACTGGCTCTGGAAGCAGTGGTCCGGGATCCTGCGCCTACGTCGCGAAGGCATCCCCGTGCTCGGCTTCACCTGGTATTCGCTGACCGACCAGATCGACTGGACGCATGCCCTGCGGGAGCAGCGGGGCGACGTGAACCCGCGCGGTCTCTACGACCTGGACCGCAGGCCGCGGCGCGTCGGCCTGGCCTACAAGCGGCTGATCGAGGCCTGGCGCGAGGTGCTGCCGACGCAGAGCCTGTGCCTGCAGGTGCCGCTGGCCGCGTGACGCCGGGCGGCGGGAGGAGCGCCTGCCCCTCCCGCCCCGCCCTTCAGCCCGCGTTGGCGACCGCCCGCTTGGCCATGACGGTCACCAGATGGGCGCGGTACTCGGCGCTGCCATGGATGTCGCCGTTCATGCTGGACGCATCGACCTTCACCCCCGCCACCGCGTCGGGCGACCAGTTGGCGGACAGCGCCGCCTCGGCCTCCGCCAGGCGGAAGGCGCCGTTCGCGCCCGCGCCGTTGACGGCGACTCGCACGCCCGCCGGTCCCCGCGCGACGAAGACGCCCGCCATGGAATAGCGGCTGGCCGGGTTGCGCATCTTGGCGTAGCCCGCTTTCTCCGGAACCGGCAGGTGGATCGCCGTCACGATCTCCCCGACATCGAGCGCGGTGGCGAACATGCCCTGGAAGAAGTCGTCCGCCGCGATCTTCCGCCGGTCCGTCTGGATCGTGCCGCCGAGCGCGAGGATGGCGGCCGGATAATCCGCGGCCGGGTCGTTGTTCGCGACCGATCCGCCCATGGTGCCGCGGTTGCGCACCTGCGTGTCCCCGATGGTCGAGGCGAGTTCCGCCAGCGCGGGGATCGCCGCCTTCACCTCGGCCGAGGTCGCGATCTCGTAGTGGCGGGTGAGCGCGCCGATGACCAGCGCGTTGCCCTCGCGCCGGACGCCGCGCAGCTCCGCGATGCCGGACAGGTCCACCAGGGCGGTGGGCCTGTTCAGCCGCAGCTTGAGCGCCGGCAGCAGCGTCATCCCGCCGGAGATGGCGCGCGCATCCGGGTCCGCCGCGAGCAGCTTGACCGCATCGGCGACCGAGGCGGGCTTGTGGTAGCTGAAGTCGTACATCCTGCTGAACTCCCGTTCGTCTGTCGCCGGCCGATCCGCGCGTCCGGGCTGCGCCCACGGCGGTCGGGCGGCAGGTCTCCGCTATTCCGCCGCCATGGAATGGCCGTGGATGATCTTCCAGATCTTCGCCGGCGTGGCCGGCATCTCGACATGCACAACGCCGAAGTCCCGCAGCGCGTCCACCACCGCGTTGATGACCGCAGGGGGCGAGCCGATGGCCCCCACCTCGCCGCAGCCCTTCACGCCGAGCGGGTTGTGCGTGCAGAGCGTGGTGTGGGTGGCGACGCCGACGGGCGGCAGATGCGCCGCCCGCGGCATCGCGTAGTCCATCATCGAGCCGCTGAGCAGCTGGCCCTGCGCATCGTAGACCGCGCTCTCCAGCAGCGCCTGGCCGATGCCCTGCGCCACGCCGCCCTGGACCTGGCCCTCGACGATCATCGGGTTGATGACACGGCCAACGTCGTCCACAGCGGTGAACTTCACCACCGCGACCTCGCCCGTCTCGCGGTCGATCTCCACCTCGGCGATGTGGCAGCCGCCGGGATAGGTGAAGTTCTTGGGGTCGTAGAAGGCGGTCTCCTCCAGCCCCGGCTCGATCTCGTCGATCGGGTAGTTGTGGGGCACATAGGCCGCGAGGCTGATGTCGGTCAGCGACTTCGTCCGGTCGGTGCCGGCCACGCGGAAGGTCCCACGCTCGAACTCAACGTCCTCGACGCTGGCTTCCATCAGGTGGGCGGCGATGCGCTTGCCCTTGGCGATGATCTTGTCCATCGCCTTGTCCATCGCCGACCCGCCGACGGCGAGGCTGCGCGACCCGTAGGTACCCATCCCGAACGGCACCTTGGCGGTGTCGCCATGCACGATGTCCACATTCGCCACCGGCACGCCGAGCTTGTCGGCGACGAGCTGTGCGAAGGTCGTCTCGTGCCCCTGCCCGTGGCTGTGCGCGCCGGTCAGCACGGTGACGCTGCCCGTCGGATGCACGCGGATCGTCCCCACCTCATAGAGCCCCGCGCGCGCGCCGAGCGACCCCACCACGGCCGAGGGCGCGATGCCGCAGGCTTCGAGATAGGTGGAGATGCCGATTCCGCGCAGCTTGCCCTGCGCCGCGGCCGCCGCGCGCCGCGCCTCGAATCCCGCCCAGTCCGCGGTCTTCAGCGCCTGCTCGAGCGTCGAGACGTAGTCGCCGCTGTCGTATTGCAGCGCGACCGGCGTCTGGTAGGGGAAGGCGTCCACGGGGATGAAGTTGCGGCGGCGGAACTCCACGCGGTCGAGGCCCGCTTCCCGCGCCGCGACATCCATCAGACGTTCCAGCAGGTAGGTCGCCTCGGGCCGGCCGGCGCCGCGATAGGCATCGACCGGCACCGTGTTCGTGAAGACCGCCTTCACCTCGGCATAGATCACCGGCGTGGTGTACACGCCGGCCAGCAGCGTCGCGTAGAGATAGGTCGGCACGCAGGGCGCGAAGGTCGAGAGATAGGCGCCCATGTTGGCCAGCGTGTGGACCCGCAGGCCGAGGATCCTGCCATCCGGGTCGAGGGCCAGTTCTGCCCTCGTCACATGGTCGCGGCCATGCGCGTCCGACATGAAGCTCTCGGTCCGGTCGGCGGTCCACTTCACCGGTCGCTTCACCTTGGCCGCCGCCCAGGTGACGATCGCCTCCTCGGCGTAGTGGTAGATCTTGCTGCCGAAGCCGCCGCCGACATCGGGCGCCACGACGCGCAGCTTGCTTTCCGGGATGTGCAGCACGAAGGCGCCCATCAGCAGCCGGATCACATGCGGGTTCTGGCTGGTGGTGTAGAGCGTGTAGTCGCCGCCCATCGCGTCGAACTCGCCGATCGCCGCGCGGGGCTCCATCGCATTCGGCACCAGGCGGTTGTTCGTCGTCTCGAACTTCACCACGCGTGCCGCGCGCGCGAAGGCGGCGTCGAGCGCGGCCTTGTCGCCGATGTGCCAGTCGTAGCAGAGATTGCCCGGCGCCCCGTCATGCACCAGCGGCGCGCCGGGTGCGATGGCGGCTTCCGTGGTGGCGACGGCGGGCAGCGGGTCGTAGTCCACGACGATGGCCTCGGCGGCATCGCGCGCCTGGGCCCGCGTCTCCGCCACCACCACCGCGACGGGGTCGCCGACATGGCGCACCTTGCCGATGGCGATCACCGGATGCGGCGGCTCCGCCATCGGCGTGCCGTCCTTGTTGTGGATCTGCCAGCCGCATGGCACGCCGCCGATGTTCTCGGCCGCCATGTCCTCGCCGGTGAACACCGCCTTCACGCCCGGCATCGCCTTCGCCGCGGCCGCGTCGATGGCGCGGATCGCGGCATGGGCGTGGGGGCTGCGCAGGATGTAGGCATGGGTCTGGCCGGGGCGGTTGATGTCGTCGGTGTACTGGCCGCGGCCCTGCAGGAAGCGGAAATCCTCCTTGCGGCGCACGCTGGCGCCGATCCCCTCGAAGGGTGCCACCACGTTCATCTTTCTTGTTCCTCCCCGTGACCGGGACGCCCTATTCGGCGGCGCGGGCCAGTTCGCTGCGGCGACCCTGCATCACATCGGCCGCGGCGGCGATCGCCTTGACGATGTTGTGGTAGCCGGTGCAGCGGCAGATGTTGCCCTCCAGCCCCTCGCGGATCTCCTTCTCGGTCAGGCCGCCCGGGTGCTTGTTCACCAGGTCGATGGCCGACATGACCATCCCCGGCGTGCAGAAGCCGCATTGCAGCGCGTGGTACTCGCGGAACGCCTCCTGCATCGGGTGAAGCGTGCCGTCCGCCGCGGCCAGGCCCTCGATCGTCGTGATGTCCGCGCCGTCGCACTGCACGGCGAGGATGGTGCAGGCCTTCACGCTGTCGCCGCCCATGTGGATCACGCAGGCGCCGCACTGGCTCGTGTCGCAGCCGACATGGGTGCCCGTCAGGCGCAGCTGCTCGCGCAGCAAGTCCACCAGCAGGGTGCGGGCCTCGACCTCGACCGTGTGACTGGTGCCGTTGACCTTCAGCGTGACCTGCGGCATCGCGCCTCTCCCCCGAAACAGGAATGACCGCCCCGAATTGGGGGTCGTTCGTCAGGGGGCAAGCCTCGCTTCCGGCCCTCCGCGCGTCAAGCGTGCGCGCGGCGCCCCCCCTCAGCGCACCGCGAGCAGCGCCGCGCCCCTGGCGCCCGCCAGCGGGTTCTCGGCCGCGGGCAGGTCGTGCAGGTGGCAGGCCGCGACATGGCCCTCCCCCAGCGCATCGGCCACCACCCGCAGCGGCGGCTCCTCCACCCGGCAGCGGTCGAAGGCGTAGGGGCAGCGGGTGTGGAAGCGGCAGCCGGTGGGGGGGTTGATCGGGCTCGGCACGTCACCCTTGAGGATGATGCGCTCCCTCGCCGCGCCGGGCTCGGGCACCGGCACGGCGGACAGCAGCGCCTCGGTGTAGGGGTGCTTCGGCGCGGCGAAGAGGCTGCGCTTCGGCGCGATCTCCACGATCTTGCCGAGGTACATCACCGCCACCCGATGCGTCATGTGCTCCACGATGGCGAGGTCGTGGCTGATGAACAGCAGCGCGAGGCCGAGTTCCGCCTGCAGGTCCTGCAGCAGGTTGACGATCTGCGCCTTCACCGACACGTCGAGCGCGCTGACCGCTTCGTCACAGATGATGAGATCCGCTTCCGCCGCCAGCGCGCGGGCGATGCCGATGCGCTGGCGCTGCCCGCCGCTGAATTCGTGCGGCCAGCGGCGCTGCGCATCCCGCGGCAGCCGGACGCGGTCCAGCAGCTGGTCGATGCGGCGGTCGAGGTCGGCCGCGTCCTTCGCCAGGCCGAAGTTGCGGATCGGCTCGGCCAGGATATCGCGCACGCGCATGCGCGGGTTCAGGCTGCTGAAGGGGTCCTGGAAGACCACCTGCATCCGCCGCCGCAGCGGCCGCAGCGTGCCCGCCGGCATGTCGTCGATGCGCTGGCCGTCCAGGATGACCTGCCCGCCGGTGATCGGGAACAGCCGCAGCAGCGCCTTGCCGACGGTGGACTTGCCGCAGCCCGATTCGCCGACCAGCGACAGCGTCTCTCCCCTGCGGATGTCGAAGGACACGCCGTCCACCGCGAAGACGTGGCCGGTGACCCCGCCGAGGAAGCCGGCGCGGATCGGGAAATGCTTCTTGAGGTCGTTGACCTGGAGCAGCGGTGCGGGGGCGCTCATGCGGCAAGCGCTCCTTCGCGCGGCGCGTAGTGGCAGGCGGCGACGTGCCCGGGCGCCTTCTCCTCCAGCGCGGGCGCGACAGCGCGGCACAGGTCGGTCGCGTGCGGGCAGCGGCTGGCGAAGACGCAGCCGGGGATCTTGGCCTTCAGGCTCGGCACCAGGCCGGGAATCTCGGACAGGCGCGTCTCCTCCCCCGTCAGGGAGGAGCCGAGCTTCGGGACCGAGCCGAGCAGCCCCTGCGTGTAGGGATGGCGCGGCGTGCGGAACAGCTTGCCCACCGCCGCCTCCTCCACCTTGCGGCCGGCATACATCACCACCACCCGCTCCGCGACCTCGGCCACCACGCCGAGATCATGGGTGATCAGCACGATGGCCGCGCCGACGCGGTGCTTCAGGTCGCGCATCAGGTCCAGGATCTGCGCCTGGATCGTGACGTCGAGCGCGGTGGTCGGCTCGTCCGCGATCAGCAGCTTCGGGTTGCAGGCCAGCGCGATGGCGATCATCACCCGCTGGCGCATCCCGCCCGAAAGCTGGTGCGGGTATTCCCGCACGCGGCGCCGGGCCTCCGGGATGCCGACGAGGTTCAGCATGTCGACCGCGCGTTCCTCGGCCTGCTGCTTCGACAGGCCCTGGTGCAGGCGCAGCGTCTCCCCGATCTGCCGCCCGACGGTCAGCACCGGGTTCAGGCTGGTCATCGGTTCCTGGAAGATCATGGAGATGTCGTTGCCGCGGATGGCCCGCATCTCGCGGTCCGACATCTCCAGCAGGTTGCGGCCGTTGAAGCGCACGGCGCCCGCGATCCTGCCCGGCGGCTCCGGGATCAGGCGCAGGATGGACATGGCGGTCACGGACTTGCCGCAGCCGCTTTCGCCCACGATCGCCAGCGTCTCCCCGGCCTCGACATGGAAGGTCACGCCGTCCACCGCGCGGTTGATGCCGTCCGGCGTGCGGAAATGCGTCTGCAGGTTCTCGACTTCGAGCAGCGCCATAAGGGTCAGAGCCTCTTGGCCATGCGGGGGTCGAGCGCGTCGCGCAGCCCGTCGCCGAGCAGGTTGACCGCCAGCACGGTGATGGACAGGAACAGGGCGGGGAAGAAGACGATGTAGGGCTTCACCTGCCACAGCGCGCGGCCTTCCGCCATGATGTTCCCCCAGGACGGGATGATGGGCGGCGTACCCGCGCCGATGAAGGACAGGATGGCTTCCGTGATCATGGCGGAGGCGCAGATGTAGGTCGCCTGCACCGTCAGCGGCGCCAGCGTGTTCGGCAGGATGTGGCGCAGGATGATCATCGGCGTGCGCGTGCCCGCCGCCACCGCGGCGTCCACATAGGGCTGCTCCCGCAAGCTGAGCACCACGCCGCGCACCAGGCGCGACACGCGCGGGATCTCCGCCACCGTGATCGCGAGGATGACGTTGCCGACCGAACCCCGCGTCAGCGCCATCAGCGCGATCGCCAGCAGGATGGAGGGGATGGACATCATCCCGTCCATGATCCGCATGATGACCGCGTCCGCCACCCGGATGAAGCCCGAGATCAGCCCGATCGTGAGCCCGATGGCCGAGGCGCAGATCGCCACCGAGAAGCCGACCGTGAGCGACACCCGCGTGCCGTAGAGCACGCGCGAATAGACGTCGCGCCCCAGCATGTCGGTGCCGAACCACCACTGCGCCGAAGGCTCCCGCGTGCGGAGCGCGGGGGCGAGCGCGGTCGGGTCCTTCGTCCACAGGAAGGGGGCGAAGACGGCGACGCCGATCATCAGCAGCACCAGAAGGCCGCCGAGCGCGATGGTGGGGTTGCGCCGCAGGAAGCCGATGAAGCCCCGCTTCGGCGTGACCGCCGGCAGGATGTCCGGCATCGGCGCCGCTGCGGCGATGCCGGGGGGCAGGGTCGTCGCGGCCATGCCGCGCGCGTCCGCGGTCGTGCTCAATACCGGATCCTCGGGTCGAACAGCGTGTAGAGGAGGTCGATGGCCAGGTTCACCAGCACGTAGACGAAGCTGAACAGCAGCACCACGCCCTGGATCACCGGGTAGTCGCGCCGCAGGATGGCATCCACCGTCAGCCGCCCCAGGCCCGGGATGGCGAAGACGCTCTCGGTGACCACCGCGCCGCCGATCAGCAGCGCGATGCCGATGCCGATGACGGTGACGATGGGCACCGCGGCGTTCTTCAGCGCATGGAGGAACAGGATCGAACGCTGCCCCACGCCCTTCGCGCGCGCCGTGCGGATGTAGTCCTGCTGCAGCACCTCGAGCATGGTCGCCCGCGTGATGCGCGCGATCAGCGCGATGTAGACTGACCCCAGCGCGATGGCCGGCAGCACCAAGTTCTCCAGCCAGGGTCGGAAGCCGCGGGCGAAGGGCGTGTAGCCCTGCACCGGCAGCAGGTCCCATTCCAGCGCGAAGAAATAGGCCAGCAGGTAGCCCACCACGAAGACCGGGACCGAGAAGCCCAGCACCGCGAAGCCCATCACCGCGCGGTCGATGATGGTGCCCTGCTTCCAGGCCGCCATCACCCCCATCGGCACCGCGACCGACACCGCCAGCAGCAGGGTGACGACCATCAGCGACAGCGTCGGCTCGATCCGCTGCGCGATCATCGTGCTGACCGGCAGGTTGGTGAAGATCGAGACGCCGAGGTCGCCCCGCAGGATGTCCCACACCCAGGCGCCGAAGCGCACCAGGTAGGGGCGGTCGAGCCCGAGGCTCGCCCGGATGCGCTCCACGTCGGCGGGCGTCGCCTGGTCGCCCGCGATGACCGCCGCGGGATCGCCGGGCGCGATGTAGAGAAGCGAGAAGACGAACAGCGCGACCACCGCCATCACTGGGATGGTGGCCAGCACGCGCCTGACGACGTAAGCGAACATCCGGGTCTGTTACCTTCAGGTCAGCTCTTGGACACGCCCCAGGCGAAGGGGATCGGCCCCTTCTGGATGCCGGAGACGTTGCGCCGCCAGGCCTGGTAATTGAGGAAGAAGCCGGTCGGCGCGTAGACCACGTTCTCCACCGCCGCGCGGTTCAGGCGGCCGACGGCGGCGCGCTCCTCCTCCAGGCTGGCGGCGGCGAGCCAGTTCGGCACCTCCGCCTCCAGCGCGGGGATGTTGGGCCAGCCGAACCAGGCGCCGTCGCCATTCGCGCGCACCGCGTTGTAGAGCACGGGGTTGATCGCGTCCGCGCCGGCATGCCAGGTGTGGAACATGCTCCAGCCGCCCTGGTTGGGCGGGTTCTTCATGGCCCGGCGCTGGCCGACCGTGCCCCAGTCCGTCGCGACGAAGTCCACGTTCATCCCGAGCCGCTTCAGCAGGTCCGCGGTCACGTCGCCGAAGGCCTTGGTGATGGACTGGTCCTGCGCGACGATGCAGATCACCGGCTCGTTGTTGTAGCCGCTCTCGCGCAGCATGGACCGGGCGCGGTCCATGTTCGCGGCCTTCATCATCTCCCCGCCCTCCTCGGTGTAGAGGGGGGTGCCGGGGGTGAAGAAGCCGCCCATCACGCGCCAGAGGTTCCGGTCGTCGCCGACCAGGGCGCGCATGTAGTCTTCCTGGTTCAGCGCGGTCATCACCGCCTGGCGCACCTTCACGTTGTTGAAGGGCGCGTGCAGGTGGTTCATCCGGAAGCTGCCGATGTTGCCGAGCGGGTCGGCGATGTCGACGGCGATGTTGCGGTTGCGCCGCAGCACCGGCACCAGGTCGGTGATGGGGTTCTCCCACCAGTCCACCTCGCCGTTCTGCAGCGCGGCCGACGCGGTGGCCGGGTCCGGCATCACGATCCACTCGATGCGGTCGACGCCCATGCGCTTGCCGCCGGCAAGCCAGCTCGCCGGCTCGCTGCGGGGCACGTACTGATCGAAGCGCTGGAACACCGCGCGCGCGCCGGGCACCCATTCGTTTCGCACGAAGCGCATCGGGCCGGAGCCCACGAACTCGCTCACCTGCGTGAAAGGGTCGGTGCGCGCCAGGCGCTCCGGCATGATGAAGCACATCGGCGTCGCGTTCTTGCCGAGCGCCATGCGCATCTTCGGGAAGGGCTGGCGCAGCACCCAGCGGAAGGTGCGGTCGTCCACCGCCACCAGCTCCTCGCTGATCGCGCGCAGCAGCTGGCCCATCGGGTCGCGCGGCATCCAGCGGGTGATGGAGGCGACGCAGTCCCGTCCGCGCACCGGCTCCCCGTCATGGAAGCGCAGCCCCTCGCGCAGGCGGAAGGTCCAGGTCCTGCCGTCCTGGCTGACCTCCTCGTTCTCCACCATCTGGCGCTGCGCCTCGAGCTTGTCGTCGAAGCCGTACAGCGTGTCCCAGACCAGCACCGCGGCGTTGCGGACGACGTACTGGGTGCCCCAGATCGGGTCGAAATTGGCGAGGTTCGCCTGCGGCACGAAGCGGAGCGTGCGGTTCGCCGCCTGGCTGTAGGCCGGGGCGCCGAGCCCGCCAGCGGCGGCCGCGGCACCCGCCGCGACGCCGCCCTTGATGAAGGACCTGCGATCCATCGCCCAGTTTCTCCCTGTTGCTTCAGCCGCCTGCTTGGGAAGCAGACTGCCTCATCCCTGTGCGTCGCGCCAGCGCCTCGCGGCACGGAAGTGCCGCATCCGGCACGATGCAGGACAGCTTCTGCATGCCGCGTGCCACGTTCCCCATGCCGCGTGCTGCGCCGGGGATGCAGGCCGCCCGGCAGGTGGACGTGTCCCCCCCCCTTCAGCCCTTGCCGATGTTCCAGAACACCGTCGCCGGCGCGCGGAACACGCCCGTCAGGTTCCGGCGCCAGGCGCTCGGCTGCCAGTAGTAGCCGAGCGGCACATAGGCCATCACCTGCATCGCCCGCGCGTTCAGCGCCTCCCCCGACGCGCGGCGGCCGGCCGCATCGGGCGCGTCCACATAGGCCGCACGCAGGCGCTCGATCTCGGCATCCTCGGGCCAGCCGAACCAGGCGTCGCTGCCATTGGCGCGCAGGAACAGGTGGGTGACGGGCTGCGTCAGCGACTGGCCGGAGGAGGTGGTGTGGATCACGCTCCATCCCCCCCGCTCCACCGGTTCCTTGCTGGCGCGGCGCTGCACCAGCGTGCCCCAGTCCGTCGCCACAACCTCGAGGTTCATGCCCAGCCGGCGCAGCAGGTCGGCCGTCACCAGCGACAGCGCGTTGATCTGCGGATAGTCGCCGGGCGCGATCAGCACCACCTTCTCCCCGGCATAGCCCGCGGCCTGCAGGGCGGCGCGCGCGCGGTCGATGCTGCGGGTCTTCAGCACCTCGCCGCCGGCCTCGTTGGCCAGGGGCGTGTCGCAGGTGAACACGCCCTCGCAGACCCCCCAGCCATCCTGCTCGTTGCCCGCCACGGCGCGGAGGTAGTCGCGCTGGTCCACCGCCATCGCCACGGCCCGGCGGATGGCGGGGTTGTTGAAGGGCGGGTGCAGCGTGTTGAAGCGGCAGATGCCGTAGGTGCCGTCCATCAGCCGCTGCTGCACCACCACGTCCCGCCCGCGGCGCAGCAGCGGCAGCAGGTCGTGCAGCGGATACTCCCAGTAGTCCTGTTCCCCCAGCACCACCGCATTGGCGCTGGTGGCGGGGTCGGTGATGATCGTCCACTCGACCCGGTCGATCCGTGGCGCGCGGCCGCCGGCCAGCCCGTCCACCGGCTCCTGCCGCGGGACATAGCGTTCGTTGCGCGCATAGACGGCGCGCTGGCCCGGGTTCCACTCGCCCGGCACGAAGCGGAAGGGACCGCTGCCCACGGCTTCGCGCAGCTGGGTGAAGGCGTCGGTGCGGGCCAGGCGTTCGGGCATGACGAAGCAGGGGAACTGCGTCTGACCGATCGCCTCCAGCAGCAGCGGCACGGGGCGGTGCAGGCGGAAGCGGAAGCGCCGGTCGTCCAGTGCCGCCACCTCCGCAATGCGAGGCGCCAGCACCTGCATGAAGGGGTCGCGCCGCGCCCAGCGCTGGATGGAGGCGACGCAGTCGGCCGCCCGCACCCGTTCGCCGTCGTGGAAGCTGAGCCCCTCGCGCAGCGTGAACTCGACGCTCAGCTGGTCCGGCGAGACCTGCCATCCCTCCGCCATCTGCGGACGGATCGCGCCGGCGGCGTCCTGCGCGCAGATCTGGTCGAAGACGAGGAAGGCGTTGTTGCGCGTCACCACCGCGGTGGTCCAGACCGGATCCAGCGAGGTGAGGTTCGCCTGCGGGATCACCCGCAGCACCCGTGCCGCGCCACCCTGCGCGCCCACCACGCTTGGCGCCGCGGCGGCCGCGCCGGTGGCGGCCAGGAAGCCCCTTCGCCCGATCATGCCCGCCGCATCCCCCAGAACAGCGCCATGCCCTTCACGCGGTCCACCAGGTTGCGCCGGTGGGCGGTGATCGAGAGATAGGCGCCCACCGGGACATAGGGCAGCTCCTCCATCGCCACCTCCTGGATCTCCCGCGCGATGCGCTGCTGGTCGGCCAGGTCGGGCGCCACGAACCAGGCGTCGCGCAGTTCCTCCAGCCGCGGGATGGTCGGCCATCCCGGCCAGGCCGCCGTGCCGTTGGCGCGCAGCGGGAAATGGGCGGAGGGATCGACGAAGTCGAAGGAGGAGAAGCTGGTGAACAGCATGCTCCACCCGCCCCGCTCCACCGGCTCCCTCGACGTGCGGCGCTGCACCGTGGTGCCCCAGTCGCTCAGCACGATGTCGGCGTTGAAGCCGAGCCGCCGCACCAGGTCCGCGCCCACCTGCGTCATCGCGGAGGGCGCGAGGATGTCGGTCGGCCCGATCAGGCGCATCGGCTGGTTGGCGTAGCCGGCTTCCCGCATCAGCGCCCGCGCGCGGTCGATGCTGCGCGGACCCGACAGCGGCGCCATGCCGGCATCGTTCGCCAGCGGCGTGCCCGGCGTGAAGATGCCGACATTCGTCATGTGCAGCGCCGGATCGGGCCCGTTCACCGCCTGCATGAAATCCGCCTGGTTCACCGCAGGCAGCATCGCCTGGCGCATCCGCTTGTCATTGAAAGGCGGGTGCAGGTGGTTGAAGCGCATCACGCCCACCAGCGGCAGCGGGTCGATCGCCTCCACGCTGACGTTGCGGTTGCGCCGCAGCAGGGTCTGGATCTCCGGCGGCGGCTGCTCGTACCAATCGATCTCGCCGGCCTGCAGCGCCGCGGCGGCGGTGCTGGGATCGACGATGATGTGCCACTCCACGCGGTCGAAATGCACCAGCTTCGGCCCGGCCGTCAGGCTCGGCCGGCCGGCGGGAGTGGGGCTGTAGTCGGGGTTGCGCTGATAGACGGCGAGGCTGCCGGAATTGAACTCGCCCGGCACGAAGCGGAAGGGTCCGCTGCCCACCGTCTCCCGCACCTGCTGGAAGGGGTCGGTGCGGGCGATCCGCTCCGGCATGATGAAGGGCGGGCTGTTCGAGACCTGCGCCAGGGCCGCGATCAGCATCGGGAAGGGCCGCTTCAGGCGGAAGACGATGCGGCGGTCGCCATCCGCTTCCACCGCGTCCACGAACTGCTCGAGCTTCTGGCCGATCGGGCTGCGCTTCATCCAGCGCGCCAGCGACGCGACGCAGTCCGCCGCGCGCACCGCCTCCCCGTCGTGGAACCTCAGCCCGCTGCGGAGCGTGACGGTGACGCGCCGCCCCTCCTCCTCCGTGACATGGCCTTCCGCCATCTGCGGCTGCGGACGGAAGGCGTCGTCCATGCCGTAGAGCGTGTCATAGACCATGTAGCCGTGGTTGCGGGTGACGTTGGCCGTGGTCCAGATCGGGTCGAGGCTGGTGAGGTTGGCCTGCGGCACCATCTTCAGCAGGCGCGCCGACGCGGGCTGGGCGATGGCGAAGCGCGGCAGCGCGCCGGCGGCCGACGCCGCCGCCCCCGCGGCCAGCAGGTTCCTGCGAAGCATCTTGCCCTCCCGTCCTGGTCCCTGTCGCCGGGATCAGAACAGGGTATCCCGCCGCTCGCAAGCGGCAAGGCGGGGCGGCCCGGGCCTTCGGCACCGGGCCGCGCGCGCGTCAGCTGCGCTGCACGTTCCAGAACAGCGGCAGGCCCTTCAGCACGCCCGTCAGGCCGCGGCGATAGGCCGTCGCCTGAAAATACTGGCCGAGCGGCAGGTAGGGCACTTCCTGGAACGCCACCTGCTGGATCTGCCGCGCCACCGCCTGCTGCGCCGCGAGGTCCGGCGCCTCGAACCAGGTCTGGCGCAGTTCCTCGAGCCGCGGGATGGACGGCCAGCCGAACCAGGCCTGCTGGCCATGGCCGCGCAGCGACTGGTGGACACCCGGGTTGAACATGTCCACCCCCGCCCAGAAGGTGAAGAACATGTTCCAGCCGCCGCGCTCCGCCGGCTCGCGGCTCGCGCGGCGCTGCACCACCGTGCCCCAGTCGGTCGAGACGTAGTCCACATTCATGCCGGCGCGGCGCAGCATGTCGTTGCCCACCTGCGCCAGCGCGTTCAGGGACGGGAAGTCCGACGCCGCGATCAGCGTCACCCTCTCGCCGTTGTAGCCGGCCGCCGCAAGGTCCCGCTTCACCTTGTCCATGTCCCGCGCCGAGGTCAGCGCATCGAGCCCGACATCGGACGCGAGCGGCGTGCCCGGCGGGAAGAAGCCCACCCCCTCGCGCCACAGGCTGCGGTCGGTGCCGATGACCGCGGTCATGTAGTCCGCCTGGTTCACGGCGCCGAGCAGCGCCCGGCGGATCGCCGGGTTGTTGAAGGGCGGATGCAGGTGGTTGAACCGGGCGATCGCCATCAGCCCCGTCGGGTCCGGGATCTCCAGCACCACGTTGCGGTTGCGTCGCAGCACGGGCTGGAGGTCGCCGGTCGGCTGTTCCCACCAGTCCATCTCGCCGTTCTGCAGCGCGCCCGACGCGGTGGCGGGGTCCGGCATGACGTGCCATTCGACGCGGTCGATGTGCACGCGCTTCGGCCCGGCCGTCCAGCTCGGCGTGCCCTCGGCGCGGGGCTGGTAGCCTTCGAAGCGGGTGTAGACCACGCGCGCGCCCGGCACACGCTCATTCGCCGCGTAGCGGAAGGGCCCGGAGCCGATGAGGTCGCCGCGCAGCGGCGTGTTCGGGTCCTGGCTCGCCAGGCTTTCCGGCATGATGAAGCAGACAGGCGTCGAAGGCTTGCCCAGCGCCTCGAACAGCAGCGGGAAGGGGCGGCGCAGGACGAAGCGGATCGTGCGGTCGTCGGGGGCGGACAGTTCCTCCGTCACCGACATCAGCGCCTGGCCGAGCGCGTCCCGCGCGGCCCAGCGGCGGATGGAGGCGACGGCGTCACGCGCCCGCACGGGCTCGTTGTTGTGGAAGCGCAGCCCTTCGCGCAGCCGCATCGTCACGCGCCGGCCGTCATCCTCGACCGTGTGGCCTTCGACCATCTGCGGCTGCGGCTGGTAGTCCCCGTCGAAGCCGTACAGCGTGTCCCACACCATGTAGCCGTGGTGGCGCGTGACATAGGCGGTGGTCACGATGGGGTCGAGCACCGCAAGGTCCGCCTGCGGGATGAACTTCAGCACCCGGGCTGCGCCCTGCGTGCCCTGGCCCAGGGCGGGCAGGCCCAGGGCCGACGCACCTAGTGCGGTCCCCGCCCCGGCGAGGAGATGGCGTCGAAGCATGGTTGAAACCTCCCGAGGGCGCGGCGCGGCTGGCCGCCGCAGGCCGCGGACTATGCACCGCAACCCGGCGCCCCGCGCAAGGGGCGGCCGGGCGGCGGGGCGTCACGTGCGGCGGACGTTCCAGAACAGCGGCGGCTGGCCCTTCAGCATCCCGGTCAGGTTCCGCCGGTAGGCCGTGGGCTGGTAGTACATGCCGGTCGGGACATAGGGCACCTCCTCGAAGGCGATGCGCTGCATCTCCGTCGTGGCGGCCCGCGCGGCCGCGTCGTCCGGCGCGTCGAACCAGGCGTTGCGCTGCTGCTCGATGGCGGGGATGGTCGGCCAGCCCGGCCACGCATTCTCCCCGTGACCGCGGATCGAGGCGTGGCTGGCCGGGTTCCAGTGGTCCACCCCAGACCAGAAGGTGAAGAAGCCGCTCCAGCCGCCCTGCGCCAGCGGGCTGCGGCTGGCGCGCCGCGCCACCACCGTGCCCCAGTCGGTCGAGACCAGGTCCACGTTGAAGCCCATCCTCCGGAACAGGTCCGCGCCCACCAGCGTGGCCGCGTTGATCGACGCCAGGTCGGTCGCGTTCATCAGCACCAGCCGCGCGCCCATCGCGCCCGCGGCCTGCAACTCGCCCCGCGCGGCGTCGATGTTCTTGCGCAGGCGGTCGAGCCCGACGGTGGAGGCCGAAGGTCCCTCGGGCGCGAAGAAGCCGATATTCTCCCGCCGCAGGTCGGGGCGGCCCTCGATGCCGGTGGTGCCGATCACCGCCGTCATGAAGTCCATCTGGTTGACGGCGGTCAGCACGGCGCGGCGCACGGCGGGGTTGTTGAAGGGCTCGGCCGCGTGGTTCGGGCGGAAGATGCCGATCAGCCCGCTGTTGTTGATCACGTCCACCGCGATGTTGCGCGCATTCGCGCCGCGCAGGAACAGCGGGAACAGGTCCGCCGTCGGCTGTTCCCACCAGTCGATCTCGCCCGATTGCAGCGCCGCCGCCGCCGTCGCCTGGTCGGACATGATGTGCCACTCGACCCGGTCGAAATGCGCCACCTTCGGCCCCGCGGTCATCGACGGCACGCCCTGCGCAACCGGGACGTAGTCCGGATTGCGCTGGTAGGCGAGCCGCGAGCCCGGAACCCATTCGTTCGCCACGAAGCGGTAGGGCCCGCTGCCCACCGCCTCCGTGATGTTGGTGAAGGGGTCCACATTGGCCAGCCGTTCCGGCAGGATGAACAGGCAGGCGGTGGTGACCTTGGAGAAGGCCTCGATCATCTTCGGGAAGGGCCGGTTCAGCCGAATCGAGAAGACGCGGTCGCTCTCCTCCTTCATCTCGGCCACGCGGGCCAGCAATTCCTGCCCGAAGGCGTCGCGCCGGCCCCAGCGGCGGATGGAGGCGACGCAGTCGCGCCCGCGCACCGGCGTGCCGTCATGGAAGCGCAGCCCCTCGCGCAGGGTGAAGCGCCACAGCAGCCCGCCATCCTCCACCACATGGCCCTGCGCCATCTGCGGCTGCGGCTCGAACCGCTCATTCATGCCGTAGAGCTGGTCATAGACCAGGAAGGCATGGTCGCGGGCGATGAAGGCGGTGTTGGTGAAAGGGTCGATGTTGCCGGGATTGGCGTGCGGCACGTATTTCAGCGTGCGCGCCGCCGCGGGCTGCGCGATGGCGAAGCGCGGCAACGCCGCGGCCGTCGCTGCAAGCGCGGACCCGCGCATGATGTCGCGTCGGAACATCGAGACCGTCTCCCCGTCGATGGGGCAGAGGCTAGCCGCCGGGACGTTTCGCCTCAAGCATGCTCCGCACCCCCCTGCCGGCCCGCCTGCGGGGATGATGCATCCGGAATGCCATTCCCCACGTAGCGGTCACATGGGCGCGCGCGGCGGGTCTGCCCCCTTTCCGTCACCATCGCGTGGTTTGTGCTCCCGGAGAATCCCCGACATGCTGCACCGCAGCAGGAGCTTTCATGTCCGCTCGCGCCATCGCCACCCGCCTCTCCGACGCGCTCGGCCCCGACCGCAGCCGCACCGTCCTGCAGTTCGGCCGGTTCGGGGTGGTCGGCACGGTCGGCTTCTTGGTGGACACGGCCGTCCTCTATGCGGCACTTGCGCTCGGGCTCGGGCTCTATTCCGGGCGGGCGGTGTCCTATGTCGCCGCGGCGACGACGACCTGGGGGCTGAACCGGGCCTGGACCTTCCGGGGCCAGGGCGATGCGCCGGTGATGCGGCAATGGGCGTTGTTCCTGGCCGTCAACCTCGTCGGCTTCGCATGCAACTACGGCACTTATGCCGCGCTTGTGGGGGGCGTGACGTTGGCCGCGCAGCATCCCGTGATCGGGGTGGCAGCCGGGGCGCTGGCAGGCATGGTCGGGAACTTTCTCCTGTCGCGACGTTACGTATTCGATGCCGCCCCCCGGCGGCACGGCCCCCTGAGCAAGACCTGACCGGATGCGCGCAGCGACCCCCAAGGCCGACCTCCCCCTGCGCCCACAGGAGCCCGGCTTGGGCGGCGGCAACGTGATCGGCGGCGAGGCTTCGCTGTCCGCCGCCGGCCTGCCGCGCGATGACGGGCTGCCCCACGGCGTCGCGGCCTTCCGGCCGCAGCTTGCCGACGGCGCCTGGCCGCGCGAGGCGGCGAACGACGCGGTCGCGACGCGCGCCGCGCCCATCTCGCCCCTGCTGCTGTCCAGCCTCGTGCTGCTGCTCGACATCGTCGCGGTCGTCGGCGCCGGGATGGCGGCGGATGCGCTGACCGGCGCCACCGGCGCCCGCCATGCCGCCGTCACCACGCTGGTCGCGGGGCTCACCATCGCCTGCGGGCTGGCCCATGGCGGCTATGATCACGCGATGCTGTTCAGCTTCGGCCGGCAGATCCGGCGGATGGCCGCCTGTGCCGGCGGGGCCCTGGCCGCCGCCGCCGCCGCCGCCGCCGCCTTCGGCGCCACGCACCGCCTGGACCCCCTCTGGCTCGGCGCCGCCGCGCCGCTCGGCGCGCTGTCGCTGCTGGGCGGGCGCGCGGCGGTAGCCGGGCTGCTGCGCCAGCGCAGCACGCGCACCGCGCGCCGCGCCGTCATCATCGGCACGGGGCCGCAGGCGACGCGGCTCGTCGCCTCGATGAAGCACGACCCGGCGGGCCTCCACATCCTCGGCGTCGTCGACGAACGCACGCCGCGCGGCCTTGCCGCGCCGGACGGCGTGCCACCGCTCGGCGGCCTCTCCACCCTGGCCGCCATGATCCGGCGGAACGAGGTGGACGTCGTCGTCCTCGCGATGCCGTGGTCGGCCGAGACGCGCGTGGCACAGCTGCTGGAACGCCTTTCGGCCTTCCCGGTGGAGCTGCGGGTGGCGCCCGACCTGCTGGCAGACCAGCTGCCGGGCCGCGCCGCGGGGTGGCCGGTGCTGCTCCGCGCGCAGCCGATCTCCGGCCTGGCGGGCGCGCTGAAACGGGCCGAGGACATCGTGATGGCGCTGCTCGCGCTTGCGGTCGCGGCGGTGCCGATGCTGCTGATCGCCGCCGCCGTGAAGCTCGACAGCCCCGGCCCGGTGCTGTTCCGCCAGCGCCGCACCGGCTTCAACAACCAGCCCTTCGACGTGCTGAAGTTCCGCTCGATGTACGCCCACCACACGGACCACGACGTGCAGCGCCAGGTGCTGGCCGGCGACCCGAGGGTGACGCGCGTCGGCGCCGTCCTCCGCCGCACCTCGCTCGACGAGTTGCCGCAGCTGCTGAACGTGCTGCGCGGCGAGATGTCCTTCGTCGGCCCCCGCCCGCACGCGCCCGGCACCCGCGCGGGCGGGCGCCTGTTCGACGAGGTGGTGGCCAACTACGCCGCGCGCCACCGCGTGAAGCCGGGCCTGACGGGCCTCGCCCAGGTGCGCGGCTGGCGCGGCCCGACGCTGAACGACGAGCAGATCCTGAAGCGCGTCGAGAGCGACCTGGAATACATCGACCGCTGGTCGGTCTGGCTCGACATCGCCATCATCTTCCGCACCATGCTCGCCGTCGTGCGGATGCGGAACGCGCTCTGACACGCGCCGGCCGATGGGCATCCCCACCCGGCCCCCGCCGCCCGCGCCCGCTGGGCCCGCGCAAGGGGCACTGCCCGCCGATCGCCTCCTGCCCGCCCCGCGCATCGCCGTGCTCGTGCCCTGCCGCGACGAGGAGGTGGCGATCCCGCGCGTGGTGGCCGCCTTCCGCTCCGCCCTGCCAGGGGCGACGATCCATGTCTACGACAACAACAGCACCGACCGCACGCGCGAGGCGGCGCTGGCCGCGGGTGCCTTGGTCCGGCAGGAGCCCATGCAGGGCAAGGGCCATGTCGTCCGCCGCATGCTCGCCGATGTCGAGGCGGATGTGTACGTGCTGGTCGACGGCGACGACACCTACGACGCCGCGGCCGCGCCGGCGATGATCCGCCTGCTGCTGGAGGACCGGCTCGACATGGTGACGGGGGTCCGCGTGACTTCCGCGCAAGCGGCGTACCGGCCCGGCCACCGGCTCGGCAACGCCGTCCTAACCGGCATGGTCCGGCGCATCTTCGGCGGGCGGACGGGCGACATGCTCTCGGGCTACCGCGTCTTCTCCCGCCGCTTCGCGAAGTCCTTCCCCGCGCTGGCCACCGGCTTCGAGACGGAGACGGAGTTCACCGTCCATGCGCTCGAGCTGCGGATGCCGGTGGGCGAGGTGCCGACCGCCTACCGCGAACGCCCGCCGGGCAGCCGCTCCAAGCTCAGCACCTGGCGGGACGGGCTGCGCATCCTGCATGCCATCGCCCTGCTGGTCCGGCGCGAAAGGCCCCTGCCCTTCTTCGCTGGCGCGGGCCTCATGCTGTTCGCCCTTGCAGTGGCGCTGGCGGTGCCGCTCCTCGCGACCTTCCTCGAGACGGGGCTGGTGCCGCGGCTGCCGACGGCGGTGCTCTGCACCGGTCTCGTGCTGCTGTCCTTCCTGTCGCTCGCCTGCGGGCTCGTGCTGGACACCGTCACGCGCGGGCGGCTGGAGGCGAAGCGCATCGCCTATCTCGCCATCCCCGCACCGGATTTCCGGCTGCCGGAAAGGTGATCGGGATGCGCCGCACCGATCCGCCCCCGATGCGTCTAGCCGGCATGACCTACCCCAACTATCCGAAGCCCCTGCATGTCGCCGGCGCGCCCGGCCCCGCCGAGGCGGTGGAGGCCGACGTGGTCATCCTCGCGATGGACCGCGCCGAGGAGACGGTGGCGGCCATCGCCTCGGCCCGCGCCCAGCGCGGCGTGACGAAGCATGTCTGGATCGTCGACCAGGGCAGCGCGGAGCCCAACCTCGCCCGCCTCGCCGATGCGGTGCGCGGCGCGCCCGATGCCACGCTCGTCCGGCTCGACCGCAACCACGGCGTCGCCGGCGGGCGCAACCGTGCCACCGCGCTCGGCGCCGCGCCGGTGGTCTTCGCGCTGGACAACGACGCCGAGTTCGAGCGAGCCGACACCCTCGCCCGCGCCGTCGCGGCACTGCGGGAGGAGCGCGACCTGGCCGCCATCGCGTGCCGCATCCTGGTCTTCGCGACGGGTGAGGACGACCTGTCCTCCTGGGGCTACCCGGCGGGCCTGCTGGCGCAATCCGCCGGCAGCTTCGATGCGGCCACCTTCGTCGGCGCGGGCCACGCGATCCGGCGCGCGGATTTCGCGGCCGCGGGCGGCTATGACGACGCGCTGTTCTTCACCTGGGAGGAGTTCGACCTCGCGCTGCGCTTCATCAACCTCGGCCGCCGCATCCGCTATCGCGGCGACATCGCGGTGCGCCACAAGGTGAGCCCGGAGGCACGCTTCGCCTGGGGCGGCACGCGCTGGTTCCACTTCGTGCGCAACCGGCTCTACATCGCCATGAAGCATGGCACGCCGCCCGCCGCGCTGCTGCCGCGCTTCCTCGCCTACACCGCCAAGGGCGCGCGCAACGGCGTGCTGGCGCAGGGGCTGCGTGCGGGGCCGGCGGCGCTCGCCATGGCGCGCGCCTTCCGGCCCGCACCGGGCAGCGAACACCTGTATGGCGAGACGCCGTCGGCTCGCGCCTACCTAGCCCGGACCGATGCCGCGCATCGCGGCGGGATGGCGGCGCGCATCCGGCGCGAGATCCTCTCGGCCCTGCCTGCCGCCGCCCCGCGCCGCTGAGCCCTTCCGGCGGTGGCGCGCGGTCAGGCCCGGCGGCGTTTCCTCGCCGCCCGGCGCTTCAGCGACGTCCTCTCCTGCCACAGCAGCCGCAGCACGGCGGGGCTGTCGAGAAGGTAGCGCCGCGCCAGGCGGCTTGGGTCCTGCGCCAGCCGCCAGGCCCATTCCAGCCCCGCGCGCTGCAGGCGGGGCGGCGCCCGCCGCTCCTCCCCCGAGATGAACAGGAGGCTCGCGCCCACGCACAGCGCGATGCCCACCGCGTCCCCGCGCGCCTGGACGGCGCGCGCCACCGCCTCCTGCCGGGGGGAACCGACGCAGAGCAGGGCGAAGCGCGCCCGCGCCTCCGCCACGAAACGCACCGCAGCCGCCATCTCCGCCGGGTCGCCGTCGAAGCCCATCGGCGGGTCGTGGTGCAGCAGGCGGCAGAGGCTGAAGCGCTTCCGCACCGCCGCGACCGTCGCCGGGCTGGCGCCGAGCACGGCGATGCGGTCCCCGGGCCGCGCCAGTTCGTCCAGCACGCGCAGCGTCAGGTCGCTGCCGGTGACCACCGGCGGCACCGGAAGCCCGATCAGCGCGCCGACCCGCGCGACCACGCGGCTGTCGAGCAGCCGCAGCGCCGCGTCCTCGTACAATGGCCGGTAGCGCGCGGGATCGCGCGCCAGCCGCACCAGGTGGTCGGCATTGGGGGTGACGACATAGGCGAAGCCGGCATCCGCCGGCCGCGCGCCGAGCATCGCGAGCACGGCCTGGGCGTCGTGCTCCGCGAAGTCGAGTCCGAGGAGCCTCAAAGGGCTATGCGGAGCCGGACTTGCACCAGGTTGCGGTCGAATTCCTGGACCCCGGCCGAGGAATCCAGCCGGCGCGCATGCTGATAGCTCGTGACCACCGAGAACCTCCGATTGATCAGCCAGCGCGCCGAGAGGATGGCCACCCCATCCGTCGCCTGCTGGCTTGGCTGATCGTATTCGCGCCGGTCGAGCTGAAGTTCCAGGCCGAGGATCACGTTGCGCAGGTATTCGTGGTCGACGTTGAACTGCGCCTGCGTCCGCGTGAAGGACACGGCGTTGTTGCGGATCGACTCCTCGATCGTGCGGCGCGCCGACAGGCTGAACGTCGTCAGCAGCGTCGGCTGGTAGGTCACCTCGCCTTCGAAGGCGGGGCCCGAGAGGGACTTCAGCCCCGGCTGCTCATAGTCCCGCTGGCGGTAGCCCAGCGCGAAGCGCGCCTGCCAGATGCCGTCGAAATCGTAGGTCAGGCCGCCGAGCGCCTCGTATGTCTTGCTGTCGCGCCCCGACTGGCTGCTGTTGTCGTAGCGGATGTCCTGGAAACGCCCGATGAGGTTGGCGAAGCGCCCCGGCGCGAATTCGTAGGAAAGGCCGAGCGCGCCCAGGAGGGAGTTGAAGTCGAAGCGGGACAGCTCGCCCGGGTTGGGCGTGCCGGCCGGCACCGTTCCGCCGAGGTCCACGTCGTCGAACCGGTAGCGGCGCCAGTTGCCGATGGCGGTCAGGCCGATCCGGTTGAACCGGGTCGCGCCCTGCACCTGCGCCTCGTCGTAGTAGTAGGGCACGGGGCGGCTGATGCCGGCCTGCTGGACGTCGATGCTGTCCGTCTCCAGGTGCTCCTGCACCCGGTTGTAGCGGAGTTCGACATTCGTGTCGGCGTTCACGTCGTAGCGGCCGAAGGCGCCGACCGTGTAGTCGGTCCAGTCGAGCGCGGTGTTCTCCCAGTAGCGGCGCTGCTCGATCCGCGCCGTCGCGCCGACAGCATGGCGGCTCCAATCGCTGCTGATGCCCGTCTCGGCCAGCCAGGTGCTGTATCCGTCCGACCGCCGGTTCCTTCGGCTGCCGAACAGGTTGTCGTCGTAGCCAAGACCGAGTTCGGCCGCCGCGTTCCAACGGAAGGCGCCGAGCCTCACGCCAAGCGGATCGAAGTCCTCCCGCGCGCGGTTCGCGACGGTCGTTCCGCGCGCCGCCTCACCCCGCGGAAGAGCTTGAGCTTCCACCAATCCTGGCAACGCGACGAGCGCCATGCCCAGAACGACCTTGAACCTGTTTGCCGGCACACCGCGACTCCCGTTTGTCGCCCCAGGATAGCGTGCTACCACGCCACGCAAGGAGCGTCCGTTCAACGCAACGATAGCCCACGCTCACGGAAAATTCATGTCCGATACTGAAATGAAGGGTGAACCGGCCCAGCCCGCCGGCCCGACCGGAGCCCCCCGTCCCCTGTCCAGCACCGATACCTATCCGGTCGCGTCGCCCGGTCAACCGGGGCAGCCCCCCACCGCCGCCACCCGTCCGTCGCCGGCCGCGCCGCGCGCGCCCGAAGCGGGCGCTGCGCAGCCCGCCCCCCGTCCGGCCGCCGCACGCCCCGATTCCGCCCCCCGCGCCGTGCCGCCCCCCTTCCCCGCCCCGTCCGCCTTCCTCGAAGGTCCCGACACGCGAAACCGTGACCTGCTTGCCTTCGCCCTCGCGGCCGAGGCCGGGCGGCCCCTCGCGCCCGGCGACATCGCCGGCTTCCGGCAGAAGGCGGAGGCCGAACTCCACGCGGAATCCTTGCGGATCCTGCACAACCGGGTGGAGGCGATCCGTGCCGAAGCGGTGCAGGAGACGCTGACCCGCATCGCCCAGCCGATGGGATGGCACGGAATCGTGGCCGCCAACATGGTTGCGCTCGCGGCAGCTGGCGCGGTTTCCTTCGCCCTGTGGTTGCTTCTCAACATGCTCAGAACAGGGGCCTGACTGCCATGCTGCGTCCCATGCCCCTTGCGCCCGGCCTGCCGGACCGGATGCCGGAGACGGTCCTCTCGAAGGCCGTCGCCGCCTGCCGCAGGCAGCTCCTCGCCGTTGGGCTGTTCAGCGGCGTGGTCAACCTGCTGCAGCTCACCGTGTCGCTCTACATGATGCAGGTGTTCGACCGCGTCCTCGGCACCCGCAGCATCGACACGCTGTACTACCTCACGCTCATCGCCTGCTTCGCGCTGCTGATCATGGCGGTGCTGGACGGGCTGCGCAGCCAGATCATGCAGCGTCTCGCCGGCTGGATCGAGGGCAAGGCCGCGCCGGAGGCCTTCCTCCGCGCGATCGAGAGCCAGCTGCGCGGCCGCCCGTACCGGATGGAGGCGCTGCGCGACCTCGCGGTCTGCCGCGGCTGGCTCGGCTCCCCCGCCTCGCTCACGCTGTTCGACGTGCCCTGGGTGCCGATCTTCCTGGCGGTCATCTTCCTGCTCCACCCCGTGCTCGGCTGGATCGCCTTCGGCGGCGCACTGCTGCTGTTCGGCCTGACGCTGGCCAATGAATGGGCCACCGGCTCGCTCGTCCGCCAGGCGAGCACGGCCGCCATGGCCAGCCAGCGCCGGGCCGAGAGCCTGGTGCGCAACGCCGAGGTCATCGACAGCATGGGCATGGGCCCGGCGGTGATGCAGCGCTGGCGGGAAGGCCTCTCCTCCTCCCTGCCGCCGCAGGAACGCGCCGCCGACCGCGCCGCCTTCATGCTGTCCATCACGCGCTTCTGCCGGCTCGCGATCCAGGTCGCCGTCCTCGGCGTCGGCGCGTGGCTGGTGCTGGAACAGCAGCTGACCTCCGGCGCCTCGATCGCCGCCTCCATCCTCATGGGCCGCGCTCTCGCGCCGGTCGAGCAGATGATCGGCGGCTGGAAGCAGCTGGTGCAGGCGCGGCAGTCCTATCGCCGCCTGCTCGGCTTCCTCGCCCTGCCGCGCATCCGCCCGCCCGGCATGGCCCTGCCCGCGCCCACCGGGCGGCTTGCCGCGGAACGCGTGACCTTCGGCTTCCCGGGCCAGCCCGTCGCCATCATCAAGGGCATCAGCTTCAACCTGACGGCCGGCGAATCGCTCGCCATCATCGGTCCGTCGGCTGCGGGGAAGACGACGCTGATCCGCCTGCTGATCGGCACGCTCCAGCCCTCCGCCGGCACGGTGCGGCTGGACGGCGCCGACGTCTTCACCTGGCAGCGCGAGGATTTTGGCCAATATGTCGGCTACCTGCCGCAGGACGTGGAGCTGTTCGACGGCACGGTGATGCTGAACATCAGCCGCATGCGCGAAGCCGACCCCGAACGGGTGTTCGAGGCCGCGCGCCTTGCCGGCTGCCACGAGATGATCCTGCGCCTGCCGCAGGGCTACGACACCGAGATCGGCGACGGCGGGCAGCACCTGTCGGGCGGGCAGCGCCAGCTCATCGGCCTCGCGCGGGCGATGTTCAACGACCCGAAGCTGGTCGTCCTCGACGAACCGAACAGCAACCTGGACGGCGACGCCGAACAGGCGCTGATCCGCGGGCTCGAGGCGCTGAAGGCGAAGGGCTGCACCGTCATCCTCGTCTCCCACCGGCCGACGCTGGTGCAGGGCGTGGACAAGGTGCTGCTGATGCGCGACGGCGCGGCGGAAGCCTTCGGCCCCCGCGCCGAGGTGCTGAAGCGCCTCGTGCAGCAGTCCCGCCCGCAGGAGATCCCGCCACCATCCGGCCGCGCGGAGGGCGCAAGATGAGCCAGGCCACCCTTCCCGGCCGTGCCATGGTGGCGAAGGCCCCCCCCCGCCCGCCCGCCCTTTGGCAGCCCGAGGCGGAGCCGCTGATCCTGGATGCGCCGAAGCCGCGCACCGCGGTGCCGGTGGCCTTCGGCTACCTCATCCTGCTGGTCTTCGTGGTGGGCTTCGGCGCCTGGGCGTCGCTGACCCCCCTGAACGAGGCCGCGATCGCGCCCGGCCAGCTGAAGGTCGAGGGCAGCCGCCGCGTCGTGCAGCATTTCGAAGGCGGCATCGTGCGCGAGATCCTGGTGCGCGACGGCGACGTGGTGCGCCGCGGCCAGCCGCTCGTCCGCCTCGACCAGCCGCAGGCCTCGCAGCAGACCGAGACGCTGCGGAGCCAGCGATGGGCGCTGACCGCGCAGGATGCGCGGCTGGTGGCGGAGCTGGCGCGCGCCGGCGAGATCGCCTTCCCGCGCGAGCTTCTGGCGGCGACCGAACCCCGCGCGCAGGACGCGGTGACCGGCCAGCGCACCCTGTTCGAGGCGCGGCGCGTCGCGCTCGACAGCCAGGTGATGGTGCTGCGCGCCCGCATCGAGCAGCACCTGGCGACCATCCGCTCCGCCGAGGCCCAGCGCGAGGCGCAGGACCGCATGCTGGTCCTGCTGCGCGCCGAGGAACAGAACACCGCCCAGCTGCTGCGCCAGGGCCTCGCGCGGCTGCCGCAGCTTCTCGCGCTGCAGCGGCAGGTGGCCTCGACCGAGGGCAACATCGCCGACATCGGCAACCAGATCCAGCGCAGCCGCGCCCAGATCAGCGAGGCCGAGCGCGAGATGCAGCGCGTGCAGGACCAGCGCACGCAGGAGGTCTCGACCGAGCTGCGCGAGGTGCGGGTGCGCCTTGCCGAGGCCGAGGAACGCCTCCGCGCGGCGGAGGACGTCTCAACCCGGCTCGAGGTGACGGCGCCGGAGGACGGCGTGGTGCTGAATTCCCGCCTGTTCACGGTGGGCGCCGTGGTGCGCCCGGGCGACCCGGTGCTGGACCTGGTGCCGGAACGCGAGCGCATCATCGCGGAAGTGAACGTCCAGCCGAACGACATCGAGACGATCCATGTCGGCCTGCAGGCGGAGATCCGGCTGCCGGCGTTCAAGCAGCGCGTCGTGCCCTACCTCCACGGGCACGTCACCTTCGTCGCCTCCGACGTGACGGTCGACGAACGGCGGGGCATGACCTACTACCGCGTCTTCGTCGCGATCGACGAGGACCAGCTCCGCGCGCTGGAAGGCGTGCAGCTGCGGCCCGGCATGATGGTGGAAGCGCAGATCCAGACCGGCCGGCGCAGCTTCGCGCGCTACATGCTCCAGCCCGTGATGGACAGCTTCCATCGCGCGTTCCGGGAACAGTGACCGCCCGCGCCAGGACAACCCGCGTGCCCCCGGCCCAGGGGGCACGCCCCGCCCGCACAACCCAGGAAGGACCACCATGAACGGCACCCCCACCGTCTTCGCCGACGGCGTCATCGACGTGCATGTCGCCAACGGCGCGGCCCGCATCACGCTCGGTGCCGTCACCGGCCAGAAGGACGCGAAGGCCGAACCGTCCGGCACGCTGGTCGTCCCCGTGATGCAGTTGCCCGCGCTGGCGAAGGTGCTGGCCGAGGTGACGCGGCAGGTCGAGCAGCGCGCGCGGGAAGCCATGGCGCAGCAACAGCAGAAGGCCGCCGCCCCCGCCGAGGCCGACCAGGTGGCCGGCGCCTTCCGCTTCAACGGCTGACATGGCCGATGACGGCGGCGCCGCGCCGCCCGCGCTCACCGTCGTCATCTGCACCCATGCGCGGCCCGGCTACCTGGCCGCCTGCCTCGACGGGCTGGCACGGCAGGAAGGCGCCGCGCCGGAGCTGATCGTGGTCGACAGCGCCTCCCCCGCCGGGCCCGCGGCCGAGATCGCGCGCGAGGCCCGGCGCGCCGGGGCGAAGCTGCTGCGGGCAGACCGCTCCGGCCTCTCGCTCGCGCGGAACATCGGCCTCGCCGCGGCGGCAGCGCCCTGGACCGCCTATCTCGACGACGACGCCGTGCCCGAGCCCGACTGGGCGCGCCGGCTCCTCGGCGCCACGGCGCGGCTGCCGGCGGACGCCGTCGCGCTGGGCGGCCGCATCCTGCCCGCGTGGGAGGCCCCGCTCCCCGCCTGGTGGCCCGCCACGCTGCGCGGCGTTCTGACCATCGTCGAGTGGGATGGCGTGGGGGAGGAAGGGCGGGACCTGCCGCCCGGCGTCGCCGTCTACGGCGCGAACATGGCCTTCCGCACCTCGGCGCTGCGCGAGGTCGGCGGCTTTCCCGAGGAACTCGGCCGCGTCGGCGACCGCCTGCTGTCCGGTGAGGAGGTGGAGGTGCTCGACCGCCTCCGCGCGCGCGGCGGCCGCGCCTTCTACGACGGCAGCGTCACCGTGCGGCACAGCATCCAGCGCGACCGGCTGCGGCCGGGCTGGCTGCTCTCGCGCCTGCACTGGCAGGGGGCGACGGACGCGCTGCGCGACCGCCGCCAGGGCGGTGCCCGCCGCGCCCCCGGCGCCGCGGCGAAGCTTGCGCTCCAGGCGCCGCTCCTGCTCTGGCCCGCGGGCTCGGCCGGGCTGCTCAGGGCGCGCTGCGGGGCCGCCTACAATCTCGGCTATCTCCGCGGCACGCTGCTGGGGCGGTGACGCCGCGGGTCACGGCACGCCGCCGCTCCGCCGGCCGAAGAACCGCGCCGCCGGCAGTTCCACCAGCCGCCACGCGAACCAGCCGAGGACGAGGCTGGCCCCCAGCCCGGCCGCCATCAGCGCGATCCGCTCCGCCGGCTCGACCGGGGTGGCCCGCAGCAGCAGCACCAGCGCCGCCTCCACGAACACCCAGGACAGGTAGATGCCGAAGGACGCCTCGCCGAGCGTCCAGGCGAGGTCGCGCGGCGGCCCCCGGCCCGGCACCTCCATGCCGAGCCGGCAGACCAGCGCGGCGAGGCCGGCCACCACCACCACGTCCACGCCGAGCGCGAGGCCAACCGGCACCAGCACCGCCGCGGACGCAGTCGCAAGGCCGGCATCGACCATGCGGAGCGTCACCAGCCTCGCCAGCGCGATGCCGAGCAGGAATTCGAGCCCGAATCGCACCAGGCCGAGATGCAGGGTCCAGTTCAGCTGCGTGCGCGGCCGCAGCTCCCCCAGCAGCGCCAGCGCGCAGAGGCAGAGCACCGAGACCAGCACCGCGCCCGCCGGCCGCAACCCGATGGCCGGCACCAGCAGCAGCGGGAAGACGAGGTAGCCGGCCCAAACCGCCGACAGCGCCCAGGACGGGTAGTTCCAGGCATGGATGCCCGTCGTCTCCCACGCATGCAGCAGCGCCGCCTGCATCGCGAATTCCCAGGCGCCGAAGCGCTGCGGCTCGTTGATCCGAAGGTCCAGCAGGACCGCAAGCCCGACCAGCAGCGCCAGCGCCAGCAGCATCGCGAGATGCAGGGGGAAGACGCGTTCCGCGCGCCGCCGCACGAAATCCGCCCAGCCGGCGAGGCCGAGCGGCGGGCGGTGGCGGTAGCCAAGGAACAGCGCGAAGCCGGACAGCACGAAGAACCCGTCCACGCCGAGATAGCCGCGCATCACGATGACATCCGCCACCGGCAGGCTGCGCAGGGCGTGCAGCGTCAGCTCGAGGTGGTAGACCAGCACCCAGATGATGAGCAGCAGCCGCAGCCGCGTCAGCGTGGCCAGCCGTTCCGGCTTCGCCGAAACGGCCCTCCCGACGCCCTGCATCGCTCCCATCACGCACTCCTGACCGCTTCGTGACTGGGCCTTCGCCCCTCTGGCGCGTCACAACGCTCTGCCATGCGCACCGTTCCGCCCGCGCTTCTGTTTCCCGTCGCCGCGCTGATCATCGGCTCGGCCCTCATGCTGCTCGCCATCGTGCAGCCGCAGACGGCGCTCGCGCTGCTGCCGGCGCTGGTCGCGCTGATGCTCGCGCTGCTGTTCTACGAGGCGCCGCTGCTGGCGGTCGTGCTGATGATCGCCTGCTACGGCCTGGCGGTCGACGTCCAGCTCGACCTGCTGACGGGGAATGCCGGCGCGTCGGCGACGGCCGCGCTCGGCTCCGCGGTGGTGAAGGTGATCCCCTTCGGGATCGCGGCGATGCTCTGCCTCCGCTACGGCTTCGCGCCCGCGATCAACTGGCCGTTCCTCGCCTTCACCGCGGTCGCGATGGTCAGCCTGGTGGTGCTGCCCATGGGCCGCATCTCCACGACCGGCGAGATGGTGCGCAGCTTCATTGGCTCCACCGCGCCCTTCATCATCGCCTTCGCCGCGGCGCCGCGCAGCCTGTGGTCGGCGCTTTGCAAGGGGGTGGTGCTGCTGCCGCTGGTCAGCGTGGCCTTCGGCCTGGTGACCACGGTGCTCGGGCTGCACCCGGCCTTCGACCAGAACTGGCGGCTCCAGGGCCTGCATTCGCCACCATTCCTGGCGGGGTTCTGCGTCACCGCCGTCTTCGCGGCGACGCTCGAGTACCTGCGGACCTGGCAGACGCGCTGGCTGGTGCTCGGCGGCGCGGTCGTCGCGGTGCTGCTGGCGACGCAGGCGCGCGCGCCGCTCGGCGCGGTGGCGCTGTTCCTGCTGGTCGTCCTGTTCTTCTCGGACCGGCGGACCTTCCCGCTGAAGCGGAAGGTCGATCTCCTGATGGGCGGGCTGGTGCCCGGCGCGCTGCTGCTCGGCCCGCTCGTCCTCTTCGCCGCCGAACGGCTCTTCGCGGCCGACGGGGAGACCCGCTTCTCCGGCCGCGACGTGATCTGGCCCTATTTCATCGACGCGATCGAGAACCGGCCCCTGTTCGGCTACGGGCTGGGCGCGGGCAAGCTCATCGTGAACCCCGAGGACCCGGCGATCCGGCTGATCCGCAGCAACGCCGCGCACAACGAATACCTGCGCCTCGCGGTGGATGCCGGCATCATCGGCTGCGCGGTCATCTTCGCGGCGATCATCGCCTGGATCTGGGCGGGCAGCCGCCGCGCGGCGCCTGCGGACCGGCTGGTGCTGCGCGCCGCGCTGCTCGGCGCGCTGCTGCACAGCGGCTTCGACAACACGCTGATCGCCAATATCGGCGTGATCCAGTTCACCTGGTTCGCCGCGGCGATGGCGCGCGCGCGGCTCGAACGGCGCCAGGCCACGCCGGAAGCGGCGCTGCGGGCCGCCCTGGCGCATCGCGCGCCCGCGAGATGAACGCGCCGGCCGGGGCCGCGCAGGCCCGCGCGCGGCGGCTCGACCTGGACCGCGCCAAGGGCATCGCCATCCTGCTGGTCGTGGTCGGCCACATCGTGGCGGCGGAGCCGCCGGCCGGCGCCGAATGGTACGACGTGCTGCGCTACGCCATCTACCGCTTCCACATGCCGTTCTTCCTGTATCTCAGCGGCTATGTCGCGATGCTGAGCGGCGCGCTCCGCACACCGATGGCGGCGATGCCGCGCTTCGCGCTCCGGCGCGCGCAGCGGCTGCTGCTGCCCTTCCTGCTGCTGGGGACGGTGGTGCTGGCGGGGAAGCTGGTCGCGCAGGAATTCGTCCATGTGGACAACCGCGCCGCCGGCCTGCTCCCGGGCCTGCGCGACCTCGTGCTGACCACCGAGGACAGCCCGGCCACCTTCATCTGGTTCCTCTGGGTGCTGTTCCTGTGCTCGGTTGCCGCGCCGCCGGTCTGGCGGGCCTTCGGCACGGCGGGCCTGCTGGCGGGCGGGCTGCTGCTGCTGGCGGTGGAGCTGCCGGCCATCTCCTATCTCGACCGCTTCGCCGACCATGCCCTGTTCTTCGCCGTCGGCGCCGCGGTGGCGGAACGCGAGGCGCGGCTGCTGCCGGCCTTCGTCGCGCGGCAGGGGCTGGCCTGGGGGGTGCTGGCGGCGACGCTCGGCGCCGCGCTTGCCGGCTGGCTGCCGGGCGACCTGTCGCTGCTGGTCTGCGGGCTGGCAGCCATCCCGGCGCTGCACGGGCTTGCCGCCGCGCCCGTCATGGCGCGACAGGGCTGGACCCTCTGGCTCGGCCGGAGGTCGATGGCGATCTACCTGTTCAACGTGATCGCCATCGGCGTGGTCAAGGCGTTGCTGCTACGGGCGGGGGTGCCCTGGACCGCGGCCGGCTTCTGGATCCACGCCCCCGCGCTGACCGCGGCGGGGGTGTTCCTGCCGGTGCTCGGCAAGGAACTCGTCCTCCGCCGCATCCCCCCGCTGAACCGCATGACCGATTGATACTTGGCTCATGAAGTGCTGACGCACTTCATCCTCGGACGCCGGCGGCCGGCATCCGCCGGCTTCCGCTTCGCGGCACCTGGCGCGGCCGCCATCCGGCGGCCCGGCGGGCTCTCCGCCCGCCGCAGGTGAGTACTTGACGAGCCGGGTATGAGGCCACCCGGCCTGTCCCCCGGGCACGGGCCGGCCGCCGACCTGGGGTGACCCGGCCCGGGCGGTCAGGCCGCCTGCTGCTTGTCGCCGTAGCCCTGGGGATGGGCCGAATGCCAGGCCCAGGCCGTCCGCACGATGTCGTCGAGCGAGGCGAAGCGCGGGGTCCAGCCGGTATCCGCCCGCAGCTTCGCCGAGGAGGCGACCAGCACCGCCGGGTCGCCCTCGCGCCGGGGGCCGAGCGTGTGGGGGACGGGACGGCCGGCGATGCGCCCCACCGTCTCGATGACCTCCTTCACCGAATACCCCGTCCCGTTGCCGAGGTTGTAGCGGACCGAGCGGTGGTCCAGCAGCGGCAGCACGCGCAGATGCGCCTCCGCCAGGTCGGCCACATGGACGTAGTCCCGCACGCCCGTGCCGTCCGGCGTCTCGTAGTCGGTGCCGAACACCGTCAACGGCGCGCGGCTGCCCATGGCCGCGCCGATGGCCAGCGGGATCAGGTGCGTCTCCGGGTCGTGGTCCTCGCCCGCGCGGCCGGCGGGGTCGGCGCCGGCGGCGTTGAAGTAGCGCAGCGTCGCGAAGCGCAGCCCGTGGATCCGCTCGGCCCATTCCAGCGCGCGTTCGCACATCAGCTTGCTCTCGCCATAGGGCGAGACGGGGCCGAGCCGCTGCTCCTCGTCGATCGGGATGCGTTCGGGGAAGCCGAACAGCGCGGCGGTGGAGGAGATGACGAGCTTGCGGCACCCCGCCTTCACCGCGGCATCGGCCACAGTCAGGGTGGTCGTCAGGTTCTCCGCCATGTAGCGCATGGGCTGGCGCATGCTGTCGCCCACCAGCGACAGGGCGGCGAAGTGCAGCACCGCGTCGAAGGGCCCGTGGCGGAACGCCTCGGCCAGCGCGCGCCAGTCGTCGCAGCGCCCGGTCACCAGGGTCGCGGCGGGGGGCACCGCGCTGCGGTGCCCCTTGCTCAGGTCGTCCAGGACGACGACCTCGTCGCCGCGATCGAGGAGGGCCAGCACCGTGTGGCTGCCCACATAGCCGGCCCCGCCGGTGACCAGGTAGCGCGCCAAGTCCCTACTCCCTGAAGTAGCCGCTGTAGCGGGGATGATACACCTCGCTGTCGGCATAGCCCGAGCGGCGATGCGCCTTCGCATCGACCTGCGTCAGCGCCGCGCCCACGATCCGGGCCTTGGCGTCCTCCAGCAGGGCGAGGGAGTTCCGCACCACCGACCTCGGCGTGTCCCGCCACTTCACGCACAGCAAAGTGGCATCCGCAAGGCGGGCGACCACGCGCGCATCGGCCATCGCCAGCGCCGGCGGCGCGTCCAGGATCACCAGGTCGTATTCCCGCCGCACCCGTTCCAGCAGCCCGGCCATCGCCTCGCTCATGAACAGGCCGAGCGAGTGGATCTCCGCCGCCCCGGCCGGGATGTAGTCGAGCCCGGTCAGGTGGTCGCGCCGGACGATCTGCTCATAGGCCGCCTGCCCCAGCAGCAGGTCGGTCACCCCCGCCGCGGCCTCGGCGCGGAAGACGCGGCCGACGGAGGGCTGGCGGATGTCGCAGTCCACCAGCAGCACCTTCTCCCCGTTCATCGCGGCGGAGCGGGAGAGCGCGACGGCGGTGGTGGTCTTGCCCTCGCCCGGGCGCGCCGCCGTCACCACCACCACCTTCGGCGGGTCGGTGCCGAGCCAGAGCGCGGCGCGCAGCGTGCGCATGCTCTCGCTGAAGGGGCTCAGCGGCTTGCGGGCCACGTAGTCCTCGACCCGGTGGCGGCCGAGCATGCCGCGCCGCAGCGTCGGCACCAGCGCCAGGCAGGGCAGGCCGAGGGCGGAGCGGATCTCGTCGCCGGTGCGGATCGTGCTGTCAGCCTGCTCCAGGAACCACACCAGCAGCAGCCCGAACAGCGCCCCCAGCATCGCCGCCGCCGCGACGAACAGCGACGGCTTCGGGAAAGACGGGATGCCCGGCACGATCGCGGGGGAGAGGATGCGCGCATCCGGCTTCTCGATCGCGGTCTGGCTGACGGTGGACTGGCTGCGCTCCAGCACCGCGCGCAGCAGGCTGCGCGCCGCCTCCGTCTCGCGCTCCAGCGCGTTGATGCGGATCTCGGCGCCCTGGGTCTGGTTCAGCCGCGCCTCCTGCTCCCGCCGGCTGGCCTCTAGGCTGTTGACCCGCGCCCGCGCCGCGCGCGCCTCGGCGTCGAGCGCCTGCACGACGCGGCCCGTCTCCGCCCCGACCGCGCGTTCGGCGGCGGCCAGGCGCGACGCCGCGGCGCGCACATCCGGGTGCCCGCTGCCCAGCGTGGCCGCCAGGCGGTCGAGCTCGCGCCGCGCCTCGTCCCGCGCCGCGCGCTGGGTCACGAGGTTGGCGGAGCCGAGCGCGGTCAGGTCCGCACCGCCGCCGCCGCTGCCCCGCGCGGCGCCGAGCCGCGCCTCGGCGGTGGCGAGCTGGTTGCGCGCCTCCACCAGGTCCTGGGTGATGCGGCTGATCTGCTCGGTGCCGAGCGCGGCGTTGACGCCCCGCGTCAGGCCGGACTGGCTGCGCAGCTCGGCGATCCGGGCCTCGTTCTGCTGCACCTCCTGGCGAAGCTGGCCGATCCGGCCGTCCAGCCAGTCATTCGCCCGGCGCACCGCGGTGAACTTCGCCTCCAGCTGGTCGGCGATGTACAGCTCGGCCGCGAGGTTCGCCGCCGCCGCCGCCAGCTGCGGGTCCTCGGAGGTGAAGCGGATCTGCAGCACCCGGCTGTTGCGCACCACCTGCACGTCGAGCCGCCCCTGAACCGCCTCGCCCGCCTGGATCTCGGCCAGCTCGGGCGGCGGCACCTCGGCGATGCGGCGCGGCGCGATCGCCTCCGCCAGGTCGGGCGAGACGCGGGCCGCGACATTGGCAAGGGCGGTGCGGAAGCGGAAGGGCAGGCTCGTCGCACGTTCCTGGTCCTGCAACCACCAGGCGAATTCTCGCCGCTCCGTCAGGCCGAAGCGCGCCACCAGGCGTCGCGCGACGGAGAGCGACTTGATGATTTCCACCTGGCTCGCCAGCACCGCATCCGTCGTGCTCTCGTCGCGCAGGATGCTCTGCAGCTCGCGCGCCGCATACTCGGTCGGCTCGAACATCACGGTGGTGCCGGCGGTGTAGCGCGGCGTGATGCTCTTCGCGGCGATCAGGGCGGCCAGGGGGAACAGCAGCACGCAGGCGATCAGCACCCGCCGCCGCCGGCGCAGCGCGCCGAGCAGCGCGGCGAGGTTGAGGCCCTCCGGCTCGATCGGCGCTGCAGGCGGCGCGGCGCGCGGCGCCGCACGACGCTCCGCGGGCGCGCGGGTCTCTGCGACGGGTCGATCGAGCATGGTCACGGAACTCCCCCGGGGCACGGCGTGTTGATCCACCGTCATCGCGGACCACAACGCCGGGTTCTCAACCGATCCGATCGGCATCGGTTCCGCGTTGTCGCAAACAAGGCCGTGATGACCCGCCATCGCAAGGAAACGCGATCCCCCTCCGCGCGTCGCCTCTGGCACGAACGTCTGGCCGCGTTCGGAACCGGTGGAGAGAGAAGAGAGGACCGCCCGCCATGACCACACGACGCCTTGCCATCCTGCTGCCCGTGCTTGCCGTTGCCGCCTGCGCCAACCCCGGCGGGGACCTGCCGCCCCTGCCCGACTCGACGCGGTCCGACTACCGCCTCGGCCCCGAGGACCAGGTGCGGGTGACCGTTTTCAACGACCCGCGCCTGACCGGGGAATTCCGCGTGACCGACGCGGGCACCCTCAACCTGCCGTTGATCGGCGCCGTCCGCGCCGGCGGGCGCACCACGACCCAGGTGGAACGCGCGATCGAGACCGCGATGCGCGAGAAGAACCTGTTCCGTGACCCCTCGGCCGCGGTGCAGGTCGTCACCTACCGCCCGGTCTTCGTGCTGGGCCAGGTGGAGCGCGGCGGGCAGTTCCCCTACCAGCCCGGCATGACGGCGCTGTCCGCGGTGGCGGTGGCGGGGGGCTTCAACTACCGGGCGCTGCGCGACTACGTCGCGATCACCCGCGTGGGCGAGGACGGGCGCGCGCAGGAATACCGCGCCACCCGCCAGGCGCTGCTGATGCCCGGCGATGTCGTGACGGTCTACGAACGGCGCTTCTGACGGCGCCCCACCCCTCTCCCCCGCCCGCCAGGACCCTCCCCCGCGCCCCGGGGGAGGGTCGATCCTTGGGCGGGGGACCGCGCCCGCATGTCGGACCTCCCCTGATCGCCCGCCCGATGCCGCGCTATGGTCGGGTGGTGCGCCAGATCCTCGTTGCCCTCCTGTTGCTCGCCCTCGCCCTGCCCGCCCGCGCGGCCGACCCGCCGCTGGCCCGCGCCGCGGACTGGGCGGCCCGTCCCACCCCATCGGCCGGCCCGCCCCAGGCCATCGGCGGCACCTCGCTCGGCTGCCTCGCGGGCGGGGTGGCGCTGCCGCCGGACGGGCCCGGCTGGCAGGCCATCCGCACCTCCCGCAACCGCCATTGGGGCCATCCCGCGGCGCTCGACCTCGTCGCGCATGTCGCGGGGCGGGCGCGGGCGTCGGGGCTGCCGGATCTCTGGATCGGCGACATCGCGCAGCCGCGCGGCGGGCCGATGCCCTTCGGCCATGCCAGCCACCAGACCGGCCTCGACATCGACATCTGGCTCGACCTGCGGCCGAAGCCGCGCGTCCCGCCCGCCCAGCGGGAGGAGTTGTCCATTCCCTCGCTCGTCCTGCCCGACGAGTCGGGCGTGGACCCGGCGCGCTGGACACCGCGCCACGCGACGCTGATCCGCATCGCCGCCGAGGCGCCGGAGGTGGACCGCGTGCTGGTGAACCACGCCATCAAGCGCCGGCTCTGCGCCGACCATCGCGGCGCCCCCTGGCTTCGGCGGGTGCGGCCATGGCGCGGGCATGACAGCCACATGCATGTGCGCCTGCGCTGCCCTGGCGGCAGCCCGGACTGCCGCGACATCGCGCCCCCGCCCGCGGGCGATGGCTGCGACGCCTCGCTCGACTGGTGGCTGACGGCCGAGGCGCGGCGCCCGCCGGCCGCGCCGGCCCGCCCGGGGCCGCCGCCCCGCCTGCCTCAGGCCTGCGCCGGGGTGCTCGGCGCCCCCTGAGCCCGCCCAATCCACGGGCAGGCTGCCCATGGGGAAGGCGCCCGCCCGGCTGCCGCCGCGGCCCGCCGCCCCGCGCGCGGCCCTGCGCCCTTGCGCGCCCCCCTTCCGGTGCCGCACACACGCCCCTGGCATGTGGCCGGCGCGGCCCGCATGCGGGCGGCCGAGCGGGGGTTTGGATGGAGCGTCCTTTCGTCGAGATCAGTTCGGTCGCCATGCGCTATGGCGGCGTGGAGGGCACGCTCGCGCTCCGGGGCTGCAGCATGGACATCGCGAAGGGCGAATTCGTCGCCGTGGTCGGCCCCTCGGGCTGCGGCAAGTCCACGCTGATGCGCCTGGTCACCGGGCTCTGGCCCTGCACCGCGGGCAGCGTGGTGGTGGCGGGGCACGAGGTGGCAGGCCCGCTCTCCATCGCCGGCATGGCCTTCCAGAACCCCACCCTGCTGCCGTGGCGCAACATCCTGGACAACGTGATGCTCCCGCTCGAGGTGGTGGAGCCCCATCGCCGCCGCCTGCGGTCCGAACGCGCCATGTACGAGCAGAGGGCCCGCGACCTCCTCGCCCTCGTCGGCCTCGGCGGGTTCGAGAAGCGGTTCCCCTGGCAGCTGTCGGGCGGCATGCAGCAGCGCGCCAGCCTGTGCCGCGCGCTGATCCACGAACCCGCCCTGCTGATGCTGGACGAGCCCTTCGCCGCGCTCGACATCTTCACGCGCGAGGATCTGTGGGCCGTGCTGCAGGATGTCTGGATGGCACGCCGGCCCACCGTCATCCTCGTCACGCACGACCTGCGGGAAGCCGCCTACCTGGCCGACCGCGTGCTGGTGATGTCGTCCCGCCCCGGCCGCATCATCGCGGAGCGGAAGGTGGACCTGCCCCGCCCGCGCGACCTCGAGACCACCTACCAGCCCGCCTTCGTCTCGCTGGTGCACGACCTGCGCGAATACATCAGCGCCGCCCGCAAGGGGGAGGAGATCGCCCATGCCGAGTGACGCCGCCACCCTGGTCCGGCCCGCCGCCGCGACCCGCGACGACCCCACCCTCTCGCCCGAGGCGCTGGCGCGGCTGGAAGCGATGGCCGCGGCGGCGCGCCGCCGCCGCCGGCTCCAGGCCGCGCTGCCCTGGCTCGTCATCATCGGCATGTTCCTGGTCTGGGAAGCCGGCGTGCGCGCCTTCGGCGTCCCGCAATTCGTGCTGCCCGCGCCGACCGACATCGCGGCGAGCATGGTGAAGTGGTGGAAGCCGCTGCTCGACAATTCGTGGCAGACGCTGATGACGACGCTGATCGGCTTCGCCTTCGCCATCGTCTTCGGCCTGCTGCTCGGCATCGCCATCGGCAGCTCGACCCTGCTCTACCACGGGCTCTACCCGCTGCTGATCGGCTTCAACTCCGTCCCGAAGGTCGCGGTGGTGCCGATCCTGGTGATCTGGTTCGGCATCGGCACCGTCCCGGCGGTCATCACCGCCTTCCTGATCAGCTTCTTCCCGATCGTGGTGAACGTGGCCACCGGCATCGCGACCGTGGAGCCCGAACTGCGGGACGTGCTGCGCGCCCTCGGCGCCCGGCCGAGCGACATCATCCGAAAGGTCGGCCTGCCGCGGGCGATGCCCTATTTCTTCGCGTCCCTGAAGATCGCGATCACGGTCGCCTTCGTCGGCTCGATCATCGCGGAGACGGTGGCCGCCAACAAGGGAATCGGCCACCTGATGATCCTCGCCTCCTCCCGCTTCGACGTCCCGCTGGTCTTCGCCGGGCTGATGGTGACGGCGGTGATGGGCGTGCTGATGTACGTCGTCGCCGTCGCGCTGGAGGAACGCACCACCGGCTGGGCGATGCGCGGCCAGGGCGACCAGCAGGTGCAGCTGCCCGGCGGCTGACCGCCGCCCCCTGGCCCGGCGCCGCGTCCCGCGCGGCGGCCGGGCTGCGGAGGTCAGCGGATCGGCGGCGCGTACATCAGCCCGCCACGGGTCCAGAGATCGTTCAGCCCGCGCTGCAGCCCGATCGGCGTGTTGCGGCCGAGATGCCTCTCGAAGATCTCGCCGTAGTTGCCGACGGCCTTGATCGCGTTGTAGGCCCAGCGCCGATCGAGTCCCATGAACGGCCCGTGGTCGCCCGAGACGCCGAGCAGCCGGCGGATCTCCGGCCTTTCGCTGCGCAGCATCTCGTCCACATTGGCCTGGGTGACGCCAAGCTCCTCCGCCTCGATCAGCGCGAAGATCGTCCAGCGCACGATGTCGAACCACTGGTCGTCGCCATGGCGCACCGCCGGCGCCAGCGGTTCCTTCGAGATGATGTCGGGCAGCACCACATGGTCCTGCGGCCGCGGCAGCGCGCTGCGGACCCCGGCAAGCTGGGACGCGTCGGTGCTGAAGGCGTCGCACCGCCCGGCCTCGTAGGCGATCCGCGTCTCGTCGTTCTGCTCGAACACCACGGGACGGATCTGGAGGCGGTTGCTGCGCGCCCAGTCCGCCAGGTTCAGCTCGTTCGTGGTGCCGGAGGTGACGCAGATGGAGGCGCCGTCGAGCTGCGTCGCGCGCTGGAGGTTCGCCGAGCGGCGCACCAGGAAGCCCTGCCCGTCGTAGAAGGTGGTGGCGGTGAAGTTCAGCCCGTTCGCCGTGTCGCGCGACTGCGACCAGGTGGTGGTGCGCGGCAGCAGGTCGATCTGGCCCGACTGCAGCGCCGGCAGCCGCGCGGCGGAGGTGACGACGGTGAAGCGCGCCCGGTTCCCGTCGCCGAAGATCGCGGCGGCGACGGCGCGGCAGGTGTCGGCCTCCAGCCCCTGGTAGACGCCGCGGCTGTCGGTCACGCCGAAGCCGGGCGCGCCGGGATGCGCGCCGCAATCGACGAAGCCCTTGGCCCGCGTCGCCGCCAGAGTCGGCCCCGGCGCGGCCATGGTCTGCGCCAGCGCCGGCAGCCCGAGCAGCGCGGCGCCCAATGCCAGCACGGTCGTCCTCATCATCTCGCCTCTCCCCGTTTCGGGCGTGCCATCGCCCATTGCCATGCCGCCACCCCGGCCAGCGCGCCGGCGCCGAGCAGGAAGCGCGTGGTGTCGTCCAGCACATGGCCGAAGGCGGCCATCAGCCCCGCCGCGCCCAGCGCGATCCGCAGCAGGACGCCCATCGGCGCCAGCAGGAAGCCCGCATAGGCGGACGTGATCAGCGTCAGCGCCGCCAGTTGGATTCCGGTGGCCATCAGGATGTCGAACAGGCCGCCGCGCAGCATGATGCCGGGGTCGTAGATGAAGGCGAAGCCCACCGTGAAGCCCGCGATGCCGAAGCGGGTCGCGTGGATGCTGGTGATGGTCGGGCTCGATTTCGCGATGGCCGCCGCCGCGAAGGCCGCCGCCGCCACGGGCGGCGTCGCATCCGCGATCACCGCGAAGTAGAAGGTGAACAGGTGCGCCTGCAACATGTCCACGCCGAGCCCGCGCCCGAGTTCCAGCACCTGCGGCACGCCGATCGCGGCGGCGATGATGTAGGATGGCGTGGTCGGGATGCCGAGGCCGAGCACCAGCACGGTCAGCGCCAGCAGCACGAGGAGCATGCCCAGGTTGCCGCCCGCCAGCCCCTTGATGATGCCGCCGAAGGCCACGACCATGCCGGTGGCCGTCAACGCCGACACCACGATCCCCGCCCCCGCGATCGACACCGCGAGCGGCGCCATGGTCAGCCCCGCCTGCGCCAGGCTGTCGAGGATGGCGAAGGGCGACATGCGGCTGCGCCGGCGCAGCATCGCCACCAGCACCATCGCGACCGTGGCGCAGAAGGCGGCGAAGTTGCCGGACCAGCGTTCCATCATCAGCCAGACCAGCACGGCGATGGGCAGCACCAGATGCGCATCCGCCAGCACCTCGCGCCAGGCCGGGATGTCCTTCAGCGGCATGGCGGAAAGGCCGAGGCGCTTCGCCTCGAAATGCACCGCGGACAGGATGGCGAAGTAGTACAGCACCGCGCCGACCGCGGCCGCGACCACGATCTCGCCGTAGGGGATGTTGGTGATCTCCGCCATGACGAAGGCGGCGGCGCCCATCACGGGCGGCATCAGCGCCCCGCCCACCGACGCCGCGCTCTCGATCCCGCCCGCGACCGCCGGGCGGTAGCCGACCCGCACCATCAGCGGGATGGTCATCGCCCCGGTGGTGATGACGTTGGACACGGAAGACCCGCTCATCGTCCCGAACAGGCCGGAGGTGACGACGGCGACCTTCGCCGGCCCGCCGGTGTAGCGCCCCGCCACCGCGGCGCCGAGGTTGGAGAACAGCCGCCCCGTGCCGCTGCCCTGCATGAAGCTGCCGAACAGGATGAAGACCGCGATGGTGGTCGCGACGATGCCGGTCAGCGGCCCGTAGATCCCGCCCGCGGTGGGGACCAGCCAGGATGCCTCCACGATCTCGGCCGGGCTGAAGGGGCGCGCGTTGAGGACGCCGGGGATCAGGTAGCCCCACTGCATGTAGGCCAGGCTGCCCGCCACCATCCAGGCCAGACCCGGCTCCACCGCGCGGCGGATGGCCTCCAGCAGGGTGACGATGGCGGTGATGCCCAGCACCATCATCAATGGCGTGAAGGGATCGACGTATTCCATGCGGTCGGCGACCGACATCCAGTTCCACATCACCCAGCCATGCGGCACCGCCGATGCCGCCGCCCAGGCCCAGTCCGGCCAGGAAGGCCGGTGCCGCGGCGACCGCGCGGGGAAGGCCGGGTACAGGAGGAACAGCAGCGGCGTGAAGACCAGCAGGTGGAAGCCGCGCATCTGGATGGGCTCGGGGAAGCCCGTGCCGCCGAAATAGAGATGGACCGCGGCGGCGGCCGCGGCCCATGCCCAGCAGACCCATCTCAGGGGCCCGGAAAGCTGCCTCAAACCCGCGCCCCTTCGTCCAGACCCCCGGCCTTCAGGCCGCCGGCATCGCGCCTGCTTCGCGGAAGGCGCGCTGCGCGCCCGGGTGCAGCGGCACGCCGGCATAGCGCCAGGACGTCGCGGGGTCCCAGGCGCCCATGCTGGCATGGATGTTCACCAGTCGCTGCCCGCGGTTGCGGATCAGCGTGCGCGTGATGCGGTACGCCACGTCGTCCGGCAGGGTGTGGTGGGCCAGGATGACGCTGTCCATCGTCGTCACCATCAGGTCGGCATTCTGCAGGCTCGGATAGGTCGCGGCCGGCAGCCGGCCCTCGGCATAGGCATGGGTTTCGATCAGGTGCCGGCGCAGGTCGTCGGGGAAGCCGACCAGGCGCGAAGGCCGCCGCCCCTGCCCGATCTCGGTCAGGATGGCGGCGGGCTTGGCCAGCGCGGCGTAGAGGTAGTCCACCTGCCCATCCGCATAGGCCGCGGCGATGTCGGCATAGCTGCCGTTCAGGTAGCGCCCGCCATTGGCGCGGATCTGGTCGGGGGATGTGCCGAAGAAGCGCAGGATGCGCTGCAGCGTCATCTCATCCGTGCTGGACCGCTGCGGGCAGGCGATGCGCAGCCCGCGCTGCGTCAGGATCTCGCGCATCCCCTCCGGCCCGCCATCGGCGCGGCGGACCAGGTTGTGCTCCGTCGGGCTGTAGCCGGTGCCGAGGCTGCGGAGGTTCTCGTGCTTCGCGCTGTACGGATCCTCGCCGCGTGCGGCGGCGGCGGTGAAGGTGTCGATGCCCCAGCCCATGGCGGACTGGTTGTTGTTGACGCGGGTGGAATTGGCGAGGCCGCCGCCCGGGACCACGCGGATCCGCAGGTCCTGGTTCTCCTCCGCGATCAGGGAGGAGAGGCCGGCCGCCATCGTGTACCACCCGCCGCCCACCGACCCGGCGACCCATTCGAAGGTCTGCTGCGCCTGCGCGACGCTGATGACGGGCGCGGCAAGCGCGCCGGCGGTGCCGAACAGCGCGGCACGGCGGGAAATCCTCAGGGCCATCGTCTCGTCTCCCGGGTAGGTGGGAGCGATGATGGACAGGCCCGGCCACCCGCGGCAACCGGGATGTTCCTGAACTGCCGGCAATCCGCCCGCGGGCTACCCCCGCAGGCTACCCCAGGAAGGGCCGCGCCGCCGCCAGCGCCGGCGCACAGGACGGCGCGGCATCGCGCAGCACGGCCTCGGGCGTGGTGGTGCCGATCCAGACGCCGATGACGGAGGTCACCGCCCACCAGGGATCGGCCGCCGCGCGGTCCGCCAGCCCCGGCGCGGCCGCGACCGCGCAGGCGGTCACGCCCTGCATCACCGCCGCCGGCGCGCGCGCCGCCTCCAGCTTCGAATGCACCTCGGCCTGCAACGGGCCGAGCAGGAAGACGGCGACGATCCAGGCGATCAGGTCGGAGAACATGTCACGCCACCCGCGCCGGGCGACGCGCCGCGAAGGCGATGCCCGCCAGCCCCGCCAACGCCACCACCGCGGTGGCCGCACGGAATGCGGTGGCCGCCCCCGCCTCGCCCGCCAGCAGCGCCGGCACCTGCGCCAGGGCCGTGCCGCCGCCGAACAACGCCAGCGCGCAAACCGCGACTCCGACGGCGACCGCCACCGGGCCCGGCCGCAACAGCGACGCACCGAGCGCCACCGCGCCCAGGGCGGCCGGGATCAGCGCCGTCCAGTGCACCGGCCCCGCCGGCAGCAGGTAGCCCGCAAGCCCGATCAGCAGCAGTGCCGCGCCGACCGCGCGCAGCACCGCCGCCATGCCGCGCCGCCCGCCTTGGATGGTGTCGTGAGCCATCGCCTCCAAGCCTCCAGATCGCGGCAGCGCCGCAAGGTGGAGGTCCGACATCGCGTGCCGCGGGTTGCGCGACACGCCAGAGGGGCCCGGACCGTCCCCCGCGAATTGGCCCCGCCGCCCAGCCGCTTCAAGCCCGCGCGCGCCATCCTGACGCAGGACGGGCTTGCGCGCCCGCGCGGGAGGCGCAACGTCGCCCGAAGCCAAACGGGAGGACCCACGCCATGCGTCGCCGAACCCTGCTAGCCGCCACGGGCGGCCTCCTCGCCACCCGCGCAGCCGCGCAGCCCGCAGATGCCGCGACGCGGGCGGAGCTTGCGCCCTCCGGCACGCTCCGCGTCGGCATCGGCGTGGGGCCGGCGGCCTCGGCCTTCTGGGCGCTCCGCCAGCCCGACGGGTCGCCCCGCGGCGTGACGGTAACCCTGGCCGAGGAAGCGGCGCGGCGGCTCGGCCTGCCCTTGCAGGTGGTCGCCTTCCCCTCCTCCGGCGCGGTCACGGAGGCGGGCGCCTCGGCGCCGCCGGGCTGGGACCTGTCCTTCATGCCGGTCGATGCGGAACGCGCCGCGCGCGTCGCCTTCGGACCGGACTACTACCTCTCGGTCAGCACCTACCTCGTCGCCGGGAACAGCCCGCTTCGCCATGCCGACGACGCGAACCGCGACGGCGTGCGGGTCGGCGGCGTCGCGGGCACCACCACGCTCCGCGCCGCGCAGCGCGCCCATCCGCGCGCCACCTTCGTCGCCACCGCCGGCCTCGACGAGATGGTGGCGAAGTTCCAGGCGGGTGAGGTCGATGCCGTGGCGCTCGGCCGCGAATCGCTGGAAAGCCTGCTGCCGCGCCTGTCGGGCGCGCGCATCGTGGACGGGCATTTCCACGCGCTCGGCACCGCCGTCGCGGTGCCGCGGGGCAGGCCGCTCGCGCTCGCCTGGGCCACGGCCTTCATCGAGGCCGCGAAGGCAGACGGCACGGTGCGCCGCGCGCTCGACGGCGTCGGGATCGGCGGTCCGGTCGCGCCCGCGGGCAGCCGCACGGCGGGGGCCTGAACGCGGCGGCGCGGCCGGCGGCGCGCGGCATGGCGGACCCTGCCGCCATGCCGCGCACTGTCAGATCAGCACGATGTCCGACGCCTGCAGGGCAGGGTGGCCGTCGAAGGTCGCCAGCAGCACGCGCGTCTCGGCGCCCCTGCCATCGGCATCCCAGAACAGCCGTCCCGTCGTTTCCTGGTAGATGAACTGCGCCGCGAACCCGACCGGCCGCCCGAGCAGGTCGGAGACGAACTGCGTCGCGGCGTCCAGCCCCTCGCCCGCGACCAGCCCGCCCCCGAAGCCGAGGGCCGAGATCTCGACCACGTCGGCGCCCGGGGTGAAGCCGACGATCCTGTCAGCCCCTTCGCCGGCCACGAGGAAGCGGAACACGTCGGCGCCGGCGCCGCCTTCGAGCCTGTCGATGCCCTCGCCGCCCGTCAGCGTGTCGTCCCCGCTGCCGCCCACCAGCACGTCATTGCCCGCCATTCCCTCCAGCAGGTTGGCCGCGTCGTTGCCCACGATGCGGTTCTGCGATGCGTTGCCCCGGCCGTCCGCGGCCGTGCCGCCGATGAGTTGCAGCATCTCGACATCGGTGCCGAGCACGAAGCTGGAGGAGGCCAGCACCCGGTCCTGGCCCTGGCCGGCCTGCTCCACGACCACATCCCCGGAACTGTCGACATAGTAGCGGTCGTCGCCCGCGCCGCCGGTCATGCTGTCGTTGCCGGCGCCGCCGTCGAGCCGGTCATCGCCCAGCCCGCCGTCCAGCGTGTCCGCCCCGCCGCCGCCGACGAGCGTGTCGTCGCCTTCGAGCCCGGACAGATGGTTCGCGCGCTGACTGCCGGTGAGCTGATTGCCAAGCCCATTGCCCGTGCCGTGCACCGCGCGGGCCGCCAGGCGCAGCCCCTCCACATGGTCGCCCAGCACCCAGTCGACCGAGGCGTAGACGAGGTCGGTGCCCTCGCCCGCAAGCTCCGTCACCACGTCGCCGGCATCGTCCACCACATGGACATCGTCGCCCGCGCCGCCGCGCAACACATCCGCACCCGCGCCGCCGTCCAGCGTGTCGTCCCCGCCAAGGCCCTCGATCGTGTCCGCGAGGGCGCCGCCGACGAGCGAGTCCGCCAGCGCCGACCCGATGGCGGGCTCCTGCGCCACATCGGTGACGGTGACGGAAAGCTGCTCGCTGTCGGTCGCGGTGCCGTCGGAGACGGTGACGACCAAGTCATAGGTGTTGTCGCCGCCCGCATCCGCCGGCGTCTCGAAATCCGGCGCCTCCTTGAACGTCACCTCGCCGGTCGCGCCGTCGATGTCGAACAGCGCCGCGTCGATGCCCGACAGCGACCAGGCCAGCGTGTCGCCATCGGCATCGGTGGCGAGCGGCGCGACGACGGCGCCCGTGCCGTTCTCGGCGAAGCCGGCCCCCGCCAGCGTCGCCATCACCGGCGCGGCGTTGACCACCGGCGAGCCGTCGCGTTCGAAGACGCGCATCTCGCCGGTATCGTAGGTCAGGAGGAGGTCGTCGTCGCCATCGCCGTCGATGTCGCCGAAGCTCGGCACGGAATACTGTTCGACCGGCAGGTCCGCGAAGGGGTTGATGTCGAAGGGAACGAGGCTGCCGCCCGTCACCTCGAAGGCGACGAGGGTGAGCGCGTAGGTCACGTGGTCGATCATCAGGAGCGCGAGGTCGCGCTTGCCGTCCCCGTTCAGGTCGCTGACGGCAAGGCTGCCCGGAATGTTGTAGAACAGGCCATCGAACAGCGAGGGGAAGCCGTCGTCGAAGCCGGCGCCGCTGTTCTCGTAGGCGGACAGGCCCATCATGTCGGCGCCGGTGAGGAGGTCCGCGTCGCCGTCCTCGTCGACGTCGATGAAGGCCCCGATCGTCCGCACGTAGCCGAACAGGTTGGCGAAGGGGTTCGTCGCCATGGGCACGAAGCTGCCCGCCACGTTCTCGAAGCCCTGCATTCCGCCGTAGCCGCCGAGGAACACCGCATCGAGGTCGCCGTCGGCGTCGAGATCGGTGAAGGCCGCGGTGGAGCCGAAGCCCTGGCCGGTCACGTCGAACAGGTTGCCGTCTACCAGCGTGAATCCGGCGTCGGTGTTCTCGAACAGCTGCAGGGGGCCAAAGCCGCCTCTGATGACCAGATCGGCCCGCGAATCGCCCACCAGGTCCACCAGCACTGGCGCGATGTAGAACGTAAATGCGGTGACCGCCAGGTTGGACAGCGGGTTCGGCGTGATCTCGGTGTAGCTGACGGACAAGGACAAGGCGGGTGCTCCTGACGCGGCACCGCGTGGCGGGACAGGTCCGGCCGCGGTGGGGAGCACGGCTCTACAGGCGGCGGCGGCGCGCGGCTTGTCGGGACACTCCGTGTTTTGTCGGGCGCGGCCAGCGACGGCTGCCCCGCCAGCATGGCCAACAGGACGGGCGGGGCGCGACCGTCGCGGACCCTTTCGGCCGGCCGTCGACCGGGGCCGCCCGGGCCCGGTCCCTCCGCCCGGCCGTCCCGGGCCCCTACACCTCCCCTCGCCCGCTCGGGTCCATGTTCGGGTCGCCTCGGAAACCGGGGCCGGAGCCGAGATGCCCGGCCGTCGTCCCGCCGCCCCCCGTGCCGCCCCCATGCGCGGACCCGCCCGCCAGCCCCTGCCGCCCCGCCGTGGTCCCGCCGCCGCGGATGTTGCCGCTGCCGGGCCCGTTCGCGGCCGCGGCGGAGGAATCGCCCACGCCCGCCTGGTTCAGCGCCGCCGCATCCCCGGTTCCGGCGAAGCCCTCCTCCAGACGCTCCGGCGCGCTGCCGCCCGCCGCCATGGCGCGGGCCTGCGTGGCCGGCAGCGTCAGGCGCACGACGTCGCCCTCCACCATCGCCACGGCGCCGAGCGGGATGAAGCGGTGCGCGCCGTGCCCCACCGGGTCATCCACGCGGGTCAGCTTGATGCGCCCATGCTCCAGCCCGTCCACGCGCCCGACCTCGCCGCCATCCGCGCCCAGCACCCGCATGTGCTCCCGGATCTCGCCGCCTGCCGTCATCGCCGCCTCCTGCCGAATGCGGGCCTTGAACGGCCGAGCGGGCGGATGGATGCGCCGTGCCGCTCAGCAGCGTTCCGCGCGGAACACCCGGCTTGGCGTCACGAATTCCTCCTGCGCCGCCACGGTCAGGATCTCGCGTGAGCCGGCTTCGGCGGTGCGGCGCAGCAGCCCGTGGATGGAGGATGCGGCGGCCGAGAGCGCGACCCGCGCCTCCCCCCAGCGCAGGCGGTGGAACAGGAACAGCGCGGCGATGGCATCGCCCGCGCCGTTGACGCTCAGCGGCAGCAGCGGCGTGCGGAGCCGCCAGAACTCCCCCGCCTCGCCTGCCAGCAGGTCGATCGCGTCGGCGGGCGTGTCCTCGACGCGCAGGCTGGTCACCAGCACGCAGCGCGGCCCGCGCGCCTGCAGCCCGGCCACCGCCGCCTTCGCCCCGGCCAGCGTCGTCACCGCGCCCCCGGTCAGCCATTCCAGCTCGAACTGGTTCGGGGTGGCGATGTCGGCCGCCGGCAGCGCGCGGTCGCGCATGAATTCGGGGATGCCGGGGCGGACGAAGACGCCGCGCCCGACATCGCCGATCACCGGGTCGCAGCAGTACATCGCGCCCGGATTGGCCGCCTTCGCCCGCCCCGCCGCCGAGAGGATGGCCTCCCCGATCTCCGCGGACCCCATGTAGCCGGACAGCACGGCATCGCAGCGCGGCAGCGCGCCGCGCTCCGCGATGCCCTCGACCAGCTCCCCGATCAGCTCCGCCCCGAAGACGCTGCCCCGCCAGGCGCCGTAGCCGGTGTGGTTCGAGAACTGCACCGTGTTCACCGCCCAGACCTCGGCGCCGAGCCGCTGGAGCGGGAAGACGGCGCTGGCATTGCCGACATGCCCGTAGCTGACCCAGGACTGGATCGAGAGGATGTTGAGCGGGCGCCCGGAATCGGCGGGCGAGACGGCCTGGTTCACGCGGCTGGGGTCCCTGTTGGCGTCGCGGGACGCTAGGGTCGGGGCGGCGGGGGGTCAATCAACCCGGCGGCGTGTTGCGCGTGCAACCGGGCAGCGTGTTGCGCGTGCAACCGGGCAGCGTGTCGCGCGTGCGCAGGCGCATCGCCGCGCAGCTCCGCCATGGCGCGGCGCGCGACGCCGAGGCTGGTGTTCAGGAACAGCGCCGCCATCGCCGCGGCGACGATCAGGTCCGGCCAGCGCGTGCCGGTGCCGAGGACGCCGGCCGCGGCCGCGAGCACGAAAAGGTTGCCGATCGCGTCGTTGCGGCTGCACAGCCAGACGGACCGGACATTCGCATCCCCCTCGCGCCAGCGCCACAGCAGCGCGACGGAAAGCAGGTTGGCCGCGCAGGCCGCGACCGCCACCGCCCCCATCGTCACCGCCTCCGGCACGCCCTCCACGAAGACGCGCCACGCCGCGGCGCCGATCACCCAGGCCGCCACCAGGCCGAGACTCGCGGCCTTCAGCAGCGCGGCCCTCGCCCGCGCCGCGGCGGCCATGCCGATCACCGCCAGGGACAGGCCGTAGGTCGCAGCGTCCATCGCGAAGTCCAGGCTGTCCGCGACGAGCGCGAGGGACCGCGCCAGCGCGCCGGCCGCGATCTCCGCCAGGAACATCCCGGCATTGAGGAGGATGACGATCAGCAGCGCGCGACGGAAGGCGGGATCCCGCCCGGTGAAGACGGCATCGTGGCCGCATCCGCAAGCGTCATGGGGCATCGGGGGAGAATCGTGCGCCGCCCCGCCCGCGGCAAGACGCCGGAGGTTGCACGGCCCGGCGACCTCCCCTATACGCGCCGCTCCCGTGCCTGCCGGTCACCGTCGGCGGGCCCACCCGGCGCGAGCGCAGTCATGAAGCCCGACATCCACCCCGAATACCACGACATCACCGTCATCATGACGGATGGGACGACCTTCACGACGCGGTCCTGCATGGGCAAGCCCGGCGACACGCTGCGGCTCGACATCGACCCCAAGTCGCACCCGGCCTGGACCGGCCAGCAGCGGGTGATGGACACCGGCGGCCAGATCGCCAAGTTCAACAAGAAGTTCGCTGGCATCGGCGCGCGGAAGGCCGGCTAAGCCCTTCTTTCGCAAGGCTTTCGGGGCGGGGGGGGGGGGGGGGGGGGGCGGGGGGGCCGGGGGGCGGGGGGGGGGGCGGGGGGGCGGGGGCGGGGGGGGGGGGGGGGGGGGGGGGGGGGGGGGCCGGGGGCGGGGGGGGGGGGGGCGGGCGCCCCCCCCCCCCCCCGGCCGCGGCCCCCCCCCCCCCCCCGGGGCGGGGGGGGGGGGGGGGGGGGGGGGGGGGGGGGGGGGGGGGGGGGGGGGCCCCCCCCCCCCCC
>NZ_JBNXUO010000025.1:0-76300 GCF_050563535.1 Falsiroseomonas sp. CW058
GACCCGGAGCCCCGAGCCGGATTACCGACAACGGGCACCACCTCGGAAGGTGATCGGATCGACCCGCCGTTTCTGCGGGACGCGGCAGATAGTGGCTTTCACCACCCAGCGCAACCCCGCCTTCCGGCAGAACCAGACTGACCAACCGGCCCGTCGTGGTGGGCGCTTTCTATGCCCCTCGGCGGCGGCCGTCAACACGCCGATGACATGCGCATGACATGGCTGCATCCCGCCCATCGCCCTTGACGCACCGGAATGCCAGGAAGGCCGGAATCCGTCGGCCGTCCCCATCTCCGCCCATCCCTTCCGCTTATGACGCAGGCAAGGCGGCCGGAACGAGGGGCCTCCGAGGGCAGCATCGCGACCCGGCGGGAAGGTTCCCTCAGTCACGCCGTGACCCACTCCGCAAAGATGCTCGCCTCGGTTCCACGCAGCGTGCCCCACGTCCACCTTGCCGCACCGTCTACCACTCGGTAGAATCGCGCACGATGCAGGATGCACGACCCGCCTCGCGCCCTGGCCTCGCCAGGATCGGACTGGCCGAACAGGTTCGCGCCCGCCTCCTGGAGCGGATCATGGACCGGGACCTCGCGCCCGGGGCCCGGCTCAACATCGATGCCCTGGCGCGCCAGCTGGGCGTCAGCTCCTCACCTCTGCGGGAGGCGCTGGCTGCTCTCGCGGCACGCGGCCTGGTGCGGAACGAGGCGTTCCTCGGCTTCTCGGTCGCCCCCCTGCCCGATGCCGGCTTCCTGCGGGATCTCTTCGCCACGCGCCTGCGGGTCGAGCCCTGGCTGGCCGCGCAGGCGGCGACGCGCATCGGGGCGGACCACCTCGACCGTCTGCGACAGGCAATGGCGGCGATGGCGCCGGAGGTGCGGAGCGGTCCCTGGCAGCGCCACCACGCCCACGCGGCCGCGGATGAGAGCTTCCACGACACCATCGCCGAGGCCGCCGGCAATGCGCCCGCGCGCCAGGCCCTCGCGGCGCTGAACGCGCAGATCCACGTCTCGCGCCTCTACCTCGCCGTGCAGACCGGCGCCGAGGCGACAGCCGCCGAGCATGAGCGCCTGCTGCGGGCGCTGGAAGCCGGCGACCCCGCCGCCGCCGAAGCCGCCATGACCGCCCATCTCGAAGGATCGCGGGAGCGCCTGCTGCCATGACCATGCAGACCGACACCACCGCGCGCATCGCCCGCATCCGCCTGCATCCGGTGGTCCACACGATGCCGGACAGCCACGCCTACGGCATGGCGCGCGGGCTGACGGCCGCGCGCGGCGCCACCATCGTCGAGATCGAGACCACCACCGGCATCACCGGCTGGGGCGAGGCCTGGGGCCCACCCGCCTTCCCCGCCGCCTATCTCGAGATGGTGGAGACGCGCTGGCGCGGCGCGCGGCTGACCGACCATGCGGCGCTGTTCCACGGGCTGATCGCGCAGAACTACCATTTCGGCGTCCAGAACGGCCTGATGGCGCTGCTCTCGGGCATCGACATCGCGGTCCATGATGCGCTCGGCAAGGAACTCGGCCTGCCGGTCCATGCCCTGCTCGGCGGCCGCGCGCGGGAGGAGGTGGCATGCTACGCCTCGGGCGGCTACTTCACGGCCGATCCCGCGCGCGGGCTCGAAAGCCAGCTGCCGCGCTTCGCGGACTTCCCCGCATGCAAGATCAAGATCGGCCGCGGCGCCGCGGACGATGCGGCGCGCGTGCGGATGGTGCGGGACGCGCATGGCCCCGGGATGCGCATCTTCGTCGACGCCAACGGCAACTACACGCTCGACCAGGTCCTGGCCTCGATGCGCGCGATCGAGGCGCTGGAGGTCGGCTGGTTCGAGGAACCCCTCGCCCCGGCCGAGGAGGAGGGCTACCGCCTGCTGCATGCCCGGGCGACGATCCCCGTCGCGACCGGGGAGGCGCTCTACACCGCCTTCGCCTTCGACCGGCTGCTCGCGCCGCGGGCGATGGATGTGGCGCAGCCGGACCTCGCCCTGGTGGGCGGGCTGAGCCAGGGGCGGCTGATCTCGCAGCTCTGCACGCTGCGCCATGCGCGCCTGTCGCCGCATGTCTGGGGCAGCGGGCTCGGGTTGGCGGCGGCCGTGCACCTGGTGGCCGCGCATCCCCCCTACCCCGCCACGGTGAACGAGGCCGACCCGCCCTGGGTCGAGTACGACGTCGCCGACAACCCGCTGCGCGAGGACATCCTGGTCGCGCCGCTCCGCCCGGTTCGGGGCGTCATCCCGGTGCCGACCACGCCCGGCCTCGGCGTGGAGCCCGACCGCGCGGCGCTTGCGCGCTTCCGACCGCGGTGAGCGGCACCGCGCCCCTGCTGCGGGCCGAGGGCCTGTCGGTCGCCTTCCCCGGCGGGAAGGACTGGCTGCGGGCCGCGGAGGACGTGTCCTTCGCCCTCGCCCCCGGCGAGACCCTGGCCCTGGTCGGGGAGAGCGGCAGCGGCAAGTCCGCCACCGCCATGGCCGTGGCACGGCTGCACGGGCCCGAGGTGCGCGTGACCGGGCGGCTTGCCTGGACGACGCGGGAGGGGGCCGAGGTGGACCTGGCAACCCTGCGGGGAGAGCCGCTGCGCCGGCTGCGCGGGCGCGACATCGCGGTGGTGTTCCAGGACCCGGGCAGCGCGCTCGACCCGGTCTTCCCGGTGGGCGACCAGATCGCCGAGACGCTGCGCCACCTGAACGGCGCCACGCGCCGCGCCGCCGCGGAGGGCGCTGTCGCGCTGCTGGAGCGCGTCGGCATCCCCGATCCGGCGCGCCGCGCCGGCGAATACCCGCACCAGCTCTCGGGCGGGATGCGCCAGCGCGCGGTGATCGCCCTGGCGCTGGCCGGCCAGCCGCGCCTGCTGATCGCCGACGAGCCGACGACGGCGCTCGACGTCACCATCCAGGCGCAGATCGTGGAGCTGCTGCAGGACCTGCAGGCGCGGGACGGCATGGCGATGATCTTCGTCAGCCACGACCTTGGCCTGGTGGCGGGCCTCGCCCACCGCATCGCCGTGCTCTATGCGGGCCAGGTGGTGGAACAGGGGCCGGCTGCCGCGGTGCTGTCCGCCCCACGGCATCCCTACACCCGCGCCCTGCTCGACTGCGTGCCGGAGCTGGAGAATGAGGGCGCCCCGCCGCCCCGCGGCATCCCCGGCCGGATGCCGAGCCCGCTTCGGCCCGTCCCGCATTGCCGCTTCGCCGATCGCTGCGCGCTGGCCGCGCCGGCCTGCCGGGAAGCGCCGGTGCCGATGCTGGAGGTCGCGCCGGACCGCGCCAGCCGCTGCCTGCGCTGGGCGGAGGTCGCATGACCGCGCTGGTCGAGGCGCAGGACCTGCGCATGGAATTCGGCGGGCCCACCCTGTTCGCCCCGCGCCGCGCCGCCGTGCGCGCGGTGGCGGGGGTGGATCTCGCCATCGCGCGGGGCGAGGCGCTGGGCCTGGTGGGGGAGAGCGGGAGCGGCAAGTCCACCGTCGGGCGGATGCTGCTGCGCCTGCTGCGGCCGACCGCCGGACGCGTCGCCTTCGACGGGCGCGACATCACCGCGCTCGACCGCGCGGCGCTGCGGCCGCTGCGGCGGCGGATGCAGATGGTGTTCCAGGACCCCTTCGGCAGCCTGAACCCGCGGCTCGCGATCGGCGCCGCGGTGGCGGAGGGCATCGTCCTGCACGGCATCGCACCGCGCGCCGAGGCGCGGGAGCGTGCGGCGGCGCTGCTGGCGCGCGTCGGGCTTCCGCCGGAAGCCATGGCGCGCCCGCCCCGCGCCCTGTCGGGCGGGCAGCGGCAGCGCGTGGCCATCGCGCGGGCGCTGGCGGTGGAGCCGGAGTTCCTGGTGGCGGACGAGCCGGTCTCGGCGCTCGACGTGTCGGTGGGGGCGGAGATCCTGGCCCTGCTGCGCGAATTGCGGGCGGAGCGGCAGCTGGCGATGCTGTTCGTCTCGCACGACCTCGGCGCGGTGCGGGCGCTCTGTGACCGGGTCGCGGTGCTCTATCTCGGGCGGGTGATGGAGGAGGGGCCGGCATCCGCCCTGTTCCGCGACCCGCGGCATCCCTACACCCGCGCGCTCCTCTCGGCCTCCCCGGCGCGGCCCGGGCGGGCGCGGGGCCCGCGCATCGTGCTGCGGGGGGAGATCCCGAGCCCCGCGGCGCCGCCGAGCGGCTGCGTCTTCCGCACCCGCTGCCCCGCCGCCCTGCCCGCCTGCGCCGAGGTGGTGCCGGCGCTGCGCGAGGTGGCGCCCGGGCGGCGCGCCGCCTGCATCCGCGACGAGGTGGTGATGCCATGACGGGGCGTCTTCTGGTGGTGGGCGGGGGCGGCTTCGTCGGCAGCCGCGTGCTGCGGGCGGCGGCGGCGCGCGGCATCGCCTGCGCCAGCTTCGGCCCGGCGGGGCGCGACCTCGCGGCCGGGCTCGGCATCGCGCGCTTCGAGGGCGGCGCGGAGGATCGCGGCGCGCTCGACGCGGCGCTCTCGGCCTTCCGCCCCGATGCGGTGGTCTGGGCCGCCGGGCACAACCCGGGTGGCGACGGCCTGGCGCAGACCGCGCAGCTGGACCTGGCGCGCGCGGTCGCGGTGAATGCGGGGGCCTTCGCCGCGCTGCTCGGCGCCTGTGCCGCGGCGGGGGTGGCGCGGGTGGTGCAGTGCGGGTCGACCGTCGTCTACGGACCCGCCTCGCTCTACGCCGCCCCGCGCGTGGGGGAGGATGCGCCCCCCGCGCCGCGGACCGCCTACGGCCTCACCAAGCTGATGGCCGAACAGGCCGCGGCCTGGGCCGAGGTCGCGCTCGGGCTCGACGTGGTGACGCTGCGCCTGCCGCTCGTCTTCGGGCCGGGGCGCTGGTACGCGGGCGCGGCCGGGGCCTATGCGCGGATGCTGCGCGCGGCCGCCAGCGGCGCGGCCCTGCGCGAGGAGGTGCCGGACGCCGCCTTCGACGTGGTGCATGGCGACGACGCGGCGGAGGCGATCCTGCTGCTCGCGGCGCTGCGCGGCCCGCCGCGGGTGCTGAACATGGCCGGCCTGACCACCAGCCTGCCCGCCATCGCCGCGGCGCTGTCGCCCCGGATCGAGGCGGTGCCGCGACCGGCGCCGGCCGCCTTCCCGCTGGTGGACGAGGCGCGGCTGCGCGCGCTCGGCTGGGCGCCGGGCCGGGGGCTGGCGAGGATTCTCGACGACACGCTTGCGGAAGCGAGGGGGACACCATCATGAGCCACGAAGCCAGGCTCGCCGAACTCGGCATCACGCTGCCGCCCTACCCGCCGCCGGCCTTCGACTACGTCCCGGCGGTGGTGCATGGCGGGCTGGTCTGGATCAGCGGCCAGCTGCCCCGCGCGGCGGACGGGTCGCTGCCGGTGCTCGGGCAGCTCGGCGCGGGCGTCGGGGTCGAGGATGGCCGCCGCGCGGCGGAACTCTGCGCGCTGCAGGCTCTCGCGGTGCTGCGGGGCGCACTGGGCTCGCTCGACGCCGTGGCGCGGGCGGTGAAGGTCACGGGATTCGTCGCCTCCGCCACCGGCTTCGTCGAACAGCCGAAGGTCATCGACGCGGCGTCCGGCCTGCTCGGGCGCGTCTTCGGCGAGGCGGGGCGCCATGCGCGCAGCGCCGTCGGCGTCGCGATGCTGCCGCGCAACGTGCCGGTCGAGATCGAATTCGTCTTCGCGCTGAAGGACGCCTGACCATGGCCTGGCTCGAACTGGCCGAGATGACGACGCTGGAATTCGCCGCCGCGAAGCCGCGCCTGGCCCTGCTGCCGGTCGGCGCCACGGAACAGCACGGCCCCAACCTCAACATGGCGACCGACACCGTGATCGCCCACCGCGTCGCGCAGCGCATCGCGGAGGCGATGGGGCCGGTCGCGGTGGTTCTGCCGCCGCTGCCCTTCGGACTGTCGCAGCACCACATGGGCTTTGCCGGCACCGTCACCTTCTCCGAACGCACCTTCCTCGACGCCTGCGCGGACGTGGCGCGCAGCATGAAGGCGCATGGCGTGACGCACCTGCTGCTGGTGAACGGCCACAACGGCAACACCCAGGCGCTGGGCGTCGCGGCGTCGCGCATCCTCTACGAGGTTGGGATGCAGGCGGCGGTGGCCTTCTACTTCCAGCAGGCCGCGGACCGGGTGAAGGCGCATGGCAGGACCCCGCGCTTCGGCCATGCCTGCGAGGTCGAGACCTCTGTCGCGCTGGCGGTCGCGCCCGAACTGGTGCGGCGCGACGCGCTGGCGCCGGGCGAGATGGTCGCGCTCGACCTGCCCCTCGGCACCAACGAACAGCCCTTCTTCCTGCAGGTGCCGATCCCCTTCGACCGGCAGACGCGCAACGGCGTCTTCGGCGATGCGCGCCTGGCCAACGCGGAAGCCGGGGAGGACATCATCGGCACCGCGGTGGCGCGCACCGTCACCTTCCTGCACGCCTTCCTGGCCCGCTGACAACGACGACGAGGGAGAACGAACCATGTGGACACCCACCATCGGCCGCCGCGCCGCGCTGCTCGGCACCGCCGGGCTGTTCGCGGCCCCCGGCCTGTCCCGCGCGCAAGGAGCGGCCGCCGACTTCTACGGCCCCGCGGACCCGCAGGCGCGGCGCGGCGGCACGCTGACCGTCGCCATCGCGAACGAACCGCCGAACCTCGACCCCTTCCACCAGGCGGGGGACGCGCGGACCGCGGTGACGGTGCTGATGTACCAGGGCCTGATGTACGAGCACCCGTCGGGCGAGGCGCGGCCGCTGCTGGCGGAAGCGATGGAGATCTCGCCCGACGGGCTGACCTACACCTTCCGCCTGCGGCGCAACGTGGTGTTCCACACCGGCCAGCCGATGACCTCGGCCGACGTCAAGTACAGCTACGACTACATCCGCGACGCATCGAACGGCAGCCCGGGCGCCGCCGATTTCGGCACCATCGCCGAGATCGCGACGCCCGACGACCACACGGTGGTGATCCGCCTGTCGCGGCCCAACGCGTCGCTGCCGATGACGCTGACCAACCGCTTCGGCTGCGTCGTCCCGCGCAACACCTTCGCCCAGCCCGAGGCCCGGACGCGCCTGTCGCAGCAGTCGGTCGGCACCGGCCCCTTCCGCCTGGCCGAGTTCCGCCCGCAGAGCCACATCCGCATGGCGCGCTTCCCGCAGTACTGGGAACAGGGCCAGCCCTATCTCGACAACATCCTGTTCAGCGTGCAGCCGAACGCGGCCAGCCTGCTGGTCGCGCTGCGCAACCGCCGCGCCGACGTCGCGCTGCTGCCGCGCCCGCAGGATGCCGAACAGCTGCGCGACGTGCCGGGCCTCAACATCGGCACCGCGCCGTCGCTGCGGCAATGCTCGCTCGACCTCGACGGCAACCACGCGCAGCTGCGCGACGTGCGCGTGCGCAGGGCGATCGCCCTCTCCCTCGACAAGGAGGCGATCATGCAGGCCGCGATCGGCGGCCACGGCACCGTGCTCGGCACCACCGTCGCGGCGATGCAGGACAGCTGGGGCGCGCCCTTCGACCAGCTGGCGACGCAGCGCCCCGACCTCGACCGCGCCCGCGCCCTGCTGGCCGAGGCGGGCCATGCCGGCGGCTTCAACCTCGACCTCGTCAGCATCATCGGCTTCGAGTGGATGGATCCGGCCGCGGTGACCATCGCGCAGCAGCTCCAGCGCGTCAGCATCCGGCTGAACATCCAGCGCGTGGAGCTGGGCGTGTGGCTCAACGCCTTCCGCACGCGCAACATGCGCTTCACCTTCAACGACTGGGGCACCCAGCCCGACCCGCACATCCTCTACTACCGGCACTTCCGCAGCCCGCCGCAGGGCGCGGACTTCCGGAACTGGGCCAATGCCGATGCCGACCGGCTGCTGGACCAGGGGATGGAGACGGCAGACCCGGCGGCGCGCCGCCGCATCTACGTGGACCTCCAGAAGCTGATGAGCGAGACGGTGCCGTCCGTCCTGCTCTTCTCGCCGAACCTGGTGACGGTGACGCAGGCGCGGGTGCGCAACTACGCGCAGCACCCGACCGGCTGGTGGTTCGGCCTGGCCCGGGCCTGGATCGCGGCGTGATCGCGGCGCTCGCCCAGCGGGCCGGCGCGGCGGCGGTGACGGCGGTGCTCTCCACCGCCGCCGTCTTCCTGCTGATCCGCGCCGTGCCCGGCGACGCCGTGGGCGAGATGCTGGGCCAGAGCGCCGGCGACCCGGCGGCCGAGGCCGCGCTGCGCGCCTTCTTCGGCCTCGACCGCCCGTTGTGGCTGCAATATCTCGGCTGGGCGGGCGACGTGCTGCGGGGCGACCTCGGCACCTCCTGGCGGCAGGGCCTGCCGGTGGCGGGCATCGTGGGGGAGGCCTTCCTCGTCACCCTCCAGATCGGGCTGGTGACGCTGGCCATCGCGCTCGTCGTCGGCGTGCCGCTCGGCATCCTCGCGGGGGTCAGGCAGGGCAGCGTCGCGGACCTGCTGGTGGAGGCCTTCTCGCTGGTGGCGCTGTCGGCCCCGGTGTTCTGGACCGGCATGGTGCTGCTGATCGCGGCCGGCGGCTGGCTCGGCTGGTCGCCGCCGCTGATCTATGCGGGCCCGGGCGAGAGCCTGCCCGACAACCTGGAAAGCATCGCCCTGCCGGTGGCGGCGCTCGCGCTGCTGCAGGCGGCCGCCTACGCGCAGTTCGCGCGGCAGCAGACCGCGCTGGTGATGCGGCAGGACTTCCTGCGCGCCGCCATCGCCCGCGGGCTGCCGGCGCGCGTGGTCTACGGGCGCCACCTGCTGCGCAACGTCGCCATCCCGCTGGTCACCTTCGCGGGCGTGATCCTGGTGCAGATCCTGGGCGGGGTGGTGGTGGTGGAGACGCTGTTCGCCATCCCCGGCCTCGGCCGGACGCTGCTGGCGGCGATCCAGGCGCGGGACTACCCGGTGCTGCAGGGCGCGTTGCTGGCGGCCGTGCTGGTTGCGCTGCTGGTCAACATGCTGGTCGACCTGCTCTATGCGGCGATCGACCCGCGGGTGCGCGGGGCATGATGCGGCGCGCGCGCCTCGAACAGGCCGCGGGCCTGGTGCTAACCGCGCTGCTGCTGCTGGTGGCGGTGGCGCCCGGCCTGTTCGCCGGTGCGGCGGACCAGGTGGACGTGGCGCGGCGCCTGGCCCCGCCTTCCGCCGCCAACTGGTTCGGCACGGACGAGACGGGGCGCGACGTCTATGCGCGCGTGATCCACGGCGCGGGCACCACGCTCGGCATCGTCGGCGCGGCGGTGCTGCTGGCGGCCGCGATCGGCGGCGTCACCGGGGCGATGGCGGGCTTCTTCGGCCGGCTGGGCGACATGGCGCTCTCCCGCGGGGCGGATGCGCTGCTGGCCTTCCCGCCGATCATCCTGGGCGTGGTCGTTGCCGCGACTTTGGGGCCGGGCGCGGCCAACCTGGTCCTCGCGCTCGGCATCATCTACGCGCCGGTGTTCTTCCGCATCGCCCGCGCCGCCGCGCTGGGCGAGGCGGCGCGGCCCTATGTGGAGGCGGCGCGCGCGCTGGGCCACGGCGAATGGGCGGTGCTGCTGCGGCATGTCGCGCCGAACGTGGCGCCGACCGTGCTGCTGCAATGCGTCATCCTGTTCCCGCTGGCGCTGCAGATCCAGGCGGCGCTGGGCTTCCTCGGCCTCGGCGTGCCGCCGCCGACGCCGGACTGGGGGGCGAGTCTGCAGGAAAGCCGCAACTACCTGACGGTCGCGCCCTGGCTGGCGATCTTCCCCGGGCTTGCGCTGCTGGTCGCATCCCTCGCCGCGCTGCTGCTCGGCCGCGGGCTCCAGGGCCGGGGCTAGCGCGCAATGGAAGGAGACGGTGTCATGCCCGGCGAGACCGATGCCCTGCCCGGGATCCGGCACGCGCGCCTGCCGGGCGTGACGCTCGCCTACCGCGACAGCGGCGGCGGCGGCACGCCGCTCGTCCTGCTGCACGCGAATACCGGCACCAGCGCAAGCTGGGCGGCGCAGTTCGGCCCCTTCGCCGCGGCGGGCTACCGCGTCATCGCCTTCGACCGGCGCGGCTGGGGCGAGAGCGTGGCGGACCCCTTGGGCGGCCCGCAGCCCGGCAGCATCGCCGAGGACCTGGCCGCGCTGGCCGACCACCTCCGCCTGCCGCCCTTCCACCTCCTCGGCATCGCCGGCGGCGGCTTCGCGGCGCTGGACTACGCGCCCTGGCGCCCGGAGACGCTGCGCAGCCTGGTCGTGGCGGCCAGCAGCGGCGCATTCTCGGACCCGGAGATGGAGCAGCTTGTCCGCAACATCTCCGTCCCCGGCTTCACCAGCCTGCCCGAGATCCTGCGCGAGATCGGCCCTTCCTTCCGCGCCCTGCATCCCGGGCGTGTCGCGGCCTGGGCGCGGGCGCAGGAAGGCGCGCGGCAGCACGGGGCGGCGGCGCAGCCGCTGCGTACGCCGAACACCCTGGCCAAGATCGCCGCCATCCGCACGCCGATGCTCGCCATCACCGCCAGCGCGGACCTCCTCGCCCCGCCCGCGCTGATGGCGGCCTGGCTGCGGCACGTCCCGCATGCCGAGATCGTCCCGATCGTCGATGCGGGCCACTCCGTCGCGATGGAACAGCCGGAACGCTTCAACGCGGCGGTGCTGGACTTCCTGCGGCGGATCGAGGCGCCCGCGGCGCCTTAGACCGGCCGGCGTTGAAGGTGATCCGATGGCGGCGGGCGAAGCCCGCCGAGCCGCCGGATGGCGGCCGCCGCATCTGCGGCGAAGCCAAGGGCCGCGGATGCGGCCCGCCCGGTGTCTGAGGGGCGTGAATGTGTCAGCATTCACGCCGGTCAGTATTAGACCGGCGCTGCTCAGCTGCCGATCTCGCCGCCGTCCTTCTTCACGATGGCGATCACCGAAGGCCGCGGCGGCACGCCCTCGGCGAAGTCCGGCCAGCGGGTGGACGGGCGCTCGAAGGTCGAGCCGGCGTCGTCGCCGGGATGCTGGACCGCGAGGAACAGCGTGCGGCCATCGGGCGTGAAGCAGGGGCCGCAGACCTCGGCGCCGGTCGGTGCCCGGTAGAACAGCCGCGTCAGCGCGCGGCCATGGCCGGCGGTGTCGGCGGCATAGAGGCCGTCCGCCACACCGGCCGCCGCCGGCGCGCCGTCGGTGGCGATCCAGATGCGGCCCTTGGCGTCGAAGGCGCAGTTGTCGGGGCAGGACAGCCAGCCCTGGTCGCTGGTGGCGCGATGGTAGCGCGCGCCGGCGTCCACGCCCGGCTTGCCGGCCATCAGGAACACCTCCCACCGGCCCTCGGGCGCCGCGTGGTCCACCGCGGGCGTGCCGGCGCCGGGGGGGATGATCTCGATGACATGGCCGTGGATGTTGGCGGCGCGCGGATTGACGCGGCTGACCTGCTGCGCGGTGCGGCGTTCGTTGTTGGTCAGCATCACGTAGACGCGGCCATTGGCGGGGTTGGCCTCCACATCCTCCGGGCGGTCCATCGGCGTCGCCTGCAGCAGGTCGGCGGCGCGGCGGGTGTCGACCAGCACCTCCGCCTGGCTGCGGAAGCCGTTCGCCTCGGTCAGCGGGCCCGTCCCGTGCACCAGCGGCAGCCACTCCACGCGGCCGTCGTCGTGGAAGCGCGCGACGAACAGCGTGCCGTCGTCCAGCAGGTCGCGGTTGGCGGCCCGGTCATGCGGGTTCCAGGGGCGCGCGGTGACGAACTTGTAGACGTAGTCGAAGCGTTCGTCGTCGCCGGAATAGAACACCACGCGGCCGTCATGGCTGACGGCATGGGTCGCGCCCTCGTGCTTGAAGCGGCCGAGCGCGGTGCGCTTCACCGGCACCGAGGCGGGATCGTAGGGATCGAATTCGACCACCCAGCCGAAGCGGTTCGGCTCGTTCGGTTCCTTGTCGAGGTCGAAGCGGCCGTCGAAGCGGGCCCATCCATAGGTCGCCTCGGGCAGGATGCCGTAGCGGCGATAGCTTGCGGCCTGCGCGCCGCTGCGCGCGGCCTCGCCGCCGAAATACTGGTTGAAGTTCTCCTCGGCGCTGAGGACGGTGCCCCAGGGCGTGTTGCCGCCGGCGCAGTTGTTCAGCGTGCCGCGCACGCGCGTGCCGGTGGGGTCGGCGCCGGTCCTCAGCAACTCGTGCCCGGCGGCGGGGCCGGAGACGCGCATCTCCGTCTCCGCCGTGATGCGCCGCGCATGGCGGCTGCCCGGCACGACGGACCAGCGGTTGCCCTCCTTGCGGATCTCGATCACCGACAGCCCGTGCGCCAGCCACTCGATGCGGGACTGCTCCGCCGTCGCGCGCAGGCGGCCGCCGCGGCCCGCGCCGATGCCGGGGAACATCAGCTGCGTGTCGGTGTATTCGTGGTTCACCACGAGCAGCCCGTGGTCGGACGCGCCGGAACCCTGCGGCAGCGGGCGGAAATCGAGGAAGTCGTTGTTGTAGCCGAACTGGCCCGCCTGCGCGTCCGGCGCCTGCGCCCCGGGGTTCCAGGCTGGCGCCCCGGGCAGCACCGGGTCGCCCCAGCGGATCAGGGTCTGGACCTCGTAGCCCTCCGCCACCGCGTCGCGCTGCGCCATGCCGTGCGACAACTCCCGGAAGCCGAGGCTGGACGGCCCGCCCTCCGCCGGGACGGCAACCTGCGCAAGCGCCGGCCCGACCTCGGCGAGGAGCCGGTCGGCCAGCGCCGCGGCCCCGACGCCGAGCAGCGCGGCCCGGCGCGACATGCGGCTTCCGACCACCTCGCCGATGGGCATGCGGGGGGCGGGGTTGCTGCCGATGTCCTCGATCTCGGGGGGGTGGTCGCCGGGGGGCGGGCTTCCGGGCATCGTTGCCATCCTTGATGTCGCCGCGACGCATAGCGGGGAGAGGCGAAACGCCGATGACACTTCGGTGTCAGGGCGATGATCCCGGGCCGCGCCGCCGGCCCCGCCGCACTGGGGGCCGTGATGGCCGGCCCGAACTGGGGTATCGAGGAGGCCCCTTCCCTCCGCCACGGCGACCGAAAGGACAGAGATGACGCCCGACGACGCCTTCCGGGCCGAGCTGCGCGCCTGGCGCCGCGACTTCCACGCCCATCCCGAATTCGGCTTCGAGGAACACCGCACGGCCCGCCTGGTGGCGGAACGCCTGCGCGCCTTCGGCATCGCGGATGTCGCCGAGGGCGTCGGCGGGACCGGCGTGGTGGCCACCCTGCGGCGGGGCAGCGGCAACCGCTCCGTCGCGCTGCGGGCGGACATGGACGCGCTCCGCATCCCGGAGGCGTCGGACCTTCCCCACCGGTCGCGGACCCATGGCGTGATGCATGCCTGCGGCCATGACGGGCACACCACCATGCTGCTCGGCGCGGCCCGCATCCTGGCCGCCGGGGGCGGCTTCGACGGCACCGTCCGCTTCGTCTTCCAGCCCGCCGAGGAATGGGGCAGGGGCGCGCTGGCCATGCTGGAAGACGGGTTGCTGGACCGCTTCCCCTTCGATGAGATCTACGGGCTGCACAACCAGCCCGGCCTGCCGGTCGGCGCCTTCCGCACGCGGGCCGGCGCCGTGATGTCGGCCGAGGACAATTTCGAGGTCGTGCTGCGCGGCCTCGGCGGGCATGCCTCGCGCCCTCAGCAGGGGCGCGAGGCGCTGGTGGCCGCCTGTGCGCTCGTGCTGAACCTGCAGACGGTCGTCTCCCGCCGCGTGGCGCCGACCGACACGGCCGTCGTCTCGGTGACCGAGCTGCTGACCGACGGCACGCGCAACGCCCTGCCCGGCACGGCGCGGGTCCTGGGCGATGCCCGCAGCTTCCGCCCCGAGGTGAGCGCCACCATCGAGGCGGAGCTGCGCCGCATCGCCGCCGGCACCGCGGCCGCCTACGAACTGGCCTGCGACGTCACCTACACGCGCGAATTCGTGCCCACCATCAACGACCCGGCCGCGGCCGCGGCGGCGCTGGCCGCGGCGCGGACGGTGGTGGGCGAGGCGAACGTCGCCGAGGCGGCGGAGCCGAACACGGGCTCGGAGGACTTCGCGCGGTTCCTGCAGCACGCGCCGGGCTGCTTCGCCTTCATCGGCAATGGCGAGGCGTCGAAGCCGCTGCACAACCCCGGATACGACTTCAACGACGACGCGCTGCCCCACGGCATCGACTGGTTCGTCCAGATCGTGCGCGACCGCCTGCCCCTTCGCGAGAGCCAGCCATGACCGACCCCCGCATCGACGCCGGACGCCTGCTCGGCCGTCTGAAGGCCCTCGGCGACATCGGGCGCGACGGCGACGGCCGGCTGACCCGCCTCGCCGCCTCGGATGCCGACGGCGCGGGGCGGGACGCCGTGGCCGGCTGGATGCGGGAAGCGGGGCTGGAGGTGCTGGTGGACCGCATCGGCAACCTGTTCGGCCTGTGGCAGGCGGGTGCTGAGGACGCGGCGCCGCTGATGCTCGGCTCCCACATCGACACGGTGATCGATGCGGGCATCCACGACGGCTGCTACGGCGTGCTGGGCGGGCTTGAGGTGGTGCAGGCGCTGCGCGAGGCGGGCGCGAGGCCGGCGCGGCCGATCGCGGTGGCGGCCTTCACCAACGAGGAGGGCGTGCGCTACGCGCCCGACATGATGGGCTCGCTGGTGTATGCCGGCGGGCTCGGCGTGGAGGAGGCGCTCGCCACCCGCGGCACCGACGGCACCGTGCTCGGCGAGGAGCTTGCCCGCATCGGCCATGCCGGTCCGCACGAACCCGGCTTCCTGCGCCCCCATGCCTACCTGGAACTCCACATCGAGCAGGGCCCGGTGCTGGAGCGCGAGGGCGCGCGGATCGGCGCGGTGGAGAACCTCCAGGGCATCTCCTGGCAGCGCGTGACGATCGGGGGGGAAGCCAACCATGCGGGCACCACGCCGATGTCCATGCGCCGCGATGCCGGCCATGCGGCCGCGCGGGTGGTGACCTTCCTGCGCGACCGCGTCTCCCGCGGGAATTCGCCGACGGTGGCGACGGTGGGCTGCATGTCCTTCGAGCCGAACGCGATCAACGTCATCCCCTCCCGCGCGGTCTTCACCGTGGACCTGCGCGACCCGGACGAGGTGCGGCTGCGGGCGGAGGAGGTGGCGCTGGTGCGCCACCTGGACGAACTGGCGGAGATGGAAGGCGTGACGATCTCCGTCGAGCGCCTGGCGCGCTTCGAGCCGGTGACCTTCGATGCGGGCATCGTGCGGCTGATCGAGGACGCCGCCCGCCGCCGCGGGCTGCGCTGCCGGCGGATGACCTCGGGCGCCGGGCACGACGCGCAGATGATGGCCCGCCTCTGCCCCGCCGCGATGATCTTCGTCCCCAGCGCCGGCGGCATCAGCCACAACCCGCGCGAACACACCGAGCCAGCCGACCTGGTGGCGGGCGCGGAGGTGCTGCTGGAGGTGGTCCGGACGCTCACGCAGGGACCCGGCTGATCCCGCGGCGGCCCACGGGCGCAGGCCCTGCTCGTGCGGGGCGGCAGCGGGGAACACACGCGCGACCTGATGGCCGCGTGGCGCATGTTCGGCTCATCCCCGCGCATGCGGGGAACACGGCCGACGCCATGGTGATCCGCGCCATGCGGCCGGCTCATCCCCGCGCATGCGGGGAACACACGTGGGTGGAGGTCGCGGCCGGCGCGCCGCGCGGCTCATCCCCGCGCATGCGAGGAACACCACGAGATGCAGGCGACCCGCGCCCTGCAGATCGGCTCATCCCCGCGCATGCGGGGAACACGGCGCGGGAGTGTGGGCGGGGCGGGTGTCGTCCGGCTCATCCCCGCGCATGCGGGGAACACGCCCGGCCCGGCCGGCAGCGCGGCCAGCAGGGCGGCTCATCCCCGCGCATGCGGGGAACACATGGCGCGCGCGCGCTCGGCCGTCATGCCGTCCGGCTCATCCCCGCGCATGCGGGGAACACCAGGAAGGCGCCAAGATCGGCACCGCCCTGAACGGCTCATCCCCGCGCATGCGGGGAACACCTGTCGGCCGCCGCCGCGAACCACGCCGTCACCGGCTCATCCCCGCGCATGCGGGGAACACGCTCGGCATTGGCAGGTGAATGCTGAATATGACGGCTCATCCCCGCGCATGCGGGGAACACGACACCGCGGCGTAGGTCTCCATCAGCGTCGTCGGCTCATCCCCGCGCATGCGGGGAACACGGGCGATGCCGTGGCGCGCGTCCAGTTCGACCCGGCTCATCCCCGCGCATGCGGGGAACACAGCAGCAGCATCACGTCGAATCGGTGGCCGACCGGCTCATCCCCGCGCATGCGGGGAACACGAACGACGAGGTCGGGCTGATGCAGGACCGCCCGGCTCATCCCCGCGCATGCGGGGAACACGCGCGCAGCCAGGCCAGCCGATCGGCGCCGGCCGGCTCATCCCCGCGCATGCGGGGAACACGCCGCGCGCGGCGATGCCGATATGCGGGACGCCGGCTCATCCCCGCGCATGCGGGGAACACCGTTCCGGGCGCAGGGCGCGTGGGTGCGTTGTCGGCTCATCCCCGCGCATGCGGGGAACACGAGGCCTGACGCGGCGCGCGCAGCGGCGAGGGCGGCTCATCCCCGCGCATGCGGGGAACACTTCGACCTCGGCGCCGATCGCCGCGGCGAACGCGGCTCATCCCCGCGCATGCGGGGAACACGGGCGCCGCGCGGTCTGCGTAGCACATTGCTACGGCTCATCCCCGCGCATGCGGGGAACACATGGCGTATTCCTCCGGGCCGAGCCGCTCCATCGGCTCATCCCCGCGCATGCGGGGAACACAGGTTGCGGCAGGCCTGCCGCCAGTAGGTTTCCGGCTCATCCCCGCGCATGCGGGGAACACTCGACGGTCAGCCACCGTTCGCGCGGCGGCGCCGGCTCATCCCCGCGCATGCGGGGAACACGCGCAGGTCGCGCTCGACACCATCCGCGACGCCGGCTCATCCCCGCGCATGCGGGGAACACTCGAGATCCGCGAGGCCGTAGCCGATCGCGGCCGGCTCATCCCCGCGCATGCGGGGAACACTCCGGCAGCCACCACATGCCGAGCCCGTAGGCCGGCTCATCCCCGCGCATGCGGGGAACACGCCGCCGGCGGCGTAGACCGCCTCCTTGAGGACGGCTCATCCCCGCGCATGCGGGGAACACCTCCGCAAGCGCCGCCTGCAGCTGCACCGCTGCGGCTCATCCCCGCGCATGCGGGGAACACATCATCGGCGGCAACGTGGCCGCGCTCGGCGTCGGCTCATCCCCGCGCATGCGGGGAACACGTATCTGTATTCCTTGGTCGTGCCGTCCGCCAGCGGCTCATCCCCGCGCATGCGGGGAACACGCCCGCCCCATCACGGCGAGCAATTCGCGCGCCGGCTCATCCCCGCGCATGCGGGGAACACTGCGGCTGGTTGCACCACTGATCTCAGCCGGGCGGCTCATCCCCGCGCATGCGGGGAACACAACGCGGCCTGCCCGGCCTGAACGTGCATGGCCGGCTCATCCCCGCGCATGCGGGGAACACGGCGTGTTCGCGGCCGGTGGGCTGACCACCACCGGCTCATCCCCGCGCATGCGGGGAACACCTCGACGCCGGGTGGCGCGGGCCACTGTTCCACGGCTCATCCCCGCGCATGCGGGGAACACGACGGCACGGTCGCCGAACGGCGGTGGTATCTCGGCTCATCCCCGCGCATGCGGGGAACACGGCGCCGCGAGGTGGCGGCGCAGGCCCTCGATCGGCTCATCCCCGCGCATGCGGGGAACACCCCCACGCCAGCACTTCACCGAGCGGCACGACCGGCTCATCCCCGCGCATGCGGGGAACACACGCTGTTGCCGATCAGCCGCGTCACCGTGGCCGGCTCATCCCCGCGCATGCGGGGAACACTGATGAAGCCGCGGAGAAGAAGGCTACGGCGCCGGCTCATCCCCGCGCATGCGGGGAACACGGGCGAGGCGTAGACCAGCACGTCGGGCGGGTCGGCTCATCCCCGCGCATGCGGGGAACACCCATGCCGGGACGACGGCCTCCGCGGTGACGCCGGCTCATCCCCGCGCATGCGGGGAACACGCTCACCGCAAGGCGCGTCTGGATCAGGGCTTCGGCTCATCCCCGCGCATGCGGGGAACACTTCCCGGCCGCCGGGGACACATGGGTCTATGACGGCTCATCCCCGCGCATGCGGGGAACACTGATGACCAGCTTGACCGGGCACCCGAACTGGCGGCTCATCCCCGCGCATGCGGGGAACACACGGCCGAGCGCGCACGCGCCATCGCGCGCGTCGGCTCATCCCCGCGCATGCGGGGAACACTTGCCCATATAGTCGTTAGCCTTGGCATGCGCCGGCTCATCCCCGCGCATGCGGGGAACACCAGTGGGCGAGCGTCAGTGGCCCCGTCTCCGCCGGCTCATCCCCGCGCATGCGGGGAACACTGGCGGTGAGCTTGTCGGCACGGATGGAAAGCCGGCTCATCCCCGCGCATGCGGGGAACACGACCCCGCGGGGTCGGAACTGATCGGCGGCGCCGGCTCATCCCCGCGCATGCGGGGAACACACCACTACGAATGACCGCGTGAGCATTAGTTACGGCTCATCCCCGCGCATGCGGGGAACACACGCGGCGGACTTCTGATCCGCCGCGCGTCCACGGCTCATCCCCGCGCATGCGGGGAACACCAGTGGAGCCCGCTCCCCATGTCCACCAACCTCGGCTCATCCCCGCGCATGCGGGGAACACAACCCCGGCGTCGGCAGCAGGACGGTCGTGGCCGGCTCATCCCCGCGCATGCGGGGAACACCGCTGGTGATGTTGTCGGGGCTGCCCTCCGCGCGGCTCATCCCCGCGCATGCGGGGAACACCGCCGCAGCCGCGTTCGTGTTGCCGGCCTGCACGGCTCATCCCCGCGCATGCGGGGAACACTCATCGCCGCGCCCGGCTTCCCAGGACACCGGCGGCTCATCCCCGCGCATGCGGGGAACACCTGACGACGGGGGCGGGCGGGCGTTCATGCTGCGGCTCATCCCCGCGCATGCGGGGAACACGCCATTGTCGGCGGCCTGCGCCCCACGATCACCGGCTCATCCCCGCGCATGCGGGGAACACTCATGGATGCGGATGATCTGGCCAGAGAAGTCCGGCTCATCCCCGCGCATGCGGGGAACACATCCTGCTGGCGAACCTGCTGGATGAGCAGGGCGGCTCATCCCCGCGCATGCGGGGAACACCGGGATCGTGTCGCGGTCGAATGAGACGCGCGCGGCTCATCCCCGCGCATGCGGGGAACACGAACTCGGCACGCATGCCGAATTCCTAGGCGTCGGCTCATCCCCGCGCATGCGGGGAACACGGCTGTTGCTCTCCCCCACCCACAGCCGTCGGTGGCTCATCCCCGCGCATGCGGGGAACACGCGTCATAGCCGAAGCGCAGCGCCTCCCTCTCCGGCTCATCCCCGCGCATGCGGGGAACACTGCAATCTCGAATGGGTCACCCCACGCCAGCACGGCTCATCCCCGCGCATGCGGGGAACACTTGGTGATCTGCATCTCGCCCATCCGCGTCACCGGCTCATCCCCGCGCATGCGGGGAACACACATCGGCGGGGCGGGCGAGGCGCGCGGCTTCCGGCTCATCCCCGCGCATGCGGGGAACACCGGTCCCGCAGCGCGGCGCGCAGCGCGTCGGTCGGCTCATCCCCGCGCATGCGGGGAACACACGCACAGGCGCGGGTTCGGCGCCGTGGCGGTCGGCTCATCCCCGCGCATGCGGGGAACACGTCATGTCCTCGGCCGAGATGCTGTCGCGCTTCGGCTCATCCCCGCGCATGCGGGGAACACGCCGCCTCGTCCGCTTCGGGGAAGTCCATGTTCGGCTCATCCCCGCGCATGCGGGGAACACCCTCCGTCCACCGGATGCACCGCGATGCCCGGCGGCTCATCCCCGCGCATGCGGGGAACACGCTCGCCCACATCTCCACCGGAAGCCACGCCACCGGCTCATCCCCGCGCATGCGGGGAACACGCAGCCATCTCGTCGAGCGTCAGGCCAGCTGACGGCTCATCCCCGCGCATGCGGGGAACACCCACACGCGCCCGCGCCGCGCCTCGCTGTCCGCGGCTCATCCCCGCGCATGCGGGGAACACCCCATGCCGGTTGAGCACGGAACCACCGATGACGGCTCATCCCCGCGCATGCGGGGAACACGGTTCCACCATCACCTCCCCGCCTGCCGATGCCGGCTCATCCCCGCGCATGCGGGGAACACATCCAACTCCGCATCGCTCAGCCGCGCCAGGTCGGCTCATCCCCGCGCATGCGGGGAACACATCGCCGCGATGCTGTCCATCGACGGCGTGGCCGGCTCATCCCCGCGCATGCGGGGAACACCGATGAAGCCGCGGAGAAGAAGGCTACCGCGCCGGCTCATCCCCGCGCATGCGGGGAACACGTCGGCCGGCGCGCGGGCAGCGCGGCCGCCGCCGGCTCATCCCCGCGCATGCGGGGAACACGCCGAGGCCGAGGCGGCGGCGCGCGCCGAGGGCGGCTCATCCCCGCGCATGCGGGGAACACCGGGTGAGGAAATCGAGGCCGCTGGTCCAGTCCGGCTCATCCCCGCGCATGCGGGGAACACCTCGCGGTTGAACGACGATCCGTCCTGCGACGCGGCTCATCCCCGCGCATGCGGGGAACACACCTCCGCAACCGTGCGCTGGAAGGCGACGCGCGGCTCATCCCCGCGCATGCGGGGAACACGCCGGCGCCCGCGCGCAGATCGGATTCACCGGCGGCTCATCCCCGCGCATGCGGGGAACACGCGTGCCGCGCGAATTCAAGCTCCACATTCGTCGGCTCATCCCCGCGCATGCGGGGAACACCCGAGCGCGGCGTCGTAGATGCCGACCACCGCCGGCTCATCCCCGCGCATGCGGGGAACACCCGGTCACCCCGGAAACCGCCCGCCTGATGCGCGGCTCATCCCCGCGCATGCGGGGAACACAAGTCGGGCCGGTCAAGCCGGCGCGGCAACGCCGGCTCATCCCCGCGCATGCGGGGAACACTGCGCGCGGTCCCTTGACCGCTTTGCGGTATTCGGCTCATCCCCGCGCATGCGGGGAACACGGGTAGAGCGCCGCCTCGGCCTCCGCCGCTCGCGGCTCATCCCCGCGCATGCGGGGAACACTCCTCCGTGGACAGGCCCATTTCCTGGAACAGCGGCTCATCCCCGCGCATGCGGGGAACACTCTTCCTGCAACACACTGATCTACCTGACTGATTCGATTGTCAACGAACCCACCGGCCGGAACGCCCGTTCTCAGCCTTCCCCGCGTCCCATGCGGCGGCCCGGCTGGGAAGCTGGGCCAGGGGTGTTCGGCAGGGCGGCTTCGGCGGCGAAGCGCACCAGGCGGAAACCATCGAGGTCGGCTGGCACGCGCCGGTTCATCCCGCAGGTGTCGAAGTGGAAGCCGGCCTCGGTCGGGGCGGCCCAGGCGATCACCGCGTTGCCGTCCTCGATATGGGCGCAGACCTGCCCCCAGATCATCTCCCGCACGCGCCGCCCATAGGCGCCCACATAGACACCGGCCCGCACCTCCAGCAGCCACACCGCCAGCCGGCCGCGCAGGCGCGGCGGCGCGCCTTCAACCACGATGACCAGCATCGCCCATCCCGTCAGGCCCCTCGAAGGCCACCGGCATCGCCTCGGCCGGTGCGGCGGGCAGGGGCAGGCCACCCGCGGACAGCACCTCCTCCACCAGCGGCACCAGGCGGGAGAGGAGGTCGGCGCGGCGGAAGGCGTCGCGGCATCGGCGCCGCGTCTCGGCCACCGGATCGAGGACGGGCCGGCCATCCAGCGGGCGCCCGGCCTGTGCGGCGGCGGCAACCCGGAAAGCCTCGGGCACCACCGTCTCGAACTTCACGATGTCGGCGATGTCGTAGACGAAGCTCTGCGGCTTGCCGGTGTGCAGGAAGCCGATCGCCGGCGCATAGCCGGCGGCCAGCACCGCGGCCTCGGTCAGCCCGTACAGCGCCGCCGTCGCGGCCGACAGGCACCGATTCGCCAGGTCGGCGGCATCCCACTCGCCCGGATCGTAGACGCGCCCGTCCCACTTCGCCCCGTGCCGCCGGGCGAGCAGGCGGTACGTCTCGCGCACGCGCGCGCCCTCGATCCCGCGCAGCTGGTCCACTGAACGGCGGCTCGGCGCCTCCTCCCCGAAGCGGAGCTCGTACATCTTCCGCACGACGCGCAGCCGCGCCTCGTCATCGAGCGCGAGCCGCGCCTGGAGCAGCAGCCGGTCGGCCCGCGCGCCGCCGGGCTGGCCCGCGGCATAGAGCCGCACCCCTGCCTCCCCCACCCAGATCAGCAGCGTCCCCGCACGCGCGGCGAGCGCGACCGCGGCATGGCTGACGCGGGTGCCCGGCTCCAGCATCAGGCAGACCAGGCCGCCGATCGGGATGTGCGTGCGGACCCCGCCCTCGTCCACCATGACGAAGGCGCCATCCAGCACGTCGAGCCGCCCCCTCTCGACGAACAGGATCGAGGCGCGTTCCCGGATGGGAATGGGCTGGGGCGGCGGCAGGCCGGGCAGCGGCCGCGCGCTCACAGCGCGCCCCTCACCCGCGCGCCCACAGCGCACCCCTCATCCGCGCGCCCACAGCGCACCCCTCATCCGCGCGCCCACAGCGCACCCCTCATCCGCGCGCCCACAGCGCGCCCCTCATCCGCGCGCCCACAGCGCGCGACGGATCAGCATCAGCCCGCAGCCGAAGGCGCGTGCCCGTCCGAAGCCGGCAGCCAGAGCCGCGAGGAACGCGGCCGGGTCCCTCACGCGCAGCAGCCCCTCGAACTCGAGCACGCCGTACCGGATGGACCGGCCGCCCTCTCGCGCCAGGTCGAGCGTTTCGTAGCCATCGACGCCCGCCTCTCCCAGCACCTCGAAGCCATGCGCGGCGCCCTGCCGGTCCAGCCAGCCGCGCCCGGCCTCGACCACCGCCGCCGGCCGGGCCTCTGCCCGCGCGGCACTTGGCGGCAGCCGGTGCAGCGCGTCCATAACCACGTCGTGCCGCACTCCCCGTGCACCGGGCGCCGCGCCCGGCGGCTTGCGCGCCACCACCGGATTGGCGCGCAGCCGGAAGCCGAGCTGGTCGCCGGCCGACAGCACCGGCTCGAAGGGCCTGCTCTCGATCTCGAACAGGTCGTCGAGCGGGTTCGGCGGCCGCCGGGAGAGCGCGAGGAAGCTCCCCGCCCCTTCCTCCCGCCACAGGAAGTCCCGCCGCCGCCCGGCGCCGTCGGTGAACAGCGACCAGACCAGCCGGTGGGACGCCACCGCGCGGTCCCCGGCATCGGCCGGAACCAGCAGCCGTGCCAGCGCCGCCACCGGCGCATCGCCCCGCAGCCGCGCGCGGGAGAGGATCAGGCCGGTCACGGCGCCGCCACGCGCAGCACGCGTTCCTCCCGCAGGTCGAACTGCCAGCGCCGGCGCGACCGCGGCTGGTCGCGCCGGCGTTCGGTCCGCAGGCTCTCGTGCGGCGTGACGATGCGCTCCGCCTCCGCCTCGTCCAGCGTCACCGTCAGGGACCTGCCCCCCGCGCCGGCCAGCGCATCCCGCAGGGTGCGCCGCGGGCCGAGCGCGAGCCGCGCTTCCGGCCCCCCGGCATGGCGGGCGAGGAGTGCCGCCACCGCATCCGGCGCCTCGTCGATGGTGGGCGCCAGCGGCAGGCCGAGCGGGCAGGACTTGCGGCCGAGACAGGGCACGAAGGCGGGCCGGCGCATCGCCGCGGCCAACTCCTCCAGCGTCCAGCGCGGCGCCTCCCCGCGCGGCCAGAGCGCGGCCAGGTGCCAGGCACCGCTGCGGTAGTCCCGGCGGGACAGCACGGTGTTCCGCTCCGGCGCCGCCAGTTCCGCCGCGCGGGTGGCGTAGCGCCGGCCGCGCGCGGCGGAGGGCACCTGCGCGGTGTGGTAGTCGGCCAGCAGCAGCCCGGGCGCCTGGCACAGCAGCGCCAGCGCGTAGTCCCCCGCCAGCGATTCCTGTCCCGCATCGTCCTCCCTCTCGACGCCGAGGCAGGCGCCGAGGAGGCCGAGCACGGCCGAACGCGCCGGCCGGTCCCAGCCCGACCGGCGCTCGCCCACCGCGATGCCGCCGAAGCTGGCCAGCGGGGCGACGAGGGCGAAGGTCAGGAAGCGGGGCATGGGCAGGCCCGGCAGAATTCGGCGATCTCGGCGAGGCTGCCGCCCACGCCCGGCTGCATCACCTTCTCGCAGCGCCAGCCCTGGCCATAGGCGGCGTCGAGATCGGCGCGGAAGCGCGTCAGCGCCGCGATGGAGGCGGCCATCAGGTCCTCGCCCGTCACCGGGCGGGCGAAGGCGCCGGCCAGCGTGCGCGGCTGCGCATCGCCCCATTCGGCCAGCACGTAGCCGGCCCGGCCATGGGCGGCGAAGCTGTTCTGCTTGCCGCGCGGCGCGACCGTCGCCGCGGCTTCCGCCAGCGCGCCCAGCGCGATGCCGGCCAGCGCCTCGGCCCCCGCGTCGCCGCCGAGGTTTCGCAGGAGCAGCGCGCGGTCGACGCAGAGATACAGGTAGAAGACGCCCGAACCGAAGGCGGCTTCCCCCACGAAGCCGGCGCCGGCATCCTCGGCAGAGGTCTTCAGGTCATCGACCGCGGTGTAGTAGTCGTCCTCCACCGTCACCCGATGGGTGGTGATGGCATGCGCGACCTGCGCCGCGGCTTCGCGGTTGTAGTCGGGGTCGGCGGCAAGCATGCGGCCGAACAGCGCGATGTCGGCGGCGGTGTCGGCGCTGCGCAGCAGGCTGGCGGCCTTGGGATCGATCTTCTCGCCCGCCGCGGCGCGGTCCGCCAACGCCAGCGCGGCCGTGCGCTCCTCGGGGGAGATGAAGGCCAGCTGCTCGATGCGGGTCGGGTGGTTGTCCTTCGCGTCCTTCACCTTGCCGAAGATGCCGGCGATCTCGCGCGCGACCTCCGTGGCCTTCGCCTCCTCCATCCCTTGGGCGAGGAGGTGGTCGCGCAGCATCTCGCCGAGGCGCATGGTGCGCTGGCCCATGTGCCCGTCCAGCGCCTGCGCGAAGACCGCCGAGCTGCGCCAGGCGCGCTTCAGCGCCTGGGAGGACAGGCGCAGCCGCGTGGCGCCGCCCACCACCGCGGTCTTCGGCCGCCCGGTGTCGTCGCGGTTCAGGTTGGCGGGCGGGAAGAAGGTGAGCAGGTGGAGTTGCAGGAAGCGGCTCATGCGGCGTGTCCCTTGGGCGCGTCGGTGTTGGGCGAAGAATCGGCGTTGGGGGCGGGGTCGGCGTTCCAGTAGGCGAAGGTCCAGCGCCGCTTCACCTCTGCGGCGCGGTGGGGGTTGGTCCAGTCCAGCAGCGCGCGGGCGAGGTCCGTCGCATTGACCTTCCCATCCGCGAGCGCGAGCAGGCGGCGGAAGGCCGGCAGGCCTTCCTCGGCCGTCGTCGCCTCCAGCAGGCGGCGGAAGCGCAGCGGCTTGAGGATCGCCGTCTCCGGCTTGTCGGGCTGGTCCGGGCCAAGTTGGCGCGCCACCGGCGGCCCGCCCGCATCGGCGCGCAGATGCGCCAGCACCGCGGCGGCAAGCGCGACGGCGACCAGGTCCGCCGGATCATCGGCGCCGCAGCGGCGGTAGAGGTCGATCGTCGCGGGCTCGATCATCGCCTCCTCGACGGTGGCGCAGCGGCGCAGCCGGGCGAGCGCCGCGCGGTCCCCCTTGCGGCCCGCGGCGGGATCGGGCGTCAGCGCGGCCCACCAGGCGAGCGCCCCGCCAGGATTGCGGATCATGCGGCCTTCCCCTTCGTCTTCTTCGCCTTGGGCTGCGCTCTGGCGAAGCCGAGCATGTCGAACAGCGCCTCGCCATCCTTGCCGAAGCCGGTGAGGGCGAAGATCAGGTTGCGCCGCGCGCGGCCGATGCGCGGCGCGGCGCCGCCATTCTCCGCCGTCAGCGGCGCGGCTTCGTCGAACAGCCGCAGCGCGACCTCGCGCAGCCGGGCGAGCCAGCGCCGTTCGGCATCGTCGGGCCGCTCCGTCAGCAGCGCGAAGAACCCCTCCTCCGTCCCCTCCCACAGCCTCTCGCGGACCGAGGAAAGGAGTTCGGCATCGAGCTTCACCGTGGCGCCGGGGCTGAACAGGGCGGCGCGCACCGCGCCGCGCAGCAGGCCCGCGACATGGTTGGCCGAGCGGACAAGCCGGCTCGCGAGCGCGTCGAGCCGGTCCCGTTCGTCTGCCGACGGCGCGGCGGGCAGCGGCATCTCGCTCTCGACGAAGGCGCGGGCCTTCATGCTCTTCATGTCGTAGCCGGCTGCGAGCAGGCGTGCCTGCTTCGCATCGACACTCGCGCCACGTACTCCTCGCCACGTCGAGACGGCCGAGGCCGGCAGTTGCACTCCCTCGGGTGTGGCTACGACCAGGCCTATCCAATCCCGGTAACCGATCCCGCCCGGTTGACCATGCAGCGGGAAGTAGTCGCGGCTTGACTTGTCCTGGCGATGAGGTGTCAGGGGATGCATCTTGCCCCAACCGACGTATTTCACCCCGTTGGGCCTCTGCCGCCAGCTGCCGACGAGCACCGTGTCCTCGACACCAGTCAGTGGGCAGTGGTGCGGGCCGGCAGCATGAACGAAGTTGAGCCTGATGCGCCTCGGCATGCTCCAGAATGTCTGAAGCACATGGGAGTTTTCCGGCGTGGTGATTCGCGGTCCGCTCTCACCGATGGCTGGCGAGAGCCACGGGAGCACGCTGGGCAGCATTTCGGTCGGAGGAGGTCCATCGGCGTTGATCTGAACGTTGGCCCATACGGTCTGCCAGATCGTCGGCCGCGCCCCAGGCAGGACGAAAGTGGAAAGGGGACCACCCCCGCGGAGGCCCGTGAAATGCCCCCTTCCACCTTCCGGTGCCCAGCATTGCAAGGTGAACAGCGCCATGGCCGCAGCATGGCGCCCCAGGGCGTCCACGCGCGTGTGGCGCGTGAACATGCTGGCACTGCCAGCGGCGTCGATCAGAAGATCCTGGATAGGTTTGTCGTCCGAAACCAGGTCGCCGGACTCCTGCATGAAGCGCGGCCCCTCGCCATCCAGATTGAAGGCATGCGCGAGGGGCGCGAAGGCGGCATCCAGCGCGGAAGGATCGGGCGGCGCGTCCCAGCGGTCGAGCCAGGCATCGAGCCCTTCGGGCGGCGCGGCGGTGGCGAGCAGGCCGATCAGGAATTCGAGGCTGGCGATGCGGAAATCGGCGCGCGGCCAGTCGAGGTCTATGACGGGGTCCGCGACCTCGGCGATCTGCGCGGGGCGGATAAGGTCGCGCCGACCGCTGCGGCGGCGGACGGGAAGCCATGCATCCGTGAGAAGGTTCAGCGGTGGAGGCAGGCTCGAATCGCCGGTGTCCGTCATGCACGAAACAGAGAACGCCCGTTACGAATGGTCAACTACTTCGCCGGAAGTTCCTGCGTGGGTACGAGCTGCGCAGCGCGCCTCAGTCGAAGCGAAGCCCCGTGCCGGCATGATAGGCCGCAACCTGCGCGGTTCCGGACCCGTCGGTGACGTGGATGCGGAAACCCTCCTGCGCCCCAACCATCACCGCCAGCAGCAGCCGGTCCGACTCGCGCTCCCACCTCCCCCACCCTGCCTTCGCCGCCTCCGCCGCCGCTTCCAGACCTGCCGGGACGGCGCAGCCCGCCACACGCTGCCGCGCGACGCTCACCTCGGACAGCGCCCAGGCGCGATGCGGGTCGGGGTCTTCGGCATAGGGCACCACCGCACCGTCCCGCACCACCGCGAGCCGCAGCGTCACGGTCGGGCGGTCCTCCAGCCGCGTGGGCGTGCGGTCCTCCGGTTCCCAGAAGCCCGCGCTGCGGTCATAGGCGGGGGCGAAGGCCAGCACGTTCTGCCGCGCCACGGAGGTCGCCGCCGCATCCTTCCCCGCGGCCCGCCCCGCCGCCTTCGCCAGGGCCGCGGGCAGCGCATCGGGGGCGGCATCGTCGGAAGCCTCCTCGACCAGCGGGCGCATGTCGTCCGGCGTCGCGATGGCGCCGCGGCGGAACAGCGCGCGCGCCCCGCGCCACAGCAGCGCGGGGTCGCGGTAGACGGCTTCCGTGCCGGGCTGCGTGGCGCCGATCCAGTCGGCGGGGGGGTCTTCCACCGGCTCGGGCGAGACCACCAGCATCTCCGGCCCGGGCACCGGGCGCGGATCGCGGGCGTGCCGCCACAGCCGCCCCGCACGCTGGATCAGCAGGTCGACGGGCGCGAGATCCGTCACCAGCAGGTCGAAATCCAGGTCCAGGCTCTGCTCGATCACCTGCGTCGCCACCAGCACGCGCCGCCGCGCCTCGCCCCCGCTGCCACGACCGAAGCGACGCAGCACTTCCTCCTCGATCTCCAGCCGGTCGCGCAGGGCGAAGCGCGCATGGAACAGGATCGGGGCGAGGCCGCGCGCGCGCAGCGCCTCGGCCGCCGCGACCGCGTCGTCCACCGTGTTGCGCACCCAGGCCACCGCGGCGCCCGCCTGCGCCGCGGCCTCGATCCGCGCGACCGCCGCCGCCACATCGTCGACCCGCGTCACCACGACGCGCCGCGGCAGGCCCCTGCGCGGCGGGCAGGGCGTCTCGGCGACACCCCCGGCCGAGGCCAGCGTGACGAGCGGATAGGCATCGCATGCGACACCGGCGGGGGCCAGCGCCAATCCCCTGCGGAAGGCGTCCACCAGCCTGCCCCGGATCGCGCGCGGCAACGTCGCCGAGAGCAGCACGGCGGAGCCGCCGAGCGCGGCGTGGAATTCCAGCAGGGCCAGCATCTCGCGCTGCATGTAGGGATCGAAGGCGTGCACCTCGTCGATCACCAGCACCTTGCCGGCGAGTCCCTGCAGCCGCAGCGCCGCATGCCGCACCGGCAGCACCGCCAGCAGCGCCTGGTCCAGCGTGCCGACGCCGACCTGCGCCAGCAGCGTGCGGCGGCGGTCCTCCGCCAGCCAGGCGGCGCAATGCGCCTCCGCCGGCTCGTCCGCCGGGTCGGTCGCGCGCGGCGCTGCCGTGCCCGCCGCGGGCGATGGCGGTGCCTCCGGCCCGGCGGGAATGGCCGCGCGGAAACGGGGGTCGAGCGCCGCCCGCGCATGCGCCAGCGCCAGCGAGGGATGCGCCTCGGCCGCGAACAGCCCGCGATAGGCGCCGGCAAGCCGGCCGAACATCGCATTGGCGGTCGCCATGGTCGGCAGGGCGAGGAACACGCCCCCTGCCCGCCCCTCCGCGATCAGGCGATGCGCGAGCGTCATCGCCGCTTCCGTCTTGCCGCTGCCCGTCAGGTCCTCCACGACGGCGAGCACGGGGCCGGCGGGCAGTTGCACGCGCTCCGCCCAGGACTGCAGCGGGGAAGGTTCCTCGATGGCCGGGAACAGCCCGCGAAGGCCGCGGAACGGTGCGGGCCGCGGCGGGGACAGGCCCGCGGCCGCCAGGGCGGCGGCAGCGCGCGGCAGGGCATGGTCCCAGAAATAGGCGCCCGGCTCCGCCACCGCATCCGGCGGCACATAGGGGAACCAGTCCTGGCGGGACCCGATCCAGTCGGCCAATGTCACCAACCCGGCCAGCCGCCAGGCCAGCGCATGGACCTCGCGTTCGACGGGGCGAGGAAGCGGCGATGGCGCGAAGATGCCTGCCATGGACTCCACGAACCCGGCCGCGGCATCGAGGCAGGCGGCGCACAGCACATCGGGCCGCGGCGGCTGTTCGGGTGGCGGGGCCGGCGGGCGGCCATGATGTCCGGCCAGCGCACGCAGCAACGGCGCACGGTGCCCGCCGATCCAGGCGCGCCTCTCGCCGATCCGCGGCGGCAAGATGCGGTCGAGGGCGGAAGCCAGCGGGCCGGCGAGCATGCTGAAGCCCATCGCATCATGCTTCGGCCCCGCGGGCACGCCTTCGCGCGGCATCGCCCCGAGCACCGCGCCGGGCCAGCGTTCGGGAACCATGCCCTGGAACGGCCTGGAGAACTTGCCAATGTCGTGCAGCGCGACGAGGAAGCCGAGCGTGCCGCCCCCCATTCCGAACCCCTGCGGCCGCGGCAGCAGCACGGCAACCGCCGCGACGTCCAGCGCGTGCGCCACCAGCGGGTGCCACGGGACATCCCCGCCCACCTGCGCACGCGCCTTGCCCCAGAACTGCGCGGTCCCATCCAGCATCCGCAGGCCCCCCAACGCGGAGGTGCCATGGATGGCCGGCGCGGTCCATGCGCGTCACGGCACGGAAGCAGCGCAGAACCCGCGTGGTGCCCGGACGTTGCAGCCGCCAGGTAACGGGAGAGGGAGCGGCATGCAGAGCATCACCGGGACCATCCTGCTGGTGCAGGAGAGCCGCTTCCGGCTGCTGACCGGGCAGGGTCGGGCGGAGACCTTCCTGCTCTCCCACGCCGCTCCGATCGAGCCGCAGGACCTGACGCCGCTGGCGGGGCGCCGGGTGCGCGTGCGCTGCGAGCGCGCGCCGGGGCTGCTCGCCTTCGTCGCGCGGGACCTGCAATTGCTGGATGAGGAAGCCATCACGGCATGACGCAGCGCAGCCGGCGGCCCCGCCGCACCTTCGCCGACCGCGCGGCGCATTTCCTGCGCGACTGGTCCGTGCCGCGCCAGCTTGCGGGCCAGCCCGAGACGACCAAGGCGGCCGAGAGCGAGGCATCGCGCGGCCTGCGCCCGCGGCTGGAACAGGCGGACAAGGTCGGCACCTCGATCTGCCCCTATTGCGCCGTGGGTTGCGCGCAGCTCGTCCATGCGAAGGGCGGCAGGCCGATCGCGGTGGAGGGCGACCCGCGCAGCCCGATCAACCAGGGCACGCTGTGCCCAAAGGGCGCCGCGACCTTCGGGCTGATGACCAGCCCGCAGCGCCTGGACCGCTGCCTGCACCGCGCACCGGGCGCGACCGAATGGCGCGAGGTGGAGCTGGACTGGGCGATGGAGCGCATCGCGCAGCTCACGAAGCGCACGCGCGACGAGAGCTTCGTGACGCACCTGCCGGACGGCACCCGCGTCAACCACACCCTCGCCATCGCCTCGCTGGGCGGCGCGACGCTCGACAACGAGGAGAACTACCTCATCAAGAAGCTGTTCTCCGCCGGGCTCGGGGCGGTGTTCATAGAGAACCAGGCACGCGTCTGACACAACAATTCGGTGCCCAGTCTGGGTGCCACCTTCGGCCGGGGCGCGGCGACCATGCCGCAATGGGACCTCGCGAAGTCGGACGTCATCCTCGTGATGGGGTCCAACATCGCCGAGAACCACCCGATCGCCTTCCGCTTCGCGCTGCAGGCCAAGGCGCGCGGGGCGACGATCATCCATGCCGATCCGCGCTTCACCCGCACCTCGGCGCTGGCCGACATCTATGCGCCGCTGCGCGCCGGGTCCGACATCGCCTTCCTCGGCGGGCTGATCCGGCACGTGCTGGAAAACGACCTGTGGTTCCGCGACTTCGCGCTGGCCTACACCAATCTCTCGACCATCGTCGGGCCAGACTACAAGGGGCCGGAGGAGCTGGACGGCTACTTCTCCGGCTGGAACGAGGAGGGGCGCCGCTACTCGCCGGAGAGCTGGCAGTATGATGGCGTCGTCGTGCCCTCCTCCCTCGCGGAAGGCTATGTGGAGATCGAGGGCTTCGCCGAGGCGACGAAGCGCCTGCACGAGGGCCCGACGCCGAAGGACCCCAGCCTGCTCCACCCGCGCTGCGTCTACCAGGTCATGCGCCGCCACTTCGCGCGCTACACGCCCGGGATGGTGGAGCGCGTCACCGGCTGCCCGCGCGAGGTCTTCCTGAAGGTGGCCGACGCGCTGGTGCGCAATTCGGGCCGGGAGAGGACGGGCGCGATCTGCTACGCGGTGGGCTGGAACCACCACACAAAGGGCGCGCAGGTGATCCGCGCGGGCGCGATCCTGCAGGCGCTGCTCGGCAATGTGGGCCGCCCCGGCGGCGGGCTTCTGGCGCTGCGCGGGCACACCTCGATCCAGGGCAGCACGGACATCTCGACGCTCTACGACCTGCTGCCGGGCTACCTGCCGCAGCCGCACGCCTTCCGCCCGCACGACACGCTGGCGCGCTACCTGGAGGTCGAGACGAACCCCACCGGCTGGTGGCACAACTTCCCGAAATACTACGTCTCCCTCCTGCGGGCCTTCTATGGCGACGCTGCCACGCCCGCGAACGGCATGGGCCACGACCTGATGCCGCGCATCACCGGCAACCACTCGCAGCTTCCCCTGACGGTCGCGATGGACACCGGCGTCATCAAGGGCCTGTTCGTGATGGGCCAGAACCCGGTGGTCGGCGGCAGCAACTCGAAGCTCGTGCAGCGCGGGCTCGCGAAGCTCGAATGGATGGTGGTGCGCGACGTGGCGGAGACCGACACGGCATGCTTCTGGCGCGACGGCCACCTGGTGCGGGACGACGGGATGCGGCCGGAGGAGATCGGGACCGAGGTCTTCCTGATGCCGGCCTCGCTCTCCGGCGAGAAGGCCGGCTCCTTCACCAACACGCATCGCCTCGTGCAGTGGCACGACAAGGTGGTGGAGGCGCCGGGGGACAGCCGTTCGGAGCTGTGGTTCACCTATCACCTCGGCCGCCGCCTGAAGGAGCTTCACGCCGGCAGCGAGCGGGCGGAGGACGCGGCCATCCGCGCGCTGCTGTGGGACTATCCGGTGGATGCGAAGGGCGAGCCGGATGCCGAGGCGGTGCTGCGCGAGATCAACGGCTACACCTGGCCTGGCCGGGAGCAGGTCTCCTCCTTCACCGACCTGAAGGATGACGGCTCCACCGCCTGCGGGTGCTGGATCTACGGCGGGGTCTTCCCGGAGCCCGGACGCAACCTGGCGCGCAGCCGCGAGCCGGATGGGCCGGATGGGCCGGGCACGCATCTCGGCTGGGGCTACGCCTGGCCGGACAACCGCCGCACGCTGAACAACCGCGCCTCCGCCGATCCCGCGGGCCGGCCCTGGTCGGAGCGCAAGCGGCTCGTCTGGTGGGACGAGGCGGAGGGAGCCTGGAGGGGCCCGGACAAGGTGGATTTCCCCCCGACCAAGCGGCCCGACTACGAGCCGGACTGGTCGAGGAAGCCCGCCGGCATGGATGCGCTCTCGGGCACGCAGCCCTTCATCATGATCCCGGACGGCGTCGCGGGGTTGTTCGTGCCCTCCGGCCTCAAGGACGGGCCGCTGCCCGAGCACTACGAGCCCACGGAGACGCCGGTGCGCAACGCCTTCCACCCCGGGGTGGAGGGCAATCCCGCCGCGCCGCGCTGGGTCTACGACCGCAACCCGATCGCGCAGCCCGGCGACCCGCGCTTCCCGCATGTGCTGACCACCTTCCGGCTGACGGAACACCATTCCGGCGGCACGCCCACGCGCATCGTGCCCACCACGGCCGAGCTGCAGCCGGAGGGCTTCTGCGAGATCCCGACCGAGCTGGCGCGGAGCCTGGGCATCCGCAGCACGGACTGGGTCGTGGTCTCGACCCCGCGCGGCGAGATCGAGACGCGCGCGCTGGTCACCGACCGGCTGCGGCCCTTCACGCTGGATGGCGGGCAGGTCGTGCACCAGCTCGGCCTGCCCTGGCACTATGGCTGGTCCGGCTACGCCAGGGGCGATGTCGCCAACGTGCTGACCGCCGTGGTCGGCGACCCGAACACCGGCATGCACGAGAACAAGGCGCTGGCCTGCGCGCTGCGCCCCGGCCGCCTGGCAGGGAGGAGTGGCTGATGGACGGCACGGCGCCCGGGCGGCAGGAGGCGGAGATCACCGCGGGGGTGCGGATCGAGCCCGGCCGCAGCTACGGCTTCTTCACCGACACCACGCTCTGCATCGGCTGCAAGGCCTGCGAGGTGGCCTGCAAGGAATGGAACGGGCTGCCGGCCGACAACGTCGCGCTGACCGGCCATTCCTACGACAACACCGGCCGGCTCGGCGCCCACACCTGGCGGCATGTGACCTTCCTGGAGCGGGACGCGCGCGCGACGGAGATGCCGCCCTACCAGTCGGGCTGGCTGATGATGTCCGATGTCTGCAAGCACTGCGACCCGGCGCCCTGCCTGGAGGCCTGCCCCACGGGGGCCCTGTTCCGCACGGAGTTCGACACCGTGGTGGTGCAGCAGGACATCTGCAACGGCTGCGGCTACTGCGTGCCGGCCTGCCCCTTCGGCGTGGTGGAACTGGCGAAGGAGGACGGCAAGGCGCACAAGTGCACGCTCTGCTACGACCGGCTGAAGGGCGGGCTGGAACCCGCATGCGCCAAGGCCTGCCCCACCGACAGCATCCAGTTCGGCGTGGTGGAGGACCTGGTCGGGCGTGCGGAAGGCCGCGTCGCGAAGCTGAAGGAACAGGGCCAGGCGAACGCCTATCTCTACGGCACGCCGGGCGGGCCCGGCGCGACGGGCGGGCTCAGGCGCCTCAACGCCTTCTTCCTGCTGACCGACCGGCCGGAGCGCTACAACCTGCCGCCCGCCCCGTCCCGCCCCGCGCGCAACGCGCGGCCTGCCTTCCTGGCGGGCCTCGCCACGATGGCGGGGCTGGCCGTGGCGGCAGCGATCATCGGGGTGGGGCGGCGATGAGCGCCCCGGTGGAGAAGCCCGCCCTGCCGCCGGGCGTGCAGCCCGAATGGCGGGGCGAGACCTATCACGGCCGCCCGGTGACGAAGGCCAGCGGCTTCGACTGGAAGGTGTCCTTCTACATCGTCACGCTCGGCGTCGCGGGCGCCAGCCAGGTGATCGCCGCCATCGCCCGCGCACGCCCCGAAGGCGCGGGCCTGGCGCGGCGCGCGCGTCTCCTCGCGCTCGGCGGCAGCATCGTCGGGCCGCTGGTGCTGATCCGGCACCTCAAGACGCCACGGCGTTGGTACAACATGCTGCGGATCGCCCGCCCCACCTCGCCCATGTCGCTCGGCTCCTGGCTTCTCGCGGGCTTCGGGGCGCTGAGCGGCCTTGCTGCGCTGGGCGAGATGCTCGGCCGGCGGCTTCCCTTCGCGCGTCGTGTCGCGGATGCCGCACAGGGGCCGGCCGCGGTCGCGGGCGCGGGGATGTCCGTCTACACCGCCGGCCTGCTTGCCTCCACCTCCACGCCGCTCTGGGCCGCGGCGCCGGCACCGCTCGCCGCGCAGTTCGGCGCCGCCTCCATGGCGGGCGCGGCCTCCGCGCTCGCCCTCGCGCAGCGCGCGGCCGGGGAGGAGGCGAGCGCGCGGCGACTGGAGACGCTCGCGATGCTGGCCGGTGTGGCCGAGATGCTGGCGGCGCGCGAGACGGAGCGGCGCTGGGAGGCCAAGGGGCTGGACCGGCCGATCCGCACCGGCGAGGCGGGGGCGCTGAACGGGCTCGGCGGCAAGGCGCTGGGCATCCTGCTGCCGCTCGCGGCGCATGGCGCGGGCCGCGCGATCGGCGGGCGCGCCGGGACATTGCTACCCGAACTCGCCTCCTTCGCCATGCTGCTCGGCGGCGCGGCCATGCGCCATTCGGTGCTGCTGGCCGGCAATGAGAGCGCCTGCCGCCCGGAGCACGCCTTCCGCGTGACGCAGGAGGCGCGGCGATGACGGAGGTGTCCGGGGCGCGCCGGGCGGCGCTTGCGGCGCTGGACCGGTTGCTGGCCGACGCCCCGCCCTGCACGGCGCAGGAAGGGATGGACGCCGTGCGCTGTTCCGTCGCCTGGCGCGACGCGCTGGTGGCGCGGCGCCGGGCGCAGGGCGCCTCGCCCGCGCTGGATCGCGACCTGGCCCTGTCCAACGGCGTGCTCGGCCTCACCTGGTCGGGCGTGGTGCCCGTCAGTGGCTTCCGGCGCGAAAGGCTGGTCAAGGCGCGCGAGGCCCTGCTGGAAGCGGGCGGATGAGCGGCGCTGCAAGCCCGGCGCCGGATGCGCGCCCGCCGGGGAAGATCGCGGAGACCGCCAGCGCGAAGGGGGCGAGGAAGGCGGCGCTGGAGTGGCCCGTCCTTTCCGTCCTCGCGGTGCTGGCAGGCGCCTATATCGGCTTCGGCGGCCTGTTCTTCCTGCTCGCCCAGGCCGGGGCCGAGGCGATGCCCTACGGCGCTGCGCAGGTGCTGGGCGGGGTGGTCTTCTCGCTCGGCCTCATCCTCGTGCTGGTGGGCGGGGCGGAACTGTTCACGGGCAACACGCTGCTGGTCGTCGCCTGGGCGGAAGGGCGCGCGGGCTTCGCGCCGGTGCTCTGGGCGCTCGGCCTCGCCTGGGTGATGAACTTCCTGGGCGCCGTCGCGCTCGCGGCGCTCGCCTTCGTGGCGGATGTGCACATGCTGGGCGACGGCGCGCTGGGCGCGGCGGCGCTGCGGGTGGCCGAGCGGAAGTCGGAACTCGGCTTCGCCACCGCGCTCGCCAGCGGCGTCGCGGCGAACATCCTCGTCTGCCTGGCGGTCTGGCTTGCCTTCGGGGCACGCAGCGCGGCGGACAAGGTGCTGGTCATCGTGCCCCCCATCGCCGCCTTCGTCGCGCTGGGCCTGGAGCATTCGGTCGCGAACATGTCGCTGATCCCCTTCGGCTGGATGGTGCGCGACGGGGCCGGAGCCGGGTTCTGGGTGCAGACGGGCCTCGATCCGGCCGCCCATGCCGCGATCGGCCTCGGCGGGCTGTTCGGCAACCTGCTGCCGGTGACGATCGGCAACGTGATCGGCGGCTTCCTCGTCGGCGGTGCCTACTGGCTCGCCTATCTCAGGCCGAAAGGCGACTGACCCGCATCAAGCAAAGGGCGACCTGCGGCCCGCGCAGCGGGCCGAGCGCCCGAACGGGCGCCGCCGCCAGTGTGGCGAGCCAAGCGGCCGGAGGCCGCGCCCGGCGCTTGAGGTCACACAACAAGCCTCCGCCGTTGTCGAAGGCAACGGCGGAGGCGGATGGGAATCGAACCCACCATCCGGGGTGAGCGGATCAGCGGTTTTGAAGACCGTGGGGGCCACCAGGCCGCCTGTCGCCTCCGTGGCATCAACCTCGTTGCGCGGGCGTGGTTCCCCCGGCCAGGTGCCGGCGGTCGCCCTTGCGGCGCGTGAAGCGCTCGGCATCCAGCCGTTCCAGCAGCGGGATCGCGTAGCGGCGCGAGATGCCGAGCAGCCGTCCGCATTCCCCGGCGGCGAAGCCGTCCGGCCGCGCGGCGAAATGCACGCGGATGGCGCGGCGCGCCAGGTCGAGCGCGTCGCGGTGGAAGACGACCTCGCGCTTCTGCACCGCATCGGGCGCGCGCACCAGCACCCCGGCGCGCAGCAGGTGGTGCAGCGCCGCGGCGCGCCGCCGGCAGCGCCCGACCACAGCCTCCGCATCCGGCGGGGCGAGCAGCCCGGCACGGAAGGCGCCTTCCACTTCCGCCAGCACCGCGCGGTCCGCATCCGACAGCAGCGCAGCCGCGTCGAGGCCGCGCCGGCGCAGCCGGCCGCCCTCCAGCAGCAGGGCGCGGGCGGCGACCAGCCGCGCCGCCAGCCCCTCCAGCGGCGCGCCCGGCGGCAGGGCGTGGCGCAGCGCGCCGAGATCCGGGCCGGCGCCGGTCGGGTCGCTCCGCTGCGCCGCCTCAACCGCCTCCAGCAGGGCGCCTTCCGCCGCCGCGGCCGCATCCCGGTGCAGGACGAGGCCGCCGGCGAGCCGCACGCCCTCCTCCAGCGCCACCGCCGATCCCGCGAGCCGCGCCAGCACAGCGGCCGGCAGCCCAACCATCCCGGCGTCACGCAGCCGCAGCGCCGCCGCGCCCGGCGCATCGGCGCCCGCCATGGCGGAGAGCAGCGGCGCATCCCGCATGCGACGCCGCGGCGGGTCCGGGTCCAGCACGACGCCGCCGCCCACGGTGCGCGCGGGCGATGGCAGGCGCAGCACGAAAGGCTCGCGCACCGGCGTCGCGACCGGCGCATCGAGCCGCAGCTGCGCCACCGCCGTCTCGCCCGGGGCGACCGCGTCGCGGTCGAGCAGGTGCAGCCGCGCGCCGACCTCCGCCGTGCCCAGCAGCAGGCGCAGCGCCTCGCCGCGCTGCAGCGGCCGCGGGACCGAGGCCAGCAGCGCCACCCGCACGTCGAGCCGCGTCGCGGCCGCGAGCAGCCCCGGCGTGGCGAGCGCATCGCCCGCCGCGACCGCCCCCCGCTCCGTCCCGCGCAGCGCCACCGCGACGCGGCGGCCGGCGCCCGCCGCCTCCACCGCCCGGCCGTGGATCTGCAGGCCGCGGATGCGGGCGGGGCGGCGCCCGGGCAGGATCTCCACCTCCTCCCCGATGCGGAGCACGCCGCGGCGCAGCGCGCCGGTCACCACCGTGCCCGCGCCGGGATGGCTGAAGGCACGGTCGAGCGGCATCCAGGCGCCCTCGCTTGCCGGCCCGGACGGCCCGGCCAGGCCGCCGAGCAGCCCGGCCAGCTCGGCCAGCCCCTGCCCCGTCAGGGCCGAGGTCACCACCACCGGCCAGTCCCCGAGGCCGAGCCGGCGGGCCAACGCGCGCGCCTCCTCCGCCGCGCGGGCCGCGCTCTCCGGTGCCGCGCGGTCGGACCGCGTCACCGCGACGACGCCACGGCGGATGCCGAGGATCGCCGCGATCTCCGCATGCTCCACCGTCTGGGCGCGCACGCCCTCCGCCGCATCCACCGCCAGCAGCGCGCCGCCCATCGCCGTCGCGCCCGCCACCATCGCGCGCACGAATCGCTCATGCCCCGGCACGTCCACGAGGTCGAGCTCCGCGCCGCAGGGCGCGAGGAGGCGCGCGAAGCCGAGCACGATGGAGATGCCGCGCGCGCGCTCCTCCGGCAGCCGGTCCGTCTCGGTGCCGGTCAGCGCGCGCACCAGCGCGGTCTTGCCGTGGTCCACATGGCCCAGCACGCCGACCAGCGCATGCCTCATGCGGCGACGGCTTCGCGCGGCGCGTCGAGGCGGCGCAGCGCGGGCGATGCGGGCGGATCGGCGGCGTCCATGCGCAGGGCTTGAGTCGACGGCGGCGCATGGGTTCCCGCAACCCGCCCGCGCGCGGCGAGTTGACGCGGCGCAACCAGGGCGGAAGGCCGCGCATGGCGGAGCACAAGGGCCTCGTCGGGACCGCGGCCGAGTGGATCGCGCAGGGGCTGGAGGCGGCGGGGCTGGCGGTGCTGGTGCTGGGCGCACTCGCGACGACGCTGATGTTCCTCCGCCGCGGCGTCGCGCAGCGGTCCTGGGGCGGCGCCTATGAGGGCTACCGCGCCGATCTGGGCCGCGCGATCCTGCTCGGGCTGGAACTGCTGGTGGCGGCGGACATCGCCGGCACGGTGGCGGCGCCGCTGGACCTGCGGAACATCGCGGCGCTCGCCGTCGTCGTGCTGATCCGCACCTTCCTCAGCTTCTCGCTCGAGGTGGAGATCAACGGGCGCTGGCCCTGGCAGGGCGGGGGACGTGATCCGGGACCGGCGCGGCGCGATCCACCGGGGTGATCCGCATCCCGGCCCTCCAGGCCATGAGCCAGGCGAGGCCAAGCGCCGCAAGCACGGCCGCGTCCAGCCAGGGCGGCGGCCTCGCCACCGGCGCATCCGGCCGCACCACCCACCAGAGATGCGCCAGATGGCTCGCCAGCAGCAGCACGCAGACCGCGCCCATGCGCCAGGGCCGGTGGCGCGGCGGGGCCGCGAGGACCAGGGCCAGCAGCAGCGCCGGCACCGCGACGCCGAGCTTGAGCCACCCCCAGCCGCCCTCCATGCGGCGGAGATACCAGCCTGCCTCCCCCGGCAGGTCCGCCATCCAGACCACGATGAACTGCGTGAACCACAGCCAGATCGCAGCGAGGCCGAGCGCGAGGAGAGCGCGCTCCAGCGCCTCGCCGGCGCCGGTCTCGCCATCCGGCATGTCCCCGCGCAGCAGCGCGACCAGGGCCGCGCCGGCCAGTGCCGCCGTCATGCCCTCCACCCAGGCCGCGATCCCCTGCAGGCTGCCCCACCAGGTGGGATCGCGCGAAAGCGACAGGTCCTGTGCCGCCAGCGTCACGCTGGGCACCAGCAGGGCGAGGACGAGGGCCGCGACCCGCTTGTCCACCGCACCGGGCCGCGTGGCCAGCCAGGCGAGCCCCGACCACAGCGCCAGGACCAGCACCATGCGCAGGCGGAACGGCCAGGGGGAAAGCCAGGCGTCGCGCGGCGCCGGCATTGGCGGCGGCGCCGGCCCCGCCCAGGGGTAGAGCACCTCGACCCCCGCCAGCACCGGCAAGGCCATCAGCGCGACCAGCGGCAGCGTGCGCGCCGCGGCCGTGAGCGGGGCGCGCACCGGGTCCAGCCAGTCCTCCCGCAGCAGATGGCCGATGGACAGCGCGCCCAGCGCGCCGACCGACAGCCCGGCGAGGAGGAGGAAGGCGGTCAGCCAGGCCTCCAGCAGCGCCGGCGGGCCGAAGGCGGCGGCGGCCAGGGCGGCGATGCCCGTGCCCAGCGCGGCGGCCCTCATGGCAGGCCCTGCTCGACGAAGCGGGCGATGGCCCAGCGGTCGCGCGGTGCGATGCGGTCCTCGAAGGGATGGGCGCCGGCCAAGTTGGTGGCGATGGCGGCCATGCTGCGCGAGGCCTCGGCGCGCGCGATGGGCGGCGGGCGGGGGAAGCCGCGCGCCACCACCGCCCCGTCGCCGGCGCCGCGCGCGCCATGGCAGGGGGTGCAGGAGATGGCGTAGCGTTCCGCCCCCCGCGCCAGCAGCGCCGCATCCACCGCGGGGCCGGGCGGGGCCAGCGCGGCGCGGCGCGCGCCCTCCCCCCGTGCGACGCTGCCTGCGGGCGGCGGTGCCGGCGGAGGCGGCGGCGTGCTGGCAGGCCAGCCGTCGCATGCAGCCAGCAGCAGCAGCAGAACGGGGGCGCCGCGCCTCATGCCGCCGGCACCTCCGCCACGCGCAGCGGGCCGAGGCCCTGGAGGAAGCGCGTCGCGGCCTCCGCGCCGAAGCGCGGGTCCTCGGCCAGGATCAGCAGGAAGAAGCGGTTCTCGCTGGCCCGGCCGAAGCCGGGCGCGGCGAAGACCGGATGCGACAGCCGCGGCAGCCCGTTCAGCGCCAGCATGCCGAGCAGCGAGGCCGCCGCCGCCCAGAGGATGGCGACGATGACCGTCGCCGGCAGGAAGGCCGGCCAGGCGTGCAGCGGCCGCCCGCCGACATTGATCGGGTAGGCATGCACCGTCAGCCACCACTGCGCGGCATAGGCGGCCGCCGCACCCAGCAGCCCCGCGCCGATGGCGATCCAGGCCACGCGGCTGCCGCGCGCGCCCAGCAGCGCGGCGGCCTCGGCCAGAGGATAGGGCGAGAAGGCGTCCATGCGCCGCCATCCGGCGGCCCGTGCCGCGCGGAGCGCCGCGACCAGCGCCTCGTCGCTGGCGAATTCCGCCATCACGCCATGGATCATGCGCCCGCTCATGGCACCTCGGCCCCGCTTTCCTCGTGCCGCGTCTCGAAGACGGAGACCACCGGCAGGAAGCGCGCGAAGAGCAGCAGGAGGAAGGCAAAGAGCCCGGCGGTGCCGAGCAGCAGCGTCCATTCCGGGCCGCTCGGCGCATAGGCCGGGCCGATGCGCGGCAGGTGGTCGTGCAGCAGCCCGCCGGCGACGAGGGAGAAGCGGTCGAGCCACACGCCCGCCGCGGCGCCGAGACCGATGCCCACCAGCACCGGCGCCAGCCGGCGCAGCCGCGCGATCCAGAGGAGTTGCGGCAGCAGGACCGTCAGCGCCACGGCACCCCACCAGAGCGCCCCGTAGGGGCCGAGGATGCGGGCGGCGACCGCCTGGCGCGTCGCATCCTCCTCCAGCAAGGCGGCGGCCAGCATGTCGCCGTGGAGCCAGAGGCAGGCCAGCGCGGATGCCGCCATCAGCCGCGCCAGCAGGTCCACGTCGCCGTCGTCGATCATCCGCCCCAGCCCCAGCGTCCGCCGCAGCACGACGGCGAGCGCCAGCACCACGCCGAGCCCGGCGGGCAGGCCCGTGAGCACGACATGCAGCGGCGTCCGGCCCTGGTGCCATCCCGGCACCAGCGTGGTCGCGAATTCCAGCGCGACGATCGTCTGCGCCGAGACCAGCATCGGCAGCACCAGCGCCGCCACCAGCCGGTAGGCCGCCTGGTGCCGCGCCCAGTGCGCGACGGAGCCGCGCCAGCCGAGCGCGAGGACGCCGTAGATGCGCGCCGCCAGCATCCGCCCGCGCGCGGCCGCGCGGTCGCGCATGGTGGCAAGGTCGGGGATCAGCCCGGTGTACCAGAACAGCCCGGTCACCACGACATGCGACATGATGCCCCAGAAGTCCCACACCAGCGTGGAGCGGAACTGCGGCCAGACCTCGTGCGTCGCGGGATAGGGCAGCACCCAGTGGAACAGCCAGGGCCGGCCGAGATGCAGGATGGGATAGAGCCCGGCGGCGACCACGGCGGCCAGCGCCGCGGCCTCCGCGAAGCGGTTCACCGCGGTCCGCAGCCCATGGCGGCGCAGCACCAGGATCGCGGCGAACAGGCTCGCGGCATTGGCGATGCCGATCCACCAGACGTAGTTGATCAGGTCGAAGCCCCAGACGAAGGGGATGTTGGTGCCCCAGAGCCCCGTGCCCGCCAGCAGCAGCGCCGCCACCGCCTGGCCGAGCATCGCCACGCCGAGCCCGGCGCCGGCCAGCGCGAAGGCGAAGCCCCAGCCGAATTCGCGCTGCAGCGGGACGGCGACGGCCGGATTGGGCTCCGGTGCCTGCTGCGGCGGCGGATCGCGCGGCGCGGGCGGGGCCTCGGGCACGCGGGGGCCCAGCTTCGCGGCGGCGAAGGCAAGGGCGAAGCCGGCTGCCGCCGCGGCGGCGATGCGCAGCGGCGGCAGCCTCACGCCCCGTCCTCCGCCCGCCGCACGCGCGCCAGGTAGGTGGTGCGCGGCCGCGTGCCGAGTTCGCCGAGCAGGGCGTAGTTCCGGCCGTCGCGCTTGGCGCGGGCCACCGCGCTGTCGGGATCGTTGATGTCGCCGAAGGTGATCGCGCGCGTCGGGCAGGCGCGCTGGCAGGCGGTCTCGACCTCGCCGTCGCGGATCGGGCGTCCCTCCAGGTCCGCCTGGACGCGCGCGGCGGCAATGCGGTGCTGGCAGTAGGTGCATTTCTCGATCACGCCGCGCGGGCGGGGCGGGACCTCGGCATCCGGCACCGGGGTCGCGCCCGGCCGGCGCGCATAGTCGAACCAGTTGAAGCGCCGGACCTTGTACGGGCAGTTGTTGGAGCAGGTGCGCGTGCCGATGCAGCGCGGGTAGACCATCAGGTTCAGCCCCTCATGGTCGTGCACCGTGGCGTTGACGGGGCAGACCACCTCGCAGGGCGCCTTCTCGCAGTGCATGCAGGGCACCGGCTGGAAGCTGCCGCGGCCGTCGGGCGCGGCGTGGAGGTCCACGCGCAGCCAGTGCATCTCCCGCCCGCGCGCCATCTCCGCGCGCCCGACGACCGGCGTGTTGTTCTCCGCCTGGCAGGCGATGGAGCAGGCGTTGCAGCCGATGCAGGAATCGAGGTCCACCGCCATGCCCCAGGCGCGGCCGGGATAGTCCCAGGCGGGGTAGAGCGAGGGGAGCGGCGGCAGCGGCGGAATCGCCTCGCCGGGCGCGACGACCCGTGCGGGCGGCGGGTCGCGCGCATCGTCCGGGTGGCGCCAGCCGGCACGCACCATCGCCACGCCCGTCCCGCCCAGCGGCGCCAGTTCCAGCCCCGGCGCGGCCCAGGGCGCATCGGCGGGGCGCAGGCGGTAGGCGTCGAAGCCGATGCCGGCTTCCACGTCGCCCGCCACGCGCCGCCCGCCGCCGAGCGGCAGCGTCACCACGCCCGCCGCCTGGCCGGGCAGCACGATCACCGGCGCACGCAGCGAACGGCCCCGCAGCGACAGCGCCACCTCCGTCCCGTCCCGCAGCCCGAGGCGCGCGGCATCGGCGGGCGAGACGAGCGCGGCATTGCCCCAGGCCTGCTTGGTGACCGGCCGCGGCAGTTCCTGCAGCCAGGCATTGGGCGCGAAGCGCCCGTCCCAGAGATGCGGGTCGGGCACGAACTGCGCCACCAGCCCAGTGGGCAGCCCAGTGGGCAGCCCCGGGGGCAGCCCCGGGGGCGCTTCGGCCGCCGGGCCGGGATCGAAGCCGGCGCGCAGGCGCGGCGCGCGCGGCGCGGGCGCGCTGCCGCGGACCACGCCCGCTTCCAGCGCGGCGGCCCAGGCCGCGTCGTCCAGCGCCGGCCAGGTCGCGCGCACGGCTCCCTCCGCGCCATCGGGCAGCCCGGCGAGGGTGGCGAGGATCTCCTCGGCCGAGCGCGCGGCCTCGACATGGGGGGTGCAGGCCGGCTGGCGGATGGCGGCGGTGCCGTCCGGCGCGCGTGCATCGCCCCAGGACTCCAGCGGGTGCCGAAGGGGCAGGTGCCAGGTGCAGGCCAGCGCCGTCTCGTCCAGGTAGGGCCCGGCATGGACCGAGACCGGCACGCGCCCGAGCAGCGAGGCGAAGGGGATGTCCGCCGGTGCGTCGAAGGCCGGATTCGCATCGAGGATCAGCAGCTGCTGCACCAGGCCCGCCGCCATGTCCTCGGCAAGGGCACGCAGGGAGGCGCCGAGATCCTCGGGCCGCGCCATCGCCGGCGGCATGTACCGGACGGTGACGCCCGGCGCGCCCAGCGCCGCGTTGATGGCGTGCGCCAGGGCCTGCACGGCGGCCGGCTGCTCGCGGCCCGCCGTCACCAGCGCCGCCGGGCCGGCGCGGCGCAGCGCGGCGGCGACCGGGGCGGCCTCCGGGTGCGGGGCGGCCGCGGCGATGCCGAGCTCCGCCGCGACGCCCCGCGCCAGCGCCTCGATCCCCGCCGGCGCCAGGGCGAGGCGGCGGTCCGCCACCGCCCCGCTCAGGCCCGGCGTGGATTCCGCCACGAGCAGCACCGGCGGCCGCCCGGCGGCGCGTCCTTCCGCCCTCGCCCGCGCCCAGCCGCGCGCCTGGGCCAGTTGCGCCGGCCCGGGGTCGAGCAGCCCGCCGCCGAGGCAGAGGATGCAGGCGGCACGCGCGGGGTCGGGCAGCACGGACACCGGCTCCCCGAAGGCGAGCATCGCGCCGGCCAGCGCCGCGTCCTCCGCCAGCGGGGACCACTGGTGCCAGCGCGCGCCCGGATTCGCCGCCTCCACCGCGGCCAGGAGCCGCGCCGTGGTGGGGGAGGTCACCGGGCCGGTCAGGATGCGCAGCCCCTCCCCGCGCAACGCCCCGACCACGGCCTCGGGCGAGGTCGCGGCGGGGCCGCGCAGGGTGCGGCCGCCGCGCCGGACCTCGCGCGACCGCGCGGGGTCGTGCAGCGACAGCACCGCCGCTTCCAGGAAGGGGTCGGTGGCGCCGAGGCTGCCGGGGTGGTCCGGGTTGCCCTCGATCTTCACCGGATGGCCCGCGCGGGTGCGGACCAGCACGCCGCGCCCGACGCCGTCCAGGTCCAGCACCGTGGCATAGGTCGCGTCCTCGGTGGCGACGCCGCGCGGGCGGGAATGCAGCGGCGCGCCCCACTCCTCCGGCTTGCAGCCCGCGGCGGCCAGGGCGAGGGAAGCGCCGGCCGCGCGCAGCACCTCCCGCCGGAGCGGCTGCCCGCCGGGCGAGGTGTCGAGGTCCGCGAAGCGCGGCGTCCGTGGCTCCGGGGTCAACGGCGCCTCCCTCCGGCGGGGCGCCGCAACCGGCGTCGCGGCGGGCACGTTGCCGTGCCGGTCCCGCGATGGAGGGCAAGCTGCGCCGGTTCCGCCTCCTTCCCCTCCTGCTGCTCGCAGCCTGCGAGGAGGCGCCGCCGCCGCCGCATCTGCGTGTCGCCGGCGGCGACCCCGAGCGCGGGCGCGTGGTGATCCGCGAGCATGGCTGCGGGTCCTGCCACCGGATCCCGGGCGTCGTCGGCGCGGTGTCCTGGGTCGGGCCGCCGCTGACCGAATGGGCGCGGCGCGGCTATGTCGCCGGGCGACTGCCCAACGCGCCCGAGAACCTGGTGGCCTGGCTGCGCGACCCGCAGGCGATCTCGCCCGGCTCCGCCATGCCCGATCTCGGCCTGACGGCGGCGGAGGCGCGGGACGCGGCCGCCTATCTCTACACGCTCGGCGCCGCGCGGGCGCAGCCGGTGCCGGCAGGCCTGCCGCTCGGCCCCGACGAGGCAGGCATCCGCCCGCAGCCGCGGCTGCTGAACCGTCAGGGCGACTGAGTCACCGATCCGGCGGTTCCGCCGCCGCGGACCAGGCGCTATCCGCATGGCGGCACCACCAGCGCCGGGATGCCCTGGAATGACACCGCCAGCGCGGCCAGCGCGGCGGTGGCGAAGGCGAACCAGCGCGTGAAGCGCGGCTCCGCCTCCCCGCCCTCGTCGAGCGGAGGGTCGAGCCGGGCGAGCGCGGCGCGCATCACCCAGGCCAGCGCCGCGAGCGCGACGAGCGTGAGCACCGTGACGGCCACCGGCACGAAAGGCAGGCCGAGCAGCCTGGTGCCCGCCAGCCCCCGCGCGCAGGCCACCGCGTTCGTGGCGTAGACCAGGCCGAAATGCGCGGCCCAGACCGCGAGCCCGAGCACGCTCGCCAGGATCCCGAGGACCGGCCGCCCGGCCCTGCCCGCCATGCCGCTCATGCCAGCAGCCTCGGGAACAGGTGCAGCAGGGCGAGGCCGGCGATGCCCTGGCCGGCGGTGTAGAGGGCGAAGAGCATCGCATTGTCCATGGTGAGCCGCCGTTCCCGGCCAAGCAGGCCGGCGAAGGACCGCGCCAGCGTGTAGAGGAGCATCAGCGCCACGACCGCCACATGCATCGCCTGCCAGGCGAAGATGGCGAAGGAGGCGGCGCCATACGCATGTTCCCCGGGGCGGATGCCGGCGGACCAGAGCGCCCAGCCATCCGCAGCCGCGCCAACGGCGAAGGCGCCCGCCGAGGCGAGCAGGGCGCCACGCAGTGGCCAGCGCCAGCCGCGGCCGAGCAGCCGCGCCGCCGCCCAGGCGAGGAACCCGCCGCCGGCGTAGAGGCCGGATGCCACCAGCCCGAAGCCGCCCGCGGGAATGCCCATGCCGGGCGGCGGCCACATGGCGTCGCCATTGACCAGCCAGAGGAACAGCCAGCTTCCCAGCAGGCAGGCGAAGGCGGTGCCCATCACCAGCATGAGCGTGACCATCGCCCACCAGGAATGGCTCACCGGCCCCGTCGCGAAGGTGGGCAGGCGGATGCCGTCGCCGATGTCCACGGCCCGCGGCTGGAGCGGCCCGAAATCCGTGCCGTGCCACAGCCACCAGAGCACGCCGCCGAGGCCGAGCAGGAAGCACAGGGCGGCCTCGATCAGGAACTCCCCGGTCAGCGCGAAGAAGAAGCCGCAGGTGCCGACCGCCGCGACCACATGGCCCCAGCCCGGCCGGGGCAGCACCGCGACATATTGCGGCACCGCCTCGGCCGGGGAGGTCACCAGCGCCTCGCGCCGGCCGGTGGCGGACATGGGCAGGTAGTGCGCGCCCTCATCCACCTGCCGCGCCAGGCCCGGGTCGGCCCAGAGCGGGTAGCGGTCCCGGATGCGAGGGATGGAGCGCGGGCCGTAGTTGTCGTTGTTCAGCCATTCGGTGGTGCCCGCGCCCCAGTAGTTGCGGGGCTGGCCCTCCGGCGCGCTCGGCCGGAAATGCAGCACGACGTCCACCAGCAGCACCAGCGCGCCGAGCGCGAAGACCGCCGCGCCGATCGAGGAGAGCAGGTTCCAGAGCTCGAGCCCCATGCCGGCGGGATAGGTGTAGATGCGCCGCGGCATCCCCATCAGCCCGCTGACATGCATCGGGAAGAAGGTCAGGTTGGTGCCGAGGAAGAGCAGCCAGAAGGCGAGCCTGCCCAGCCGGTCCGACAGCGCGGCGCCGACCGCCGGCGCCCAGTAGTACAGCGCGCCGAGCAGCGGGAAGACCATGCCGCCGATCAGCACGTAGTGCAGGTGCGCCACGATGAAGTAGGTGTCGTGCGCCTGCCAGTCGAACGGCGTGACGGAGACCATCACGCCCGTCAGCCCGCCGAGGACGAAGATGAACAGGAAGCCGAGCATGAACAGCGTCGGCACCTCCCACTTCACCCGCCCGCCGCTCGCGAAGGTGGCGATCCAGGCGAAGACCTGCAGGCCGGAGGGGACGGAGACGGCGAAGCCCGCCGCGGCGAAGAAGGAAAGCGAAAGCGCCGGGATGCCCGTGGCGTACATGTGGTGCACCCAGAGCCCGAAGGAGATGATGGCGGTGCCCACCAGCGCCATCACCACAAGCCCGTGCGCCTGCAGCCGCGCACCCGCCATGGTCGGCACGATCATGGACACCATGGCCGCCGCCGGCAGGAAGATGACATAGACTTCCGGATGGCCGAAGAACCAGAACAGGTGCTGCCACAGCAGCGGGTCGCCGCCCCGCTCGGGCAGGAAGAAGGGCCAGCCGAAGGCGCGTTCCAGTTCCAGCAGCGTGGACGCGATGATGACGGCGGGGAAGGCGAAGACCACCATGCCCGCGAAGACCAGCATGCCCCAGGCGTAGACCGGCATCCGCCCCAGCGTCATGCCTGGCGCGCGGCAGCGCAGGATGCCGACGATCAGCTCGATCGCGCCGGCGATGGCCGAGATCTCGATGAAGCCGATGCCCAGCAGGTACATGTCGGTGTTGATGCCGGGCGAGTAATGCTTGCTGGTCAGCGGCGGATACATGAACCACCCGCCGTCGGGCGCCGCGCCGAAGAATATGGAGCCGTAGAAGAACAGCCCGCCCATCAGGTAGATCAGGTAGGCATAGGCGCCGAGGCGCGGGAAGGGCAGCTCCCGCGTCCCCAGCATGGCGGGCAGCAGCGTGATCGCCACCGCCTCCACCGCCGGCACGGCGAACAGGAACATCATCACCGTGCCATGGGTGGTGAAGACCTGGTTGTAGATCGCGGGGTCGACGATCTGCATGCCGGGGAAGGCGAGCTGCGCGCGGATGATCAGCCCGAGCACGCCCGCGAGCAGGAAGAACAGCAGCGCCGTGCCGACGAAGAGCGGGCCGATCAGGTTGTTGTTGTATTCGGTCAGGATCCCGATGCCGCGCGGCATGCGCCACGCGGCGCGCAGCCGCTCCAGCTCCTCCGGCGGACGCGGGACGGGATTGGGCGTGCGCGCCGCCGCGGCATCGGGCGCGGCGCCATCCATCACCGCAACCCCTCGAGCCAGGTGGCGAGCGCCAGCAGCTCCCCGCCGTCGAGCGCGCGGCCATAGGCGGGCATCGAATTGCCGCGCTTGATGTCCTGCGCGCCCGCGATCCAGCCGGCCAGCGTGCCGCGGTGGTTGTCCAGCACGCCGGCCGCGAGCGACAGGCGCGAGCCGATGCGCGACAGGTCGGGGCCCAGCCGCGCCTGCCATTCCGTGCCGCGCACCGCATGGCAGGCGCCGCAGCCGGCCTCGCCGAAGACGCGCATGCCCCGCGCCGCCACCTCGCCCTCGGGCGGCGGCACCGGCTCGCGCTGGCGCGCGACCCAGGCCTCGAACTCCTCCGGCTCCTGCACCACCGCCCAGAAGGCCATCAGGCTGTGCTGAAGGCCGCAGAACTCCGTGCATTGGCCGCGCAGCACGCCGGTGCGCTCCGCCGTGAACCGCTGCCGGTTCACCCGGCCCGGGATCATGTCCATCTTCCCATGCAGGTTCGGGATCCAGAGCGAATGGATCACGTCCGCCGAGGAGAGGTGCAGCTCCACCTCCCGCCCGCGCGGGAGGCGGATCTCGTTGGCGGTCACCGCGCCCTCGCCGAGGTCCGGGTAGCGCACCTCCCACCAGTATTGCCGCCCGATCACCTCGATCCGCAGCGGCGCGTCGCCCCGCGGGGTCACGAGCGCGCGGGAGGTGCCGAGGGAGTAGAGGAGCAGCGCCGCCAGCGTGACGGCCGGGAAGACGATGCCGCCCCCGATGACGAAGCGGCGGGAGCCCAGGAGGCCCCGCATCCATCCCGGCGCGACCAGGGCCGCGGCCAGCAGCGCCATCACCAGGCCGAAGATGGCGGTGCCGCCGACGAACAGGACCCAGGTGAGATGCGCGATGCGCTCCGCCTCGCTGCCATAGGGATCAAGCGGCGTCTGCACGCCGGAGCAGCCGGCCAGCAGCAGGGGGGGAACCAGCGGCAGGGGGGGGAGGAGACGCCTCAAGGACGGAGCGCCCCCACCTCGCCGCGCAGTGCCCGGGCCAGGGCGGGCAGCGCGACGAGGGCGAAGGCGAGCCCGCCGGGCACCCACATCAGCAGCCCGCCGAGTTGCTGATCCTCCAGCGCCGTCAGCCCCCAGGGCAGGGAGGAGAGGGCATGCGGCGCAAACAGCGGCCGGGGCGCGAAGGTGAGCAGCGCCCCGAGCGCGCCCATCTGCGCCGCGGTCGCGATCCCTGCCATCAGCACCGCCTCGGGCCGCGCCGCGGCCCCGAGCAGCAGGCCGCGCCAGAGCCAGGTGGCGGCGGCCACCAGGCTGGCCTGCATCGACCAGTAGGCAAGCTCGGAACGGAAGGTCAGCGCGTAGGGGGCAGGCAGGTGCCAGGCCCAGAGCGTCGCTGCGAAGATGCCGGCCGCGATCGCCAGCCGGCCGACGCCGAAACCCCGCCGGAGCGGCAGCGCCACCGCCAGCAGCGGCGCCGCGATCGCCAGGATCACCACATGCTGCGCGACGCGCGCGGAGAAGAGCGCGACCGAGAGGTTGCACAGGGGAGAGAGCAGCAGCCCCGCCAGCACCCCCCAGCCGAGGAGGAGGGAGCGCCGGTCGCCCCCGCGCCCGGCCGCGCGCCAGCCCAGCAGCAGGCCTGCCAGCAGCGCCCCCCCGAGCCAGGGGTCGAGGTTCCAGGCCACATCCCCGGGCAGGGGCGGGACGCCGCAATATGGCGTGTCAGCGACGGACCGCGGCATCCGTTCCCCTCCTGCACCGGCGGGGGAACGCGGCAGCGCCGTGAAGGTGCCCGCCCCTCATCGATGGCATGTCGAGCAGCGCGTGAGCGGCGGGATCTCCACGCCGAAATGCTCCACCCGCTGCGCCGCCACCGCCCGGGCCGAGGCTCCCGGTCCCATCGCATCGGCCACCGCGCCCGGAAGGGCGACGATGCCGGCCTCCGGCGGCAGCCGCGCCCGCGGGTCGCGGTGGCAGTCCAGGCACCAGCCCATGGACATGGGATGGACCTTCACCGTGCGCGGCATGGCCTGCACCTCCCCGTGGCAGGTCCCGCAACCCAGGCCGGCGGCGACATGCGCACCGTGGTGGAAGCGCACATGCTCCGGCAGGCGGTGGACGGAACTCCAGACGACGGGCGCCCCGAGGGCGAGCGCGCTTTCCAGGGGCGCGAACTGGGCGGTGACGTTCCAGACCGCCCGATGACAGCCGAGGCAGGTCTCCGCCGTCGGCATCCCCGCCGCGGCGGCGCGCTCGACCCCCGCATGGCAGTAGCGGCAGTCGAGGCCGAGTTGCCCGACATGGACCTGGTGGCTGTACGGGATGGGTTGCGGCGCCGCCTCCCCCACCCCCCAGGCGCGGTCGGAGCGGACGAAGGCGAAGGCCGCCGCGGCGGTCGCCAAAGCCCCGAGGGCGCCAAGCACGGCTGCCATCCTGAGCCGGCGGTCAGCCCGGGGAGAGAAGAGTTGCGGCATGGCCTCGGGCTTGGCGATATCGGCCGGCAACGCTCCGGGTGGCACCGGGGTTCTCGCCGCCCCTCCTCGTGCGCGAGGACATCCGCCCCGCGGTGGGTGACGCTCCGCTCATGGCGGCAGCCGCCTGGCGGGGCGTCGGATCGAGCCGGGGACGCGGGAGGGAAACAGCGGGCGCTGTCGTCACCTTTCGCACCCTGCCCGTCCGGCGGTTGCTGGAGCCGCGCATCGAACGGGCCATGGACGTGCGTGCAAACCGGGTTGCCGGCCGCGCCTGTGCCGGAACCGGAAGATGGCCCCGGGCGCCCGAGGGAATGGTTCGGCTACATGGCCTCCGCGTAGGCGAGCGGGCCCATGCCGCCCGGCACCCCGGGCTTCCGGCCGATCATGCGGCACTCCCCGTCGCTGCCTGGGGCACGCCCGAGGATCGCCGCACGACGAGTTCGATGGGGAGCTCCGTGCGGCGCGGCCCGTCCGCGCCGTCCAGGCGCTCGAGGATCCGCTCCGCCGCCGCCGCGCCGATCCGCGCCGTCGGGATGTGCACGGTGGTCAGCGCCGGCGACAGGTGCGCCGCCATCTCGAGGTTGTCGATCCCGACGACCGAGAGTTCGCCCGGAACCGAGATCCCGCGCGCCTGTGCCTCCACGAGGCACCCGACGGCGAGCTGGTCTATGCCGCAGACGATCGCCGTCGGCGGTTCGCCGAGGGCGAGCAGGGCCGAGCAGCCGGCACGCCCCCCGGCAAGGGTGAAGTCCTGCTCGCTGACCCGCCACTCCGGAAGGTCGAGGCCCTGGGCGGCCAGCGCCTCCCGCACGCCGTCGAGGCGCGCGCGCTGGCGGTCGTTGAATCGGGTCGCGCCACAGACCACCCCGAGCCGCGTGTGGCCGAGCCCGAGCAGGTGTTCGGCGGCCAGGCGCCCGGCGGCTCGGCTGTCCACGGTCACGCCGTCGAAGCGCGGGTCGCCGCACCAGGTCAGCACCACCGGCACGCCGGCGCCCTCCAGCAGCGTCCAGGCCTCCGCCGGGCGCTGCGCCCCGACGAGGATGAGGCCGTCCACGCCGCGCGCGAGCAGGCCGCGGATCACGGAGGTCTCCGTCTCCGGGTGGTAATCCGAGGATGCGACGAGGAGGTGGCGCCCGGCTTCGGCAAGCCGTGCCTGCATGGCCTGGAGGCAGCGGGAGAAGATGGCGTTGTCGAGGGTGGGCACCACGGCGGCAACGCCGGCATCGCCAGCGGCCCGTGCGCCCGCGCCGGGCCAGGCGCCGCCGAGTTCGGCGACGGCAGCCCGGACGCGGCTGCGCGTCCCCGGGCTGACGATGCCGGGCTGCGAAAGCGTGCGGGAGGCGGTGGCGAGCGACACGCCGGCAGCCGCGGCGATGTCGGCAAGCCGGGGACGGTTGCGGCGGGACATGCGGCCATCCTCCCACTGACTGAAAAATCTTTCAAGACCGTAAACGTGTCTTACTCGCACTTCTCCTTTGACACGCCCCTTGCTCCGTGAAAGCATTCTGAAAATATTTCTCGCGAGGGATCGTCCTTTGCAGAGCCGAGCAATGTCAACCCGCGGCTTCGGTCCGCTGCGTCCGCCGCGCAGCGTCCTCGTCGGCCTGGCGACGGTTGCCGGCGCCCTCGCCCTCTGGTGGCTCGCGACCAGCGGCCTGCGCCTCCTGAACCCGCTCCGCCTGCCGGCCCCGCACGAGGTATGGGCCGCGCTGGCGCAGATCAGCACCGGACAGGGCTATGGCGGCGCGACGCTCTGGCAGCACGCGGTGCAGAGCCTCTGGCTGGTCGCGAAGGGCTTTGCCGTCGCCGTCCTCACCGGCGTGCCGCTCGGCCTGCTGATGGGTTGGAGCCGCCGGGCCGAGGCGCTGATCAACCCGATCTTCCTGCTGCTGCGCCCGATCCCGGCGCTGGCCTGGATCCCGCTTGCGATCGTTTGGTTCGGGCTCGGCGACGCGGGCAAGGTCTTCGTCATCTGGCTGACCGCCTTCGTTCCATCCGTCATCAATGCCTTCACCGGGGTGCGCGGCGTGGATCCGGTGCTGATCGCCGCCGCCCGCACACAGGGGGCGTCGACGCCGCAGGTGCTCCGCCACGTGGTGATCCCGGGCGCCATGCCGCTGATCTTCACGGGGCTGCGCCTGTCGCTCCAGGCAAGCTGGACGACGCTGGTCGCCGCTGAACTGGTGGGCGCCTTCTTCGGCCTCGGCCGCGTGCTGAACGTAGCGGGCCAGGACATCTTCCCGGGCATGATCCTGGTCGGCATGGCCGCCGTCGCGGCCTGCGGCGCCGCGACGACCTGGCTGCTCGGGCGCGTCGAGCGTCGCGTGCTGAACTGGCGCCCGGCGGTCTGAGGGAGAAGCGGCGATGGCCAAGCGGCGCGACCGCAACTTCCTGGGCCCGATGGGCACCTCGCTCGGCCTGGGCGAGTTCTGGGCGCTGACGATCGTCGGCTTCGCCCTGTTCTTCGCAGCCTGGTCGGGCGTGGCAGCCTCGGGCTGGCTGCCGTCGAACCTGCTCCCCTCGCCGGCCACGGTATGGGAGACGCTGGTTCGGCTCTGGCACCAGCCCTTCGCGGGGCACGTCTATGCCGAACACCTGACAGCCTCGATCGGGCGCTTCCTCATGGGCTGGGCGATCGCGGTCGGCATCGGCATCCCGCTCGGGCTGCTGATGGGCTGGTACCGGCTGCTCGATGAGATCGTGACGCCGCTCTTCGATGCGATCCGCTTCGTCGCGCCGCTCGCCTGGGTGCCGCTGGCCGCGCTCTGGTTCGGCACCGGGATAGGCGGGCCGCTGCTCATCATCTTCGTCGGCGCCTTCGCCCCTTGTGTGATCAGCGCCTACCGCGGCGCCCGGCTGGTCGAGCCGCGCTTCGTCGAGGCGGCACAGACGCTGGGCGCCTCCTCGCGCCAGGTGATGGCGCATGTGCTGATCCCGGGCGCGCTGCCCTCCATCATCGCCGGGCTGCGCGTCTCGGCTGGTCTCGGCTGGCAGTCGCTCGTTGGGTCCGAGCTGATCGTGGTCGGCGCGGGCCTCGGCTACCTCATGGTGCAGGGTCAGGGCAACCTCGCCACCTCCGTCGTCATCGCGGGGATGATCGGCATCGGGGTGGTCGGCTTCGCCATCGACGTGGCGCTGCGCGCGGTCGAATCGGCGTTCAAGCGCAGGTGGGGACAGTCATGAGCGAGATCGTCTTCGAGGGCGTCACCCGGCGCTTCCCGCTCCCGAAGGGCGGCGAATTCCTGGCCATCGACCGCATCGACCTGCGGATCGAGGAGAAGGAGTTCGTCGCGATCGTCGGTCCCTCGGGCTGCGGCAAGACGACGCTGATGCGCATGGCCGCCGGTCTCGACTTCCCGACCGACGGCCGCGTGCTGGTGGGCGGCAGGGAGGTCGAGGGACCGGGCCCGGAGCGCGCCGTGGTCTTCCAGCAATTCGCGCTGCTGCCCTGGAAGACGGTGCGCGAGAACATGGGCTTCGGCCTGATGTGCAGGGGAACGCCGAAGGCCGAAGCAGAAGCCGCCATCGCACGCTACATCGAGCTCATGGGCCTTTCCGGCCACGAGGACAGCTTCCCCCACCAGCTCTCGGGCGGCATGCAGCAGCGCGTCGCCATCGCGCGCGCCTATGTCATGAATCCCGCCGCCCTGCTGATGGACGAGCCGTTCGGCGCGCTGGACGCGCAGACGCGCATCGTGATGCAGGAGGAGCTGGTGCGGCTCGCGCGGCGGAACCCGCGGACCGTCATCTTCATCACCCATGCGGTGGACGAGGCGATCTACCTCGCCGACCGCGTCGTGGTCATGGGCCGCAAGCCCGGCCGCATCATCGAGACGATCGACATCAGGCCGCTCCGCGCCAGGGGCGCGTGGGAGGAGATGCCGATCGAGGAGGTGATGGACACGCCCGCCTTCACGCACATGCGCAGCCGCATCTGGAAGCTGCTCAAGGCCCGCGAGCAGGAGAAGCCGGCGCAGCCCGCCCCGGCGCCGGTCCGCGCACTGGCCGAGTGACGGACAAGAGAGGAGAGACAGGCATGTACCGCAGGACCCTTCTCGCAGCGGCGGGCACCATCCTCGCCGCGCCCGCGCTGGTGCGGGCACAGGGGTTGACCCGGCTGAACATCTCGATGCAGCCGGCTCTCTACTCGATGTTCCCGCTGCACCTGGCCACCGAGCAGGGCTGGTGGCGCCAGATGGGCATCGAGCCGAACTTCTCCTCCTTCCCGGCCGGCCCGCCGCAGATCGCTGCCGCGGCCGCCGGAACCTGGGACGTGGGCGTCACCGGCTCGGCGCCGGGCGTGCTGGGCGCGGCGCGCTTCAACATCCGCACCATCGCGATCTCGAACGACGAGAGCGCCACCAACACGCTGATGGTGCGCCGCGCCGAGGTCGAGGCGCTGCGCGCCAATCCGGCCAGCCTGCGCGGCCAGCGCATCCTGATCACGGTCAACACCACCGTGGACTACGTGCTGCAGAACTGCCTGCAGCGCTGGGGGCTCGGCCGCGCCGACGTGCAGGTGGTGAACCTGAACCAGGCGCAGATCCTCTCGGCCTTCTCGACCGGAGAGGGACGCGTGGCGGGCCTCTGGGCTCCGAACATCTACACGGCGGAGGAGCGCATGAACGCCGTGCCCTTCTGCTCGGGCAGCGATGCGGGCGCAATCGTGCCATCGAACGTCATCGCGCGCGATGAATTCCTGCGCACGAACCCGGACATGGTGGCGCGGTACCTCGCCGTCTTCCTTCGCGGCATCGCCTGGACCAAGGCGAACCGCGACGCCGCGGTGCAGTCCATGAACCGCTTCTATCAGGCGGGCGGCGTCACGGTGAGCGAGGGAGCGCTGCGCGCCGAGATCGAGCGGCGGCCGACCTTCACCCTCGAGGAGCAGATGCGCCTGATGGACCGCGCCTCCGGCCCGTCGCAGGCGGATCGCTGGTACGAGGGCCTGTCCACCTTCCTCGCCCAGGTCGGCACGGTGCAGAACCCCCCGCCGCCCTCGGCCTACCTGACCGACGACGTGCTGAAGCGCATCGCCGCCGACCCGCGGCTGCGCGCCTTCGCGCTGAACCAGCCGGCTGCGTGAGAGCGACGGGCGGGACGCCCCGGCGGCGCCTTCGCCGGCCTGGTGGTCTTCGGCCCCGGCCGGGTGGCCGGTCCTGGCACGCCGGCAGCGCCCGAGGCGCCGCCTGCCGGGCTGCTCCACCCCATCGTCAACGGCACCGCCGCGGTGCGGGACGGCCGCGCCACCGGCGCGCGGGCCGTCCGCGCGTTGCGGCGGGATGAGCGGGGCCGAGGCCCCGGAAGGAAAGCGGTCATGGCCATCGAATACCTCAAGCGCGCAGCGCGCACTGCCGAGGACACCACCGCCGAGGCCCGCCCGGTGGTCGAGGCGATGCTCGCCGCCATCGCCGCCGGCGGCGAGGCCGCGGTGCGCGAGTATGCGGCCAGGCTCGATGCCTGGACGGGCGGGATCGTCGTGCCGGCGGCAGAGGCGGACCGCCGCGCCGCCGAAGTCCCTGCCGCCCTCAGGCGCGATATCGACTTCGCCGTGGACCGCGTGCGCCGCTTCGCCGAGGCCCAGCGCGCCAGCACGCGCGATTTCGAGGTGGAGCTCTCGCCCGGCGTGGTGGCGGGCCAGCGGCTGGTGCCGGTGGCGGTCGCGGGTTGCTACGTGCCGGCCGGGCGCTACGCCCACATCGCCTCCGCCTACATGGGCGTCGCGACCGCCAAGGCCGCCGGAGTTCCCACCGTGATCGCCTGCTCCGGCCCGCGGGGGGGCGAGGGCATCCACCCGGCTGTGCTCTACGCGCTCCGCCGTGCCGGGGCGGACGCGATCCTGACGCTGGGCGGCGTGCAGGCGATTGCGGCGCTCGCCCACGGGCTGTTCACCGGCAAGCCGGCCGACATCGTGGTGGGACCCGGGAACAAGTTCGTGGCGGAGGCCAAGCGCCAGCTCTACGGCAAGGTCGGGATCGACGTCTTCGCCGGCCCGTCAGAGGTCGCGGTCATCGCGGATGCCACCGCCGACCCCGAGGTGGTCGCGGTGGATCTCGTCGCACAGATGGAACACGGGCATGAGAGCCCGGGCTGGCTGGTCACCACCGAGCGCGCGCTGGCCGAGGCCGTGATGCGCCGCGTCCCCGAGCTGGTGGCCGCCCTTCCGCCCACCGCCCGCGACGCGGCCGGCGCCGCCTGGCGCGACTTCGGGGAGGTGGTGCTGTGCTCGACGCGGGAGGAGGCGGTGGAGGTCTCCGACGGCTATTGCTGCGAGCACCTGCAGGTGCAGGCCGCCGATCCCGCCTGGTGGCTCGCGAACCTCCGCAACTACGGCTCGCTCTTCCTGGGCGAGGAGACGACGGTGGCCTTTGGCGACAAGGCGACGGGGCCGAACCACATCCTGCCGACCAAGGCCGCCGGCCGCTATTCGGCAGGGCTCTCGGTCCACAAGTTCCTCAAGCCGCTCTCCTGGCAGCGCATCACGCGCGAGGGCTCCCGCGAGGTCGCGCTCGCCACCGCACGGATCAGCCGGGCGGAGGGGATGGAGGCGCATGCACGCTCCGCCGACATCCGCCTCGCCCGCTACTTCCCGGGCCAGGCGTTCGACCTTGGCGAACCGGTGACGCGGTGATGCCGGACGATCCCGGTCCACCGCGGCTCGCCCTCGACCTCAGCGCGCCGCCGCCGGTCCCGGAAGCGGGGATCGCGGCGGCCGTGGGGGTGCTGCGGTCGGGCTGGACGCACCGCTACGGCGAAACGCTGGGCGATGCCTCGGAAGCCGCGCTGCTCGAGGCGGAGTTCGCCGCGCAGCTCGGCACGCGCTACTGCGTCGCGGTGAATTCCTGCGGCAGCGCGATGTTCCTGGCGCTGCTCTGCACGGGTGTCCGGCCCGGCGACAGGGTGCTGATGAACGCCTTCACCCTGGCCCCCGTGCCCGGCGCGATCGCGCATGCCGGGGCGGAGCACGTGCTGGTGGAGGTCACGCCGGACCTCGTCATCGACCTAGACGACCTCGAGCGGAAGGCCCGCGCGAGCGGCGCGCGTCACCTGCTGCTGTCGCACATGCGCGGGCACATCGCCGACATGAACCGGCTCATGGCGCTCTGCGACGGGCTTGGCGTGACCGTCATCGAGGATTGCGCGCACACCATGGGCGCGGGCTGGGCGGGCCGCCCGACGGGCACCTTCGGCAAGGCCGGCTGCTTCTCCCTGCAGGCCTACAAGCACGTCAACGGCGGCGAGGGCGGGCTGATCGCGACCGACGACGAGGACGTCGCGGCACGCGCCGTCCTCCATTCCGGCAGCTACATGCTCTACCGCCAGCATCGCGCGCGCCCCGCGGACGAGGTCTTCGCCCGCTGGAAGGACGTGACGCCGAACTACTCCATGCGCATGTCGAACCTCGTCGCCGCCGTGGCGCGCCCGCAGCTCGCGCTGCTGGCCGAGCGCGCGCGGATCTGGAACGACCGCCATGGCCGCCTCGCCGCCTCGCTCGGCGCGGTCCCGGGCATCCGCCTGCCACGCCGCCCGCAGGAGGAGGAGTTCGTGCAGAGCTCCATCCAGTTCGCGGTCGCCGGGCTGGAGGAGACGGCCTTCGCCCGCTTCCTCGCAGGCTGCCGTGCGCGCGGTGTCTACCTGAAGTGGTTCGGCGCGCGCCAGGCCGAGGGCTACACCAGCGTTTCCGGCCAGTGGCGCTACCTTGCCGATCCTCACACGCCGCCGGCGACGGAGGCGGTGCTGGAGCGTCTCTGCGACATGCGCATCCCGCTGACGCTGACCGAGGCGGATTGCGCGACGATCGCGTTCATCGTGGCGGCGGAGCTCGCCCTGGCCAGGAAAGATTGAGATGTTCGACCTGCTGATTCGTGGTGGCGCGGTCCTGGACGGCAGCGGCGGGCCTGCCTACCGGGGCGACGTGGCGGTGCGCGACGGCCGCATCGCGGCGATCGTCTCCGACCTGCCGGACGGTGCGGCGCGGGACGTGCTGGAGGCCGACGGGCTGGCCGTGGCGCCCGGCTTCATCGACATCCACACCCATTCGGACTTCGTGCTGCTGGTGGACGGCCGCGCCAACAGCCAGGTGCACCAGGGCGTCACCCTGGAGGTCATCGGGCAGTGCGGATTCTCCTGTGCGCCCTTCACCGGCGCGATGTCGCCGCGCCAGCTCATCGGCTTCCACGACGCCGGCGTGGACGTCGACTGGCGCAGCTTCGGCGAGTATCTCGACCGGCTCGACCGCGCCGGGCTCGGCGTCAACGTCGCGGCGATGGTCGGCCATGGCGCGCTCCGGCAGGCCATCAAGTGCGACGCCATCGACCCGACCACGCCCGACGAGCTGCGCGCCATGCAGCGCCTGGCGGAGGAGGCGTTCGACGCGGGCGCCTTCGGCCTCACCACCGGCCTCGAATACTTCCCCGGCAACGTGGCGCCGCTGGAGGAGGTGGTCGGCCTCTGCGAGGTCTGCGCGCGGCGCGGCGGGCTCTACGCCACCCATGTGCGCAACCGCGACGTGCACTACGACCTCGGCTTCACGGAAGCGGTGGCGACGGCCCGGGCCGCCGGCGCCCGGCTGCAGATCTCCCACATCCAGCCGAAACACGGTGCGCCCCCGCACGCGATGGCGCACACGCTGGAATTGCTGGACCGCGCGAAGCGCGAGGGCGTGGACGTCGCCTTCGACGTGATCCCGCATGACTGGAACCACACCTCCGTCGTCTCCTCCCTGCCGGCCTGGGCCCGGGACGGCGGGCCGGCGCGGGTGCTCGAGAGGCTGCGCGATCCGGCGCTGCGCGAGGCCATGAAGCACAACCCGCGGCCGATGTGGCGGCTGGTCGCCGAACGACAGTGGGACCGCATCGCCCTGCTGCGTTCGAACGCCAATCCCGGTCTGGTCGGCATGACCTTCCGCGAGATCGGGCTGCGGCGGAACGCCGACCCCATGGACGCCGTCCTCGACCTCCTGGCCGAGGAAGGCGACGGGCTCGGCAGCCTCATGTGGACCTCCTCCGGCTTCGACGATGCCGATATCCGGCTCTGCCTGCAGCAGGCGGAGTGCGCGGTGATGTCGGACACCAAGGCGCTCAATCGCGACGGCCCGCTGGCCGACACCATCGGCTCGCTCTCGGGCTACGGGTGGGTGGCGCGGCTGCTGGGCCACTACGTGCGCGAGGCTGCCGTGCTGACCCTGCCCGAGGCGATCCGGCGCATCACCTCGCTGCCGGCCGAGCGGCTCGGCCTCGGGGATCGCGGCCGGATCAGGCCCGGGGCGGCCGCCGACATCGTCGTCTTCGACCCCGCCGCGGTGCGCGACACCAGCGACGTCCATGACCCGCGCCGGCACCCGGAAGGCTTCCGGCACGTGGTGCTCGGCGGGGTTCCCACGCTGCGGGACGGCCGCCGCACCGACGCCAATCCCGGCCGCGTCATCCGCCGTGCCGGCTGACCCACGAAGGAAACAGGTCATGGACAGAATCGCAATCGGGCGCCGCGCCGCGCTGGCCTTGCCGGCGCTTGCCGCCCTGCCCGCCCGCGCCCAGGGGACGACGCTGACGATCGGCGTCGGCGCGCCGGTCACCTCCATCGACCCGCATTTCTTCAATGCCTCCTTCAACAGCGCCGTCGCGTCCCACATCTTCGACCGCCTGACGGAGCGCACCCCGGATGCGCGGCTGGTCCCGGGGCTTGCGGAGAGCTGGCGCGCCGTGTCCGACACCGTTTGGGAGTTCCGGCTGCGGGACGGCGTGCGCTGGCACGACGGACGGCCGTTCACGGCCGACGACGTCGCCTTCACCATCGAGCGTGCGCCGCAGGTGCCGAACAGCCCGGGCGGCTTCGGCGTCTACCTGCGCGCGATCATGCGCACCGAGGTCGTGGATGCACGCACCATCCGCCTGCACACCGCGCGGCCGCACCCGATCATGCCGAGCGACCTCGCCTTCATCCCGATCATCGCGCGGCATGCCGCGTCCGGCGCCTCCACCGAGGATTTCAACAGCGGCCGGGCGGCGATCGGCACCGGTCCCTACCGCTTCGTCTCCTTCCGGGCCGGGGACCGCATCGAGCTGGCGCGGAACGACTCCTACTGGCGCGGCGCGGAGCCCTGGGCGCGCGTGTCGTACCGGATGATCGCCAACGACAGCGCCCGGCTCGCCGCCGTGCTCGCCGGCGATGTGGACGTGATCGACCAGGTGCCCTCGGCCGATCTGGAGCGGGTCCGCCGCGAGCGGCGCGTGGAACTGGCCGAGAAGCTGGGCGCACGGCTGATCTTCCTCGGTCCCGATTTCTCGCGGCGCGAGGCGCCCGTCTTCACCAGCGATCACGAAGGCCGCCCCCTCGCCGCCAACCCGCTGCTGGATGTGCGCGTGCGTCGCGCCCTCTCGCTGGCGATCGACCGCACGGCGCTGGCCGAGCGGGTGATGGAGGGGACGGCCCGTCCGGCAGGCCAGTGGCTGCCACCCGGCCCGCCGGGCCACGATCCGGCGGTGCCGCCGCCGCCGCATGAGCCCGAGACCGCCCGCCGCCTGCTGGCCGAGGCCGGGTTCCCGAACGGCTTCCGAATCACCCTGCACACGCCGAACGACCGCTATCCCAATGACGGCCGCACCGCCCAGGCCATCGCGCAGATGTGGACCCGCGTCGGCGTCAGGACCGAGGTGGGGCCCATGCCCTGGGCCACCTTCCCGGGCCGTGCGGCGCGGCAGGAATTCGCGATGCACCTGATCGGCTGGGGCTCCACCGCCGGCGATCCGATCGGCGCGCTGATGAACGTGGTCGGCACCTTCGACCGCGCCCGCTTCCTCGGCGCGGTCAACCATCACCGCTACTCCAACCCCGCCCTCGACGCGCTCGTGGAACGCGCGCTGGTGACGATGGACGACGCGGCGCGCGATGCCCTTCTGCGGGAGGCGGTGCGCATGGCGGCGGAGGATGTCGCGGTGATCCCGCTGTACAACCTCGTCAACATCTGGGCGACGCGGCGCGGCCTGCGCATCGCCCCGCGGCTCGACGAGCGGACGCTGGCGATGGACATCCGCCCGGCATGACCCGGCTGGCGCCCCTGTTCTCCCTCTCCGGCCGCGACGCGCTCGTCACCGGCGGGAATTCCGGACTGGGGCTTGCCATCGCCCGCGCGCTCGGCCTCGCGGGTGCCCGCGTCGTGCTCTGCGCGCGCCGGACGGCGGAACTCGACGAGGCCGTGCGGTCCTTGCGCGCCGAGGACATCGCGGCCGAGAGCGTGGCCGCCGACCTCGCCGCACCGGACGCGGCCGAGGGCGTGGCGGCGCGGCTCGGCGTGCTCGGCGCGTCGCCCGACATCCTGGTCAACGCCGCCGGCGTGAACCTGCGCCAACCCTTCGCGCAGGTCACCGCCGAGGCGTTCGACCTGCACATGGCGCTGCATCTCCGCGCGCCCTTCCTGCTTGTGCAGAAGCTCGCCCCCGCCATGGCGGCGCGCGGCTGGGGGCGGGTGATCAACATGGCGTCCCTGCAATCCTTCCGTGCCTTTCCCGACAGCGCACCCTATGGCGCCGGCAAGGGCGGCATCACGCAACTGACCCGCGCCATGGCCGAGGCCTGGTCGCGCCACGGCGTCACCTGCAACGCCATCGCACCGGGCTTCTTCCCGACGCCACTGACGGCGCCGGTCTTCGCCGACGCCGAGCGCGCGGCCCGCCTTGCGGCGCAGACCTGCATCGGCCGCAACGGCCGGCTCGAGGACCTGCACGGCGCCGCGGTCTTCCTCGCCTCCGACGCCGCCGCCTATGTCACCGGCCAGGTGCTGGCGGTGGATGGCGGCTTCCTGGCCAAGTGAGGTTCCGCGCGTGAAAGCCCTCGTCCAGACCGGCCCCAACAGCCTCGTCCACCGCGAGGAGCAGGATCCTTCGCCGGCTGCCGGCGAGGCGATCATCCGCGTCGAGGCGGTCGGCATCTGCGGCTCCGACATGCACGCGATCCATGGGCATGACCCGCGCCGGCCGGTGCCCATCATCCTTGGTCACGAAGCGGCAGGACGGGTGCTGACCGGGAAGCTGGCGGGGCGGCGCGTCGCAGTGAACCCGCTGGTCGTGCCGGCCGACTGTCCCTTCGCGCGCGAAGGCCGCCCGCATCTCTCGCCACGCCGGGAGATCCTTTCCATGCCGCCGCGCGCCGGCGCCTTCGCCGAACTGGTGCGCGCGCCGGAGGAGAACCTGGTCGAGATCCCGGAAGCGATGCCCGCCGCGCAGGCTGCGCTGGCGGAGCCGGTCGCCGTCTCCTACCACGCGGTGCATCATGGGGCCCGTCTGCTCGGCCGTCCGCTGCCATCGGCGCGCTGCCTCGTGCTGGGCGGCGGCGCGATCGGCCTTGCGGCCGCGCTGGTGCTGCTCCAGGGCGGCGCAGGCGAAACCTGGCTGATCGAGCCGAACCTGGCCCGCCGCGCCACGGCGGCGCGGGCCGGCGTCGCCCTCGCGCGCGCGCCGGAGGAGGGGCCGGAGGAGGGCTCCTGCGACCTGATCCTGGATGCGGTCGGCGCCGCCGCAACGCGCGCGAGCGCGAGCCGCCTGGCGCGGCCCGGCGGGGTGATCGTGCATGCGGGGCTGCTGCCCGGCGCCGAGGGCCTCGATGTGCGTCGCCTGACGCTGCAGGAGATCACCTTCACCGGCACCTACTGCTACACGCCGGGTGAATTCCGCACCGTGGTCCGCCTGCTCGCCACCGGGCGCCTGGGCGCGCTGGACTGGCTCGAGACCCGGCCGCTGGCCGAAGGCGCGCGGGCGGTGGCCGATATCGATGCCGGCATGGTCGCCGCCGCCAAACTCGTGCTGGTCCCCTGATGACCCGAAGGACTGTCCCATGAACCTGGCCCGGTTTCCCCGTATCCGCCTCGGCCACGGCCCGACGCCGATCGAGCCGATGGAGCGCCTCTCCGCGCGGCTCGGCGGCCCGCGCCTCTGGATCAAGCGCGACGACTGCACCGGGCTGTCCACGGGCGGGAACAAGACGCGCAAGCTCGAATACCTGATGGCAGAAGCGGTGGCGCAGGGCGCCGACATCGTGATCACCCAGGGCGCGACGCAGTCCAACCATGCACGGCAGACCGCGGCGGCCTGCGCGAAGCTCGGCCTGGCCTGCCGCATCCTGCTGGAGGACCGCACGGGCTACCGCGACGCGGCCTACACGCAGTCTGGCAACGTCCTGCTCGACAAGCTGCACGGCGCGAGCATCGAGCGCCGCCCCGGTGGGTCGGACATGCAGGCGGAAATCGACGCGGTCGCGGACCGGATGCGGGCTGAGGGGCGGCGTCCGTACGTCATTCCGGGCGGCGGCTCGAACCCGGTCGGCGCGCTGGGCTACGTGGCGGCGGCGCTGGAACTGGTGAGCCAGGCGGCCGAGATTGGGCTGCGCATCGACCACCTGGTCCACGCCACGGGCAGCGCGGGCACCCAGGCCGGGCTCGTGACAGGGCTGGTGGCGCTCAACAGCGGCATTCCCGTCCTCGGCATCGGTGTGCGCGCGCCGCGCGAGAAGCAGGAGGCGAACGTGCTGGCGCTCGCGCAGCGCACCGCCGACCACCTCGGCCTGCCCGCCGGCACCGTGCGCGCGGAGCATGTCGTCGCGAATTGCGACCATGTCGGCCAGGGCTACGGCATCCCGACGCAGGGAATGGTGGAGGCGATCAGGCTCGTCGCGGAGACGGAGGGCATCCTGCTCGATCCCGTCTATTCCGGGAAGGGCATGGCGGGTCTGGTGGACCTGATCCGGAAGGGACGCTTCAGGAAGGAGGACAACGTGGTCTTCCTCCACACCGGCGGCGCGGTCGGGCTGTTCGGCTACCCGGAGGCTTTCGACCTGCCGGCCGAGGTGGCGTGACACAGCGGAGGGAGTCGCATGACCGCGCCTGCCGCACCTCCGGCACGCCGCCTCGGGATTGCGCCTGGCCTCGCACTCTGCCTGTCGGTCGCGCTCGCCTGCACCTGGTTGCGGGACGCGACGGGCATCGCTGCGCTCAACCCGGTGGTGCTGGCGCTTCTCCTCGGCATTGCGCTCGGTGCCGGTCTCGGCCGTCCGGCGCCCCTCCGGCCCGGGATTGCCTTCGCCGCGAAACCCTTCCTCCGCGCGGCTATCGTGCTGCTCGGGCTGCAGGTGACGCTCGGCGAGCTGGCGGGGCTGGGCGCTGCGGCGCTGGTGCTTGCGGTCGTCGTCGTCGCGGTGACGCTGCCCTGCACGATCTGGCTCGGCCGCCGCCTCGGCGTGGATCCGGCGCTCTCGCAGCTCATCGGCGCTGGCACCGCGATCTGCGGCGCGAGCGCGATCGTCGCCGCGAACCAGGTGGCGCGCGGCCGCGACGAGGACGTGGCCTATGCGCTCGCCGTCATCACGCTCTGCGGCACCGCGGCGCTGCTGGCCTTCCCGCTGCTCGGCGAGGTGCTCGGCCTTTCGGCGCGCGCCTACGGGCTCTGGGCGGGCGCTGCGATCCACGAGGTGGTGCAGGCCGTCGGCGCCGCCGCGGCGGGTGGGCCGGAGGCGTCGCAATCGGGGACGATCATGAAGCTCGCCCGCGTCGTGCTGCTTGCCCCGGCCGTGCTTGCGCTGGGCCTGCTTGCCGCGCGCGCGGCCTCCCGGCCTTCCGCGCGGGTGCCGGTGCCGTGGTTCGCCTTCGGGTTCCTCGGCCTCGTCTTGGGGGGCTCAAGCGGCCTGCTGCCGCCTGTGGCGGCGGAGGCGTCGCGGCAGGTGGTGCCCGTCATGCTCGCCGCCTCGGTCGCTGCGCTCGGCCTGTCCACCGATCCGAGGGAGCTGCGGCGGCGCGGCATGCGGCCGCTGCTGCTCGGCGCCCTCAGCACGGTCCTGATCGCGACCCTTGCACTGGCCGGCATTGCCCTGGCGGGTTGAAGTCGGATCGGCGACCGGGGTGGCCAGCACATGGGCGACGGGAAGGTCTGGAACGTGGGATGGCGTGATCGGGTCGGCCAGGAGCGCGAACTGCCATGACCGGTCGTTCTTCGCAGGAGACACAGCCGGGCCTCGGAGGCCGCCTCGGAACGCCTCCGGCGCGATGTGCTGCGCGAGGCTCATGTCGCCCCCCCCAAGCTATTCGGGCGACAAGAATTCCTGCCCTGCTGGCCGACGACGAAAGCGGTTTGCGGGCCTTTCGCATGACCGATACGCTTCCAGATGACCGCCAGAGGTAATTCCATGCCCGACGCCGCCCGCCATGCCCCTCCCTGCGCGCAACTCGCGATTCCCGGCGCCGGGGCGGGACACACGGCGCACCACACGGACTACATGGCGGCCGAGATCGGCGCGGTCTCCCTCACCCCGGCCGGGCCGGTGGTCGCCGGCAGCTGGTCATCCTTCGAACTCGTCTTCACCGCCGGCCGCTTCGGCGTGGACGACACCGGCTCGCTCCGCATCTGCACGCGCCAGGTCTCCGACCTCGCTCGTCCGCAGTTCACCGATCCCAAGGCGCCGAACTACGTCTCGGCCGAGGCCTCGAACGGCGCCGTCCTGCGTCTGTCCTTCGACCCGAAGCTCACGATGCGGCCATGGAGCCGCACCATCACCGTGGCGGTGGAGCGCGGCTTCCTCTCGCCCGGGGACAGGATCACGGTGCGCCTCGGCGACCGGCGCGGCGGCTCGCCCGGCCTGCGGATGCAGACCTATGCGGAGGACGAGTTCCGCTTCCTGGTCCTGGCCGACGTGTTCGCGACCTGCAACTGGGCGCTGCTGCCGGACCAGCCGAGCCTGTCCGTCGTGCCGGGCGACGCCGCCACGCACCGCGCCGTGCTGCCGACGGCCCGGCGGGTCGGGGAGAGCTTCGCGCTCGGCCTTCGCGCCGACGATGCCTGGGGCAACCCGACCGGGCGTCTCTCGGGCCGCTTCCGCCTTCGCGCCCGCGGCGGCAGGATCGAGGGCCTTCCGGAGGTGCTGGACTGGCCAGCCGGCGCGCGCGCGCATCGCCTGGATGGCCTGCATGCCGCGGCACAAGGCGACCTGCAGGTGGATTGGGTGGACGAGGCAGGGAAGGTGCTCGCCACGTCGAACCCGATCCGCATCCTGGAGGGCGCGGATCTGCTGCCCTACTGGGCCGACCTGCACGGCCAGTCCGGCGAGACGGTGGGCAGCAACAGCGCGCGGCGCCTGGCGGAATACGCGCGCGACTGCGCCTTCGTCGATGCGATGTGCCATCAGGGCAACGACTTCCAGATCACCGGCGCGTTCTGGGCCGACCTGAACCGCCTGACCGCCGAGTTCGACCGGCCCGGCAGCTTCGTGTTCTTCCCGGGCTACGAATGGAGCGGCAACACCGCGCTCGGCGGCGACCGCAACGTGATCTTCGCCGAGGAAGGGCGCACCATCCGCCGCTCCTGCCACGCGCTGGTCGAGGACCTGTCCGACGCAGGCAACGATGCGCTGGACGTGAAGGCGCTGCACGCGGCGCTCCGGCGGGAGGACGGCGTGCTCTGCCAGCCCCATGTCGGCGGCCGCTACGCCAACCTGCGCTACGCGCATGACCGCCAGCTGGAGCGGGCGGTCGAGGTGCATTCCGACTGGGGAACCTTCGACTGGCTGCTGGAGGATGCGTTCGCCGTCGGCGCGCGCGTCGGCGTCGCGGCGAATTCCGACGGCCACAAGGGGCGGCAGGGCGCCTCGCATCCCGGCGCCTCGCAGTTCGGCTCCTATGGCGGGCTCACCTGCATCCTGGCGGAGGAGCTGTCGCGCCCGGCGCTGTTCCGGGCGCTGAAGCGGCGGCACCACTACGCGACCACGGCGGCAACACGCGCGCTGCTCGAGGTGAAGGTCACGCTCGCCGGGCCGGCCGACCTGCACGAGGACGACCCCGCACTGGGCGGCGCGCCCATCGGGCGGAGCACGACGGCGATCATGGGCGACATCCTGACGGGCGTCGCGGATGCCGACGCGCTGTTCGAGGCCACCATCCTGGCCGGCGCCCCGGTTGAACGTGTTGAGCTGCGCAACCGCACCGACCTGCTGGAGGTCTGGCGCCCCTACGCCGCCGCCGACCTCGGCCGCCGCGTCCGGGTGATCTGGGAAGGGTCGGAATATCGTGGCCGCGGGCGCGAGACCCTGTGGAAGGGCAGCGTCGCCGTGGCCGGCAACCGCTTCGGCGCGACGTCGGCCATCAACCGCTGGAACGTGGACAAGCCCTTCGCGCCCGGCGCCGAGCGCGTGGCGTTCGAGGCGGTGACGACAGGCGGCTTCGGCGGCTTCGAGACGATGCTGGAGAACCCGTCGGCCGGCACGCTGGAGATCGCGACGAACCTGGTGACCGCGAGCCTGCCCGTCGCGGAGATCGGGCTGGAGGACCGCGCCTTCGAGGCGGGCGGTCTCGGCCGGCGCATCCGCGTCTTCCGGCTGCCGGACGCGAACCCGCACACCCGCATCCGCCTCTCCCGCCGCGTCGCGCTCAGGGCTGGGGTGGACAACGCGCTCTACCTCCGCGCGACGCTCGAGGACGGCGCCGTCATCTGGTCGAGCCCCATCTACCTCATTCGACAAGGAGACCGATGATGCGCCGCCGCAGCCTGCTCCTCGCCGCCGCGGGGTCCGCCGCCGTCCCGGCCTCGGCGCGCGCGCAGGGCCAATGGCCGACGCGGCCCATCACCCTGGTGGCGCCGCTGGCGGCCGGCAGTTCGGTGGACATCGTGGCGCGCATCTTGGCGGAGGGCTGGGCGGCACGGCTAGGCCAGCCGGTGGTCGTCGAGAACCGCCCCGCCGCGAACGGCACGCTTGCGCTCGGCCAGGTCGCGCGTGCGGCCCCGGACGGCTACACGGTGACGATCACCGGTCAGACCGCGATCGCCTTCAATCCGCACCTCTACGCGAACCTGCCCTACGATCCGCTGCGGGACTTCGCGCCCGTCACGCGCCTGGTCGCGGTCAGCAACGCACTCGTCGTGCCGCGTGCCTCCAGGTTCCGGTCCGTCGCGGAGGTCATCGCCGCCGCGCGCGCCGCACCGGGGCGTCTCACCCATTCCTCGGGCGGGGTCGGCACCACGCATCACATCTCCGGCGCCATGATGGCGCAGATGACCGGAATCGAGGTGACGCACGTCCCCTATCGCGGCGCGCCCCAGGGCATCATCGCCGTGACGACGGGAGAGGTGGACTTCGCCTTCTTCAACATCTCCACGCTGCTCAGCGGCATCCGCTCCGGCGAGCTCCGGGCGCTCGCCGTCACCTCGGCCGGGCGCTCGCCCTTCCTGCCGGACGTGCCGACCATGCAGGAGGGCGGCGTCGCAGGCTATGAGATGAGCACCTGGATAGGGGTCTCCACCGTCGCCCGCACGCCGCCCGCCGTCATCACGCGCATGTACGAGGCGACGCACGCCATGATGCAGGACGAGGCGGTCCGGCAGCGGCTGGTGCAGATCGGCTTCGACCTGGTCACCCTGACACCGCCCGACGAGATGGTCGCCCTGCACCGTGCCGAGTTCGAGCGCTGGGGCCCCATCCTGCGCGCCACGGGCGCGCGCGTGGACTGACGGCGGGGCGGCCCCTGCCCCTTCGCGGAAGCACGGGGCCGCGCGTGCGGCCGGCGGGTGTCATACTGACCGGCGTGAATGCTGACACATTCACGCCCCTCAGACGCCGGGCGGGCCGCATCCGCGGCCCTTGGCTTCGCCGCAGATGCGGCGGCCGCCATCCGGCGGCTCGGCGGGCTTCGCCCGCCGCCATCGGATCACCTTCAACGCCGGCCGGTATCAATCCGGTCGTATGTTGGCCCGCTGGATCACCGGCCCGTAGCGCCGCCGCTCGGACTCGACGAATGCGGCGAAGGCGTCGGGCGCCATCGGGGCCGGCACCATCACCTGCGCGTGCATGCGCTGCTCCGTCGCGGGGTCGCGAAGCACCGCCTGGATCTCGCCCGAGAGCCGCTCGACCACCGCGCGTGGCGTCCCGGCGGGTGCCGCGAAGCCATGCCAGGGATCGACGATCGCGTCCGGCCAGGTCTCGGCAAGTGTCGGCAGGTCGGGCGCGAAGAAGGGTAGGCGCCACGGGAGTTTATAGGCGTTTATAGATTGCCCGAACCCCGACCGCCGCTTGGCAGGAGCCCTTAACTCCTTGATTCCGAAGGAAAAATGGTGCCGACACCCGGGATTGAACCGGGGACCTACTGATTACGAATCAGTTGCTCTACCGCTGAGCTATGTCGGCGCACCAGGCGGGGCCGCCCTATAGACCGGCGCGGGCCGGCCGACAACCTCCCTGCGCAGTCCTCCCCTGCCAGGGGCGGTGGCGCGTGGTAGCGTGTGCGCAACATGCGGCGCATCCTGATCCTCCTCCTCCTCGTCCTGGCCGGTGGCGGCGGGGTCTATGCCTGGCTCGGGCTGCCGCCGAGGGTCGCGATCGCGCTGGCCACCGAGGGGCGGGCGCTGGAGGCGGTCTATGCGACCGGCAGCGTGGAGCCGGTGCACTGGGCGCGCGTCGGCCCCGCCACCCGCGCGCGCCTGATGCAGGTCCTGGTCGAGGAGGGCAGCCGCGTCACCCAGGGGCAGAGCCTCGCGACGCTCGACGACCGGCAGTCCCGCTCGCTCGCAGAGGAGGCGGAGGCCCGGGCCCGCTTCGCGGCCGAGGACCTCGCGCGCACCCGCACCCTGGTGGCCCGCGACATCGCCGCCCGCGCCACGCTGGAACGCGCCGAGCGCGATGCGCGCGCCGCCCGCGCGACGGCCGATGCGGCGGGGCAGCGGCTCGACGACTACGTGGTGCGCGCGCCGACCGACGGCATCGTGCTGCGCCGCGACGCGGAGGTGGGCGAGGTGGTGGACACCCCCGCATCCCTGTTCTGGATCGGCGAGCCGCGGCCGCTGCGCGTCACCGCCGAGGTGGACGAGGAGGACATCGCCCGCATCGCGGTCGGCCAGCGCGTGCTGCTGCGGGCGGACGCCTTCGCGGGACGGGTGATGACGGCGACCGTCGCGCAGATCACGCCGAAGGGCGACACCACGCGCAAGGCCTATCGCGTGCGCCTCGCCCTGCCTGACGACACGCCCCTGCTGATCGGCATGACGGTGGAGGCGAACATCGTCCTGCGGGAGGAGGCGGCCGCCGTGCTCGTCCCGCCCGGCGCGGTGGTGCTGCCCGCGGCGGCGCGGGGCGGGGCCGCGGCGCGCGCCTCCTCGCCGCCCGCGGCGCCGAACGGCGCGCCCCGCCCCGCCGTCGTCTGGGTGGTGGAGAAGGAGGTGGCGCGCCGGCGCGAGGTGGAGATCGGCGTGCAGGGGCCGAGCGCGACCGAGGTGCGGCGCGGCCTCGCGCCCGGCGAGGCGGTGATCCTCGACCCGCCGGCGGGCCTGCGCGACGGGCAGGCGGTCCGCCTTGCCGCGCCGCCGCCCCCGGCCGCCGCGCCCCCCCGCGCATCGGAGGGCGGGCGGTGAGGCTGATCCTCGACCTCGCGCGCGGGATGCTGGCGCGGCGGCGGCGGCAGACGGTCGTCTCGGTCTCCGGCGTCGCGCTCGGCGTCGCCTTCTTCATCGCGATCGCCGCGCTGATGCGGGGCTTCCAGACCTATTTCGTGGCGCAGATCATCGACGTCGCCCCCCACATCACCATCAAGGACGAGACCCGCCGCCCGCCGGCCCAGGCCGCCGAGATCGCCCTGCCCGGCGCGGCGGTGGAGGTGCAGGGCATCAAGCCGCGGGACCGCATCCGCGGCATCCGCGCGCCCGGCGACAAGCTGGCCATGCTGGAGGCGATGGAGGGCGTCGCGGCCGCCCCGGTGCTGTCGGGCCAGGCGCTGCTGCGCTACGGCTCGCGCGATGTCTCGGCGGCGGTGACGGGGATCGACCCGGCGCGGCACCGGCGCGTGTCCAACATCGAGAAGGACATGATCGCGGGCAGCCTCGAGGAGCTGCGCGCGACGGCGAACGGCATCGTCATCGGCGAAGGCCTGGCGATCCGGCTCGGCGTCGGGCTCGGCGACACGATCGGCGCCGTCTCGCCGGCGGGGGTCGCGCTGTCGATGAAGGTGGTCGGGCTGTTCCGCACGGGCGTGCAGGCGCTGGACCAGCAATACGGCTACGTGCTGCTGAAGGTCGCGCAGGTGCTGCAGGACCGGCCGAACGTGGTGAACCAGATCCTCGTGCGGCTTGCCGACGTGACGCGGGCCGAGCCGCTGGCGCGGCAGATCGAGGCCCGCTTCGGCGACCGGTCGGAGAGCTGGGAGGAGCAGAACCAGAACATCCTGACCGTCTTCGTGATCCAGAACGCGATCATGTACTCGGTCACCGGCGCGATCCTGCTGGTGGCGTCCTTCGGCATCTACAACATCATCTCCACCGTGGTGTTCGAGAAGACGCGCGACATCGCCATCCTGAAGTCGCTCGGCTTCACCGAACGCGACATCCAGCTGCTGTTCCTGGTGCAGGGCATGGTGGCCGGGCTGCTCGGCGCCATCGTCGGCTGCCTGCTCGGCGCGCTGATGATCGAGGCGCTGGCGCAGATCCGCTTCGGGCTGGAGACGCCGGCCGGCAACGACCGCTTCATCCTGGCGCGGGACTGGCGGGTCTACCTGGCTGCCAGCATCTTCGCGGTGCTCGCGGCCGGGATCGCGGCGGTGATCCCGGCGCGGCGCGCCAGCCGGCTCGACCCCGTCCAGGTGGTGCGCGGGGCGGCATGAGCGGCGAGGGAACGGCGATAGGCGCCGTGGCGCCGCTGCTGGAGGCCCGCGGCGTCACGCGCACCCTGCCGGAAGGCGCGACGTTGGTGCGCGACATCTCGCTGACCGTGAGGCCGGGCGAATTCGTGGCGATCACCGGGCCGTCCGGGTCGGGCAAGTCCAGCCTGCTCTACCTGCTCGGCCTGCTGGACCGGCCGACCGCCGGGCAGGTGCTGCTGGAAGGGCGGGACACGGCGAGGCTGGCGGCGGCGGAGATGGCGTCCCTACGCCTCGCGCGGCTCGGCTTCGTGTTCCAGTTCCACTTCCTGCTCCCGGAATTCCGGGCGCTCGACAACGTGCTGATCCCGATCCGCCGGCTCGGCCGGCTCGGCGACCGCGCGGCGCGCGAACAGGCGCAGGCACTGCTGGACAGGCTGGGGCTGGGCGAGGCGGCGGGGAAGCTGCCGGAACAGCTCTCGGGCGGGATGCGCCAGCGCGTTGCGATCGCCCGCGCGCTCGCCAACGACCCGGCGCTGATCCTGGCCGACGAGCCGACCGGCAATCTCGACACGAAGAACGCGGCGGCGGTGTTCGACACCTTCGCGCGGCTGACGGCGGAACAGGGCCGCACGGTGCTGGTGGTGACCCATGACGCGGAACTGGCCGCCCGCGCGCATCGGCGCATCCACCTGGTGGATGGACGGATCGTTTCGGACGGCCCGGTCGTCGCTGCGCCTCGTTACGGGACTGGTGCGCTCAATCCGACGGCATAGGTTAAATCGCCTACAATATTTTACTATCGGTTGACCTTTGCCGCATCCCACTACTACTGGTTGTCCACACGACATCGTGAACACGCCGGGGCCAGCCCCGGCCAGGGGACACCATGGGCATCGCGGCGCGCATCGTCCTGATCGACCGGGAACAGGAAGCCGGGACCGGCACCGCCGCCTATCTCGGCCGCAACGGCCTGCAGGTGGACATGCTGCCGGCCGCCGATTCCACGCTGCGCCACGTCGCCAGCCGGCCCCCCGGCCTCGTGGTGCTGCACCACCGGCTCGAACTCGACCGCGACCTCGGCCTGCTGCGCCGCATCCGCGCGGTCTCCGCGGTGCCGACGATCATGCGCGCGATGGACGCCGACGACGAGGTGGACCGCGTCATGGCGCTCGAACTCGGCGCCGACGACTACCTGTCGAGCCACGCAAGCCCGCGCGAACTGCTGGCCCGCATCCGCAGCGTGCTGCGCCGCGCGGGCGGCGGGGCGGTGCCGGCCGGCGAATCCGGCTGGCGGATCTGCCCGCGCCAGCGCGAGCTGTTCGGGCCCGACGGCGCCCCGCGGGGCCTCACATCCGCGGAATACGAGCTGCTGCACGGCCTGGTGCGCCAGCAGGGCGTGCCGGTGCAGCGCGACGCGCTGTCGCTGGCGGTGCTGCGCCGGCCCTACCACCCGGAGGACCGCGCGCTCGATAACCTGGTGCTGCGGTTGCGGCGCAAGCTGAACGACGACGGCGCCAGCGCGCGACTGATCAAGTCGGTCCGCGGGGTCGGCTACGTCTTCGTCGGCTTCGACGCGGCGGAGGGGAGGGAGCGCCCGCCCCGCGCCGGATCGGTTCCCGAGCCCCATGTCACGAGCGCGTGTTGATTATTGTCTTTCTACCTATGCGTGTAGACCAAGCAGGTTTTACAACCCCGATAGCCGCAGCCCAAGCGGCCCTGACCACAGCCTGCTTAGGACAAGGATCCCCTCATGGCCGACTTCGCCTCCATCCCCGGCAGCTGGTACGGCACGCAGCAAGCCGACGTGATCGACGCCGACGCCGCCTTCCCCGGCGTCCTCGACAACATGCTGGTGACCTATGGCGGCGACGACTACCTGCTCGCCGGCCGCGGCCATGACTTCGTCCTGGCCGGCAAGGGCGACGACACCGCCTTCGGCGGCACCGGCGACGACCTGCTCTACGGCGAGGACGGCAAGGACCGCCTCGACGGCGGCACGGGCGACGACATCGTCGACGGCGGCAAGGGCACCGACCTGCTGTTCGGCGGCGAAGGGCGCGACAGCCTGTTCGGCGGCCAGGGCGACGACACGATCGATGCCGGCACGGGTGACGACGTCGCCGCCGGCGGCAAGGGCGCGGACCTCATCAACGGCGGCACGGGCAACGACCGCGCGGCGGGCGACGAAGGCGACGACACCCTGTTCGGCGGCAGCGGCGACGACTGGCTCTCCGGCGGCAAGGGCGACGACATGGTCGTCGGCTCCGGCGGCCGCGACACCATCCACGGCGATGCGGGCGACGACCGCCTCTCGGGCGGCGCGGATGCGGACACCTTCTACTTCGAGTCCAAGTTCGGCGGCGACGTCGTGCTCGACTTCCGCCCCGGCGAGGACATGCTGGCGATCAAGGCCGGCATCAACGGCACGAGCATCGACAGCGCCAGCGACCTCGCCTCCTTCGTCAAGGGCGGGCCGATGGGCGCGGTCATCTCGCTCGGCGGCGACAGCATCACGCTGGTCGGCGTCTCGCGCGACGACCTGCTCAGCCACCTGAACGACTACGTGAAGATCGTCTGAGGCGGGCGCGGGGGACGCATGGCGGCACAGGCCCTGCCGGCCGGGGCGCGATCCCCGGCCATCCCCCGAACCGCCTGGAGTCCAGGGGGCTTCCTCGCCCTCGACGCCGCGATCCCGCCGGTCCCTTCGCAGGGGCCGGCGGAACTGCGTCTGGACGGCGTCACCGTGATGCCGCCCGTCGCCTGCCTCGCCCTGCCGGGCGGCCTGCTGGCCCTGGCCGCCGCCTCCGCCGCCTGCGCCGAAGGCGCGGTGCTCGAACTCCGCCGCGACGGGCGCGCACTGGCCCATGCCACGCTCGGGCCGGCGGGCGGGCTCGCCACGCTGCTCGCCGACCGGGCGGAGCCCGACCTGCTGGTCCTGCTGCGCCGCCTGGTCGCCGCCGCGCCCGCCTTCCGCGCGCGCACCGACCCTCGCTTCGGCGGGCTGTGCCACGCCGTCGCAGCCGCCCTCGCCGCGCGCCCGGCCGCCGCGTTGGCCGGCGACCGCCCCTGCCTCTGGCGCCTGCCGGAACCCGCGGCGCCGGGCGCCTGGCACCTGCTGGCCCCCGCCGCGGCGCTCCGCCCCATCGCCGCGCCCGAACCAGGCTCCCGCCTCCTCCTGCTCGATGCGCCGCCGGGCGGGGGCGCTTTGCTCCTGCCGCCGGATGGTCCGCCCATCGCGCTGCCGGCGCCGGCCGCGACGCCCCCCTCCCTCGTCGCGCTGGCCCGCCGCGGCGGCGCGGCGCGCGGCGCGCTGGC
>NZ_JBNXUO010000026.1:0-70683 GCF_050563535.1 Falsiroseomonas sp. CW058
CGGCCCGGGTCGCCGCGCTCGACCGGATGGCCGATGGCGTCGTCGCCTGGGGCGAGTGCGCCGTTGCGCTGGAGGACCGCCGCGCCGCCCTGCTGCTGTCGGGCGCGGCCCGGCTGGCGCTGGCGGCGGTGCCGGCCGGCCTGCACGGGCTGCGCCAGGCCCTGGCGGCCCTGCCGGCGCGACTCGCGGCCGGGCAGGACCCGGTGCCCGAGATCACGGCCCTGGCCGAACGCCCGGACTGGATCCTGGATGGCTGGGACATGCTGGCCGCGCTCTGGGCCGCCTCCCCGCCCGCCGAACACGGCATGGCGCTGCACGACGCGCTGGCGCAACTGCCCGTGCCCCCGCTGGAGGCCGAGACCTGGCCCGGCCCGGCGGCGGACTGGGACACGCTGCTGCGAGGCCGCCGCCTGGTCGCCCCCCGCCCGGCCTGGGCGCGCCAGGGCCGCGGCCTGCTGATCGCCCGCAACGAACAGCTGCTGGGCATCGCCGCTTGACGGCGATGGGCAGCACGGCGCGGCAGCTCCGCGCGGCGCTGGCGGGGGCGCCGGACGCGGCGCTCGGCCGCGTCGTCGCCATGCTGGACGGGCTGGCCGACCGCGGCGAGGTGGATGCGGTGCTGGAAGGCGTCCGTCCGCGGCTGCGCGCCCTGCGCCCCGCGCGGCCGCTGCGGCTTGCGCGGATCCTGCTGCTGCCGGCGGAAGGCGCGCTGGTCGCGCCGGCGGACTGGAAGGGCGCGGCGGCGCAGATCCCGCGCAACGCCATCGCCCCACTGGTCGCCGCCGTGCAGGCCGGGCTCGGCCCCCTCGCCGCGGAGATCGAGGCCGCGGCCCTCGGCCACACCACCGATGATCATGACCTGGTGCGAGGGCTCGGCGCGCGGCTGTGGCCGGCGGCGGGCGCGCTGCGGATCGCGGCGCCGCCGCGCGGCTGGGCGGAAGCCGGGCTGCCGGCCGCGGCGGCCGCGCCGATGCTGGATCTCTGCGCCGCGCTCTGGCGCCACGGGGTCGCGCTGTGGGCGGCGCGGGAGGCCGCGGCGGACGGGCCGCCGGATGCGCTGCTGCGGGCCGCGCTCGTGCCGCTCGCGGCGGAAGGCGCGGCGCCGCTCACCGCCGCGATGGTGGGGCTGCTGCGCCACGCCGCGCGGCCCGGGGCCATCGCCGGCCTGGCCGCCGGCCTGCATCCCGCGGCCGGTTCCGCCGCCGGGCGCGAGGTGGCGGCGATGCTGGAACAGGACGCCGCGGCCATCTCCGCCTGCGACAGCCCGGCCGCCGCCGCCAGCGCCGCCGCCGCGCTCGGCGAACGGCTCTCTGACCTGGAGGCGGTGGCGGCGGGCGGCCTTCTCGCGGGGGAGCGGAAGCGGATGGCGGCCATCCGCCGCGACGGAGCGGAAAGCTGCCGCCTGCGCTTCGACGCCGCGCTGGCATCTCGCCTGCTGCTGCCGGCGGCGCAGGCCTGCGGCGGCCCGCCCGCGGACGATGCCACGGTCGCTGCCCTGGAAGCCGCCGCGCGGGAACTGCGCCAGCTGGAAAGCGCCGGGCGGCGCCTGGGCGGGGAAGCCGCCTTCGACCGCGCCCTGCGCGACGCGGTGGCCCGGCTGATCGCGCTCGGCGCGGCGCCCGGCGGGCTCACCCGCATCGAGATCGCGCGGATGGTGGAGATCCTGGCCGGCCCGGAGGCCGCGCTGCCCCTGCTGGCGGGCTGATCGTCGCCGGGCCGGATCATACCCGGCACACGAAGTTCATCCTGCGGCCCGCAGGGCCGAGCGGCCGGATGGCCGCCGCGTCAGGTGGCGCGCACCGGGCCGGCGGATGCCGGCACCCGGCGCCAGGCATCAGCCTTCGGCGAAGCGGGGGCCGGTGTCGGGCTGGCCCTCGGTGGTCTCGCTGCCGGCGCGCCAGCGATGGGTGGAGGCGCCGAAGGCCACCATCGTCCCCGCCTCGTCGAACACCTCCGTCCGGCAGAAGAAGATGTTGCGCCCGCGGCTGACCACGCGCCCTTCCGCCACCAGCCGCCCGCCCTTCACCTGGCCGGTGAAGCGGCAATCGAGGTCGAGCGTGACGGCGCGGCGGACATTCCCCGGCACGCTGCACCACAGCCCGGCATAGGCCGCCGCCTGGTCGATCATCGACAGCACCACCCCGCCATGGGTGATGCCGGAGCGGTTGCGGTGCCGCGGCCCGGTCTGGCAGGCGATGCGCGCATGGCCGTCGCGCCATTCGACCAGCGTGATGCCGAGCAGGTCGTGATAGGGCGAGGCGCCGGGGTCGAGGTCGGGTTCGGGTGTGCCATCGGTCATGCGCGCTGCGTGCAACCGCCGCGGCGCAAGGTCAAGCCATGTGGCACGGGCCGGCGCCGGCGCTCAGCCGATCTGCAGGTTCTGCAGGCTCTCCTCCAGTTCCTGGAAGCTCGGCATCGAATGGCTCGGCGCCATCTTGCGGCCCGTCTCCACCGCCACCTGCGGTGCGTTGCCGTGCAGATGCGCCACCAGCACGGCGCGGATCACCTCGAAATACTTCGCCTCCTCCTCCACCACGCCCTTCAGCCGCGTCGCCATCGGGCCCATCAGTCCATAGGCCAGCAGCACGCCGAGGAAGGTGCCCACCAGCGCGCCGCCGATCATCTTGCCCAGCACGGAAGGCGGCTGGTCGATCGAGCCCATCGTCTTGATGACGCCGAGCACGGCGGCGACGATGCCGAGCGCGGGCAGCGCATCGGCGATGTTCTGCAGCGCGTGGGAGGGGTGGAGCTCCTCCTCCTTCAGCTTCTTCAGCTCCCGCGCCATCACGTCCTCGATCTGGTGCGGGTCGTCGGCGTTCATCCCGATCATGCGCAGGTAGTCGCAGATCATCGTCACCGCGTGGTGGTCGGCGGCGATCTTCGGGAATTTCTGGAAGGCCGCGCTCTCCTGCGGGCGCTCGATATGCGCCTCCAGCGCCATCGCGCCCTTCTGCTGCGCCAGCCGCACGAACCAGTAGAGCAGCGACAGCATCTCCACGTAGTCGGACTTGTGGTAGCGCGCGCCCTTCATGATCTTCCCGAAGCCCGCCATCGTGTGCTTGATGTCGTGCATGCTGTTCGACATGACGAATGCGCCGATGGCGGCGCCGCCGATCATCATCATCTCGAAGGGCAGCGCGCCGATGATGATGCCGAACTTGCCGCCGGCGATCAGGTAGCCGCCGAACACCATCACCAGCAGGAAGCCGAAGCCCGCGATCGCCATCATGGGGCGCGACCCTCCGCCCCCGCATCCGCCCGGCGGATCAGGGTGATGGCGACGCGCCGGTTCGCCGCCGCCGCGGGCTGGTCGGGCAGCAGCGGCTGGCGTTCGGCATAGCCCGCGACGCTGCGGATCCGCGCCTCCGGCAGGCCGGCCTCCACCAGCAGCCGGCGCGTGGCGTTGGCGCGTTCCGCCGAGAGGTCCCAGTTCGAGCGGTCGGTGCCACCGCGGAAGGGCGTGGCGTCGGTGTGGCCGGTGACGGCGACCGGGTTGTCCAGCCGCGCCGCCACCGCCGCGACGCGGCCCACCAGCAGGCGCGCGCGCTCGTTCGGCGCGCTGCCGCCCAGCGCGAACATCGGCTGGCGCTCCGCGTCGAGGAGTTGGATGCGCAGCCCCTCCGGCGACTGCTCGATCAGCAGCTGCCGCGCGAGGTCGGCCAGCGCCGGGTCCTGGGAGACGGCCTGACGGATCTCCTCCGCCGCGCGGGCGAAAGCCTCCCGCTCGCGCCGGGCGGCCTCGGCGCGGAGTTCCGCATCCGACAGGCGGCGTGGGTCGGGGGCGGCGCGGGGGTCCGCATCGCCGGGCGGGGCATCGGCGCGGGCGGTGCGGACCCGGCGCGGATCGGCCTCCTCGTCGTCGCCCTCGGGCCCGTCGCGGCGGGGGACGGGCCGCGCGGCGTTCGGCACGTCCTCCTCCACCTCGACATCCGGCAGCACGGGGACGGGGCCGGTCTGGAGGCGGATGGCGCCGGCGTTCTGCGTCATCGGTTCCGATTCGTGGGGCGTGCGCCCGCCGAAGGGCTGGCCCGACCCGGTGGTCGTGCGGCCCATGACGTTGGTGGGGGCGAAGAAGTCGGCGATGCCGCGGCGCTGTTCCTCCGTCGTGGCGTTCAGCAGCCACATCAGCAGGAAGAAGGCCATCATCGCCGTGACGAAATCGGCATAGGCCACCTTCCAGGCGCCGCCATGGTGGCCGTGCCCGCCTTCCTCCACCTTCTTCAGGACGATCGTCGCCCCGCCGTTCCGGCCCTTCGCCATGCGGCCGGTATGCCGCGGGCCGGGTTAAGCGGGGGCTAAGCCCGCTTCGCCCGCGCGATGTGCTACCCGCGCCTGGCCGGCACGAAGCGCCAGGGCGCTGCGCTGTCCTCGTTGGGGTCGAGCGCCAGCCGGTGCTCCAGCGGGGGGAAGGCGCGGGACCGGCAGTCGGCGCGGTCGCAGAGCCGGCAGGACAGGCCGATGCCCACCGCCGCGCCCGCGAGGTCCAGCCCGTCCGCATAGACCACCTCGGCGGCGCGGGAGATGTCGCAGCCCATCGCCACCACATGCACCGGCGCGGGTTCGCCCCAGCGCGTGATCGGCGCCGCGATGGCGCGCGCGAAGCACAGGAAGGTGGCCCCGTCCGGCAGCTGCGCCACCTGCACGCGCGTCGTCCCCGGGCTTTCGAAGGCGCGGTGGACCACCCATTTCGGGCAGGACCCGCCGAAGCGCGCGAAGGGGAACCCGGCGGCGGAGAAGCGCTTGTCCACGTTGCCGGCGGGGTCGACGCGCAGGAAGAAGAAGGGCACGCCGCGCGCGCCATCCCGCTGCAGCGTGGACAGCCGGTGCGCCGCCTGTTCGAAGCTGACGCCGAAGCGCGCGGCCAGCGCCTCCACCTCGTGCCGCAGGTCCCGCGCGGCGGCGAGGAAGGCGGCATAGGGCATCAGCAGCGCGGCGGCGGCGTAGTTCAGCAGGCCGAGCCGGATCAGCGCCGCGGCTTCCGCCGTGCTCGGCTCCGCAGGCGCGATCGCGGCTTCCACCGCGTCGCGCGCCTCCAGCAGCATCAGCTGGAAGGCCAGCTGGAAGCCCCGGCTTTCCCGCGGCAGCGATTCCGACAAGTCCAGCCGGCGCGACGCCGGGTCGTAGCGCCGCAGCGCGCCGTCCAGCGCGCCCACATGCACCGTGACCCCATGCGTGCGGCGCAGCCTCTCGGCGATGGCGTGGTTCATCTCGGCGGGGCTTGCCCGCAGGTCGCCGCCGATCCGCTCGGCCACCTCCTCCAGCGCGCGGAAGTGGTTGGCGCGGTCGTGGAAGAAGTCGCGCGCCTCCTCGTTCGGCAGCAGCAGGCGTCGCCCCGTCGGCAGCGCGATGCCCGACGCATCCTCCCGCGCGACGCGCCAGGCGCGGTAGAGCGCGAGCACCGCGCGCGCCGCGTTGGGCGCGCCCGCGGCAAGCGTCGCGACCTCCGCCTCCGGCACGGTCTCGAGCCCGAGCAGCGGGTCGGACAGCACTTCCCGCAGGCCGGCTTCCACCTGCCGCTCGCGCGATCCCGACAACGCCGCGAGATCCACGGCCAGCGTCTCGCCGAGCTTGATCAGCAGGCTGGCGGTCACCACGCGCTGGTCGTGCTCGATCAGGTTCAGGTAGCTGGCGGAGATGCCGAGCCGGGCGGCCAGGCCCTGCTGCGTCAGGCCACGCTCCATGCGCAGGCGACGGACCGTGCGGCCGATCAGCGGGCGAGACATTCTTTTCGTCCTTTACAAAATCAGGACCAGGACCGGTCAAGCGGGCCACTTCATTGCCGCTTCGGGGGGAGGATCGCGGCTGAACTTCGGCAGCGCAATGTGAATTATTCACTCGCGCCGCGGATGTGATCCCGGCGGCGAGGAGCCCCAGATGACCCGTCCCACCCCCTCTCCCACCCTCTCCCCGGACGGCGCCGGCTTCGGCGGCGCGCCGCAGCCGGGCCGCTTCGACGGCATCCGCCGCGACTACGGCCCGGCCGATGTCGCCCGCCTCGCCGGGTCCTTCCGCGTGCAGCACACGCTGGCCGACATGGGCGCGCGGCGGCTGTGGCAGCTGCTGAAGTCCGAGCCCTTCGTGAACACCCTCGGCGCGCTCACCGGCATGCAGGCGGTGCAGCAGGTGAAAGCCGGGCTGAAGGCGATCTACCTGTCGGGCTGGCAGGTGGCGGCGGATGCGAACACCGGCGGGCAGATGTATCCGGATCAGTCGCTCTACCCCGTCGATTCCGTCCCCGATGTCGTCCGCCGCATCAACAACGCGCTGCGCCGCTGCGACCAGATCGCGGTGCAGGAGGGCAAGGGCGACGCGACGCACTGGATGGCCCCGATCGTCGCCGATGCGGAAGCCGGGTTTGGCGGCGCGCTGAACGCCTTCGAACTCATGCGCGCCATGATCGCGGCCGGCGCCGCGGGCGTGCATTTCGAGGACCAGCTGAGCAGCGAGAAGAAGTGCGGCCATCTCGGCGGGAAGGTGCTGGTGCCGATCGCCCAGCACATTCGCACGCTGAACGCCGCCCGGCTGGCCGCCGACGTGGAGGGCGTGCCGACCGTGCTGCTGTGCCGGACGGACGCCGAATCGGCGCAGCTGCTGACCAGCGACGTGGACGAGCGCGACCGCCCCTTCCTGAGCGGGGAGCGCACGCCGGAAGGCTTCTTCCGCATCAAGCCCGGCGCCGGCAAGGACTACGCCATCGCGCGCAGCCTGGCCTACGCCCCCTATGCCGACCTGCTGTGGTGGGAGACGAGCGACCCCGACCTCGACGACGCGCGCGCCTTCGCCGAGGCCATTCACCGCGAGTTCCCGGGGAAGATGCTGGCCTACAACTGCTCCCCCAGCTTCAACTGGCAGCGCAAGATGGGCGTCGAGGCCGCGGCGCGCTTCCAGCGCGAGATCGGCGCGATGGGCTACAGGTTCCAGTTCGTCACGCTCGCCGGCTTCCACAGCCTGAACCTGTCCATGTTCAAGCTGGCCCGCGGCTATGCCGAGCGCGGGATGGGCGCCTATTCGGAACTGCAACAGGCCGAATTCGCCGCCGAGGCCGAGGGCTTCACCGCCATCCGCCACCAGCGCGAGGTGGGGGTCGGCTATTTCGACGCGGTCGCAACCGCGGCCAGCGGCGGCCAAGCCAGCACCACCGCGCTCGCGACCTCAACCGAGGCCGCGCAGTTCGACCATGGCGCGAAGCGGCCCGCGCCCGCGCATTGACCCTCCACGCCCCGCCCGCAACGCAGGAGAACCGCGATGAACGACGACACCCATGACGACGGCCTGGTGCATTCCCATGGATGGGCGACGGAGCCGCCCCCAAGCGTCGGGCGGCTGCTGCGCCCGGCCGATGGCGATCCAGCCATCGCGACGCCCGACATCGCCGCGGCGATGTCCGTGAAGCAGGACCATGACGACGGCCTGGTGCACGGCCATGGCTGGGCCTGCGCCGACCGTGGCCGCATGCGCCACGCCTGACGCCGCCGGCCCCGCCACCTCCTCCCGTCGCGGGGGAGGGGGCGGGGTTCTGCGTCAGCCGCCCGCCGCCAGCGCCTCGGCGAAGACCTTCGGGTCCACGTTGCCGCCGCTGACCACCACGCCCAGCGTCTTCCCGCGCGCCTCCACCTTTCCCGCCAGCACCGCCGCCAGCGCCACCGCGCCGCCGGGTTCCGCCACGACCTTCAGGTGCTCGAAGGCGAAGCGCATGGCGCGGAACACCTCCGCCCGCGTCACCACGACGCCGCCCGCCAGCCGCGGCAGGTTCACCGCGAAGGTCAGCGCGCCAGGGCGCATCGACAGCAGCGCGTCGCACAGCGTCTCGCCCGTGCCGTCATTGGCGATGCGCACCCCGGCTTCCAGGCTGCGGCGCGTGTCGTCCCACCCCTCCGGCTCCACCGCATGGACCCGCGTGTTCGGGGAGGCGCCTTCCACTGCCAGCGCGCAGCCCGCGATCAGCCCGCCCCCGCCGGTGCAGACCGCCATCGCGTCCAGCCCGAGGCCCGCCGCCGCCGCATCCTCGATCAGTTCCAGCGCCAGCGTGCCCTGGCCCGCGATCACGTCCGGATGGTCGAAGGGCGGCAGCAGGGTGGCGCCGCGCTCCGCCGCCAGGCGCTCGGCCAGCATCTCGCGGTCGGTCGTCCGGCGGTCGAAGAAGGCGATCTCGGCGCCCCAGCGGCGCGTGCCTTCCACCTTGATGGCGGGGGCGTCGGACGGCATGGCGACCAGGGCGGGCATCCCCAGCATCGCCGCCGCGCAGGACACCGCCTGGCCGTGGTTGCCGGAAGAATGCGTCACCACGCCCCGCGCCCGCTGCGCCTCCGGCAGCCGCAGCGCGGCATTGGTCGCGCCGCGCAGCTTGAAGCTGCCGGTCCGCTGCAACGGTTCGGGCTTCACCAGCACCGTGCCGCCGGCGATCTCGTCCAGCAGGCGGTGGCGCAGCATCGGCGTGCGCACGACATGCGGCGCGATGCGCGCCGCCGCCGCCTGCACATCCGCGAATCCGGGAAGCGGGGTGTTCATGCGCCGGCCCTCCGGAAGCGCGCGGGGTCCACCATCGGCGCCACCGCCGAGAGGTCGCCGGGCACTTCGCCCGTCACCAGCGCGGCCAGCAGCCGCCCGGCCGCCGGCGCGGTCTGGATCCCGTAGCCGCCCTGGCCGACCATCCAGAAGAAGCCCCTTGCCTCCGGATCCTCGCCAATGGCCAGGCCGCGGTCGGGCGTGAAGCTCCGCAGCCCCGCCCAGCGGTGCTCCACCCGCCGCACGGGGATGTCGAGCGCGGCCTGCATCCGCTCCACCGCGATCGCCACGTCCATCTCGTCCGGCTGCACGTCCTGCGGGTCCATGTCCGTCTCGTCGGCAGGGGAGACCATCAGCTTCCGCCGCGCCTCCGGCCGCACGTACCAGCCATGCGCGGCATCGCCCAGCAGCGGCCAGTCGGCGCAGTCATGCGCGCCGGGGTCGATCGTCAGCGCCGTGCGCCGCTTGGGTTGCAGCCCGATCGGCGCGACGCCCGCGATGCCCGCCACCTCGTCGCCCCAGGCGCCGGCCGCATCCACCAGGACGGGTGCGGCGAAGCTGGTGCCGGAACTCGTCTCCGCCTCCCAGGCGCCGCCATGCCGCGCGATGCGCCCGGCGCGGTGGCGCAGCGCCAGCACGCCGCCCGCCGCCTTCACCTGCCGCAGGAAGCCCGCATGGGTCGCCGCCACGTCGATGTCGAAGCCGTCGCGCTCGATCACGGCCGCGGCGGCGTAGCCCGGGCGCAGCACCGGCACCATCGCCGCCACCTCGGCCACCGGGATCGCCTCGATGCCCTGGCCTTCCGCCACCATCCTCTCCAGCAGCGGCACCTGGTCGGGGGGGGCGAGCGTCACCAGCGGGCGCGGGCGCAGCAGCGGGGCCTCGGCGAAGCCGGCCGGCGGCGCCGCGTAGAAGGCCCGCGACGCGCCCGTCAGCAGCCGCGCATCGGGCGAGCCGTAGTTGAGGATCCAGAGCGCGGCGGACCGCCCGGTGCTGTGGTAGCCCGCGCTCTCCTCCGCCTCCAGCAGCGCGACCTTCAGGCCGCGCGCGGCGAGATGCGCGGCCGAGGTGGCGCCCGCCATGCCGGCGCCGATGATGACCGCATCGAAGACCTGTGTGCCCATGCCCCGCATGGTTCGGCCGGGCGGGCCGGCGGTCAATCCCGGGTCGCGAAACGCGTCCCCAGCCTGCGGGGCGCGCCGCGCGCCCGCTCGCGGCCGTCTCCTTGCCGGAGGCGGCCGCGAGCGTCCGCGTCAGGCCGCGCCGCGGCCGGGGCGGCGCGTCGGGTCGTTCGCCACGCTGTCCTCGTCCACCTCGACCTCGGTGCGGCGGACGGTGTCGCGGATGGTCTCGGTGCGCTCGGTGACGTCCTTGTTCACCACCACCTCGCCGGTGACGCGGACATCCTTCTGCACCACCGCCTCCTCGACGCTCTCCTCCGCCTCGATCACCCGCTCGCGGAACAGGTCGGCGTCGCTGCCCGTCGCGGCGCGGTCCACGGCGTGGCGCTCGACATGCACGCGCTCCTCGCGCAGCGTCACCTGCTCCTCGACCGGCGTCTCGACGACGTAGGAGCGCACGCGCACGCGGCCCGCATGGGCTTCGCGCTTGCCGACGCGCAGGCGCTCCTCGGCGATCGGGATGCTCTCCTCGCGCCCGGTCATGCCGGTGGCGCCGGTCCGGCCGGCGGCGCCGGTCGCGTCGTGCATGGAGGTCACCGCCGTGCCATCGGTGCGCGCGATGCCGGCGGCATCGGTGGCGCGCATTTCGTTCTCCGGATGGGCGCCGCTGATGTTGGTGCCGGCCACCTGGTCCACGGCGCGGCTGGCCATGGTGCCGGGCGGGTTGCTGCCGCCCTGCCCCGGCATCGCGGCCAGGCCCGTGCGGCTGCCGTCCGAGGAGGCGCCGAGCGCGGCGCCCATGCCCATGCCGGCGGCGCCGGTCCAGCCTTCCTGCCGCCAGCTCGCCTCGCGCGCGTCGAGGTCGACGGCGCCGGCCGCCTCCAGCGCGTCCATCGCGCGGTCGAGCCGGGCCTCGTCCACCTGCGCCGTGACCAGGCGGGCGCCGCGGCGCAGCCCCTCGCCGTAGGCGGCGCGGTCGTCATCCGGCACGAAGAGGTCGGCAATGGCGGCGAGGATGCCGCGGTCCTCGGGCGCGGTGGCGACGGTGCCGCCATGGCCGCTGCCCGACTGGGCGGCGTGGACGCGGACATCGGTGATGCCGAGGCCGCGCAGCGCCTCCACGGCGCGGTCGGCCTCGGCCTGGCTGTCGAACATGGCGGTGACGGTGCGTTGCATGCTGGGGGGATCTCCGTTGAACTCGGGTTCGTCGATGTCGTCGGCGACCGGCAGGCGGGTGACCTGCACGGACTGGCGGAGCACCGGCGCGGCGAGGGTGACGGGCTCGTCCTCCACACGCAGGCGGAAGCGGATCTCCTCCGTCACCACCAGGCGGCGGACGAGCACGAGCCGCTCCTCCAGCACGGGGACGACGAGCGTGTCGCCCTCCTGCCGGACCGGCGGCGGCGCATCCACCTCGCGCTCCACCGCCACGCGCTCGATCTCGGCGAGGCGGCGATGGCGCGTGGCGGTCACCTCGGCCGGCACCGATTCGGTGCCGACCGACACCCGCACGCGGCTGGTGACGCGGCGGCGGTGCGCGACGCGCACCACCTCCTCATGCAGCGGAAGGCGGCCGATCTCTATGGCCGCGACCGGTTCGGCCATGCAGGTGCCTCCGACGATGCGGGGAGAACGGGTCGGCGGGCCGGGCGTTCCGACCGGGCGCGCAACGGCGTGAGCTTTCCCGAGCCGCAACCCCGCCCGCCCGCTGCGGGCTTGCGGCCGGCATCCCCGGATGCCTAACCTTCCAGGGATGCAACCGGCATGGCCGATGAACGGCTGGCCGAGGTTGCACGACGGAGGAACACGGGATGGCAGACGGGATTTCCCGGCGTGGCGCGCTGCGCGCCGGCGCGGGCGTGCTGGCGGCGGGCACCCTCGCGGCGCCGATGGTCCACGCCCAGGGCAGCGGCGGCAACCTGCGCTTCGCCTTCTGGGACCACTGGGTCCCCGGCAGCAACGACGCTCTGCGCCAGCTCGGCACCCGCTGGGCCGAGCGGAACCGGGTGAACCTCACGCTCGACTTCATCAACACCACCGGCAACCAGCTGCAGCTGACCGCCGCCGCGCAGGCGCAGTCGCGCAGCGGGCATGACGGCATCAGCCTCGGCCCCTGGGATGTCGGCGCCTATGCCGACCAGCTGGAGCCGGTGGATGACGTGATCGGCCGGCTGGTCCAGAAGTTCGGCCCGATCAACCCGGTGGCGGAGTTCCTGGGCAAGCGCGGCGGCGCCTGGCGCGGCGTGCCGGCGACCAGCGGCACCCAGAACAAGCCCGCGCTCTGCCGCGCCGACCTCCTCCAGCAGCATGCCGGCATCGATGTCCGCGCCATGTGGCCCGCCCGCGCCGAGAAGGGGCCCGGCGCCGACCAGTGGAACTGGGACACCTTCCTCCGCGCGGCCGAGGCCTGCCACCGCGCCGGCGTGCCCTTCGGCCTGCCGATGGGCCAGTTCACCGACGCGGTGGACTGGGTGGGCGGGCTGTTCGCCAGCTACGGCGCGCGCATCACCGACGAACGCGGCAACCCCACCATCCGCGGCAACCAGGAACTCCGCCAGGTGGTCGACTACGCCGTGCGGCTGTCGCGCTTCCTGCCGAACGACGTCTGGGCCTGGGACGACGCGTCGAACAACCGCGCGCTGATCTCCGGCCGGTCCGCGCTGATCTTCAACCCGCCTTCCGCCTGGGCGGTGGCCAAGCGCGACGCGCCGCAGGTGGCGGAGAACTGCTGGACTGTGCCGATGCCGGCCGGCCCGCAGGGCCGCTTCCTGGCCTACCTGCCCTGGACCACGGGGATCTGGGCCTTCGGCCGCAACAAGGCCGCGGCCAAGAGCTTCGTCGAATTCCTGGGCGAGCGGGAGAGCGCGGAGTTCACCACCAACTTCTCGGGCGGCTACGACATCCCGCCGCATCTCAGCATGGCCGACTTCAAGGTGTGGGAGACGGAAGGGCCGCCCGTCGGCACCATCTACAACTACCCGCTGAAGCCGCACCACGACGCGCGCTATTCCATCGCCTTCTCCCCGGCGCCGCCGGAACTGGCCAGCCAGATGTACATCCAGGCGCTGAACACGAAGCTGATCGCCCGCGTGTCGCAGGGGGGCGAGAGCATCGACGCCGCGCTCGGCTGGCTGGAGCGCGAGATCACCAACATGCGCCGCAGCCTCTAGGCCGCAGCGTTCGGCACGGAAAAGGCCCCGGGCGCGCGCCCGGGGCCGCGCAACCGGGAGGCGCGAGATGGCCGACGGCGCGGCGCTGGGCATGGGACAGGCGGCGGGGGCGCGGCGGGGCGGGTCCCTGCAACGCTTCGCGCGACGGCGGTCGACCATCGCCTTCCTGATGACGCTGCCGCTGATCGCGGTGATCGGCGGGCTGGTGGCGTGGCCGGCGGCCTATGCCATCTACCTGTCCACGCTGAACCGGCGGATGACCGCCTTCATCGGCCTCGGCAACTTCGAGGTGCTGCTGGATTCCGAGACCTTCCGCGCGGTGATCTGGCAATCCGTGTTCTTCGCCGTCACCGCCGTGATCCTCAAGGCGCTGATCGGCTTCTGGCTGGCGCACATGCTGCACCACATCCCCACCAAGGGTCAGCGCAAGTGGCGCGGCATGCTGCTGGTGCCCTGGGTGATCCCGCCGGCGCTGTCCACGCTGGGCTGGTGGTGGATGTTCGAGCCTTCGTACTCCTCGATCAACTGGATCCTGAACATCTTCGCGGTGCCCGCCGTCCCCTGGCTGGGCGAGCCGTGGTGGGCGCGCATCTCCGTCATCATCGTCAATGTCTGGTACGGCGCGCCCTTCTTCATGATCATGTACCTCGCCGCGCTGAAATCCGTGCCGGAACAGCTCTACGAGGCCGCGGCGATCGACGGCGCGACGGGCTGGCAGCGGCTGCGCTACGTGACGCTGCCGATGATGCGCAACATCATCTCCATCACCGTGCTGTTCAGCCTGATCGTGACCTTCGCGAACTACGACATCGTGCGCGTGCTGACCAATGGCGGCCCGCGGGACCTGACGCATGTCTTCGCGTCCTACGCCTTCCAGGTGGGGGTGCTGGCCGGCAACATCCCGCGCGGCGCGGCGGTCAGCCTGTTCATGTTCCCGATCCTGGCGGTGATCGCGTTCTTCGTGCTGCGCGGCATCAACCGCCGCAACCGGGAGGAGGCGTGATGAGCACCGCCACGACCGCCGCCGCCACGCCCGCGGCGATGTACGGCAAGGCCGGCAGCCTGCGGCGGGAACGCCGCTGGGCGCTGGTCACGGCCTATGTCTCTCTCGTCATCGCCGCGATCGTCATGCTGGCGCCGCCGGTCTACATGCTGCTGACCAGCCTGAAGACCAGCGCGGAGGTCGCGAACCTGGCCGGGAATCCCTGGCTGGTCCGCGACCCCACGCTCGAGAACTACCGCGCGCTGCTGACCAACCCGATGTTCATGGGGTTCTTCTGGAACAGCATCAAGGTGACGGTGCTGGTGGTGGCGATCAGCATGGTGATCTCCGTCCTCGCGGCCTTCGCGCTCGGGCGGATGCGGTTCTGGGGCAGCCAGTTCCTGGCCACCGGCGTCTTCCTCACCTACCTGGTGCCGGACACGCTGCTGTTCATCCCGCTCTACCAGATCGTCGGCAGCCTCGGCCTGCTGAACTCCACCTGGGGGCTGGTGCTGATCTACCCGACGCTGACGGTGCCCTTCTGCACCTGGATCATGATCGGCTACTTCGCCTCCATCCCGAAGGAACTGGACGAGGCCGCGCTGATCGACGGCGCGAACTGGATGCAGATGCTGTTCCGGATCTTCATCCCCGTCGCGCTGCCCGGCATCATCGCCGCCACCATCTTCGCCTTCACGGTGAGCTGGGCGGCCTTCGTCTACCCCACCGCCTTCATCACCACCCCGTCGGAGATGCCGATCACCATCGGCGTGGTCAGCCAGCTGATCCGCGGCGACACCTTCGCCTGGGGCCAGCTTATGGCCGGTGCGCTGCTCGCGGCGCTGCCGCCGGTGGTCGTCTACGCGTTCCTGATGGACTACTACATCGCCGGCCTGACCGCCGGCGCGACGAAGGGCTGAACCATGGCGCAGGTTTCCATCCGCAAGGTCGTCAAGGCGTATGAGGGCGGCGTGCAGGCGGTGAAGGGCATCGACCTCGACATCGCCGACCATGAATTCGTCGTCCTCGTCGGCCCGTCGGGCTGCGGCAAGTCCACCACGCTGCGGATGATCGCGGGGCTCGAGGAGATCACCTCGGGCGAGATCGCGATCGGCGGCACGGTGGTGAACGACATCCCCCCCCGCGACCGCGACATCGCCATGGTGTTCCAGAACTACGCGCTCTACCCGCACATGTCGGTCTACGAGAACATGGCCTTCGGGCTGACGCTGCGGAAGTTCCCGAAGGAGGAGATCGCGCGCCGCGTCAACAACGCCGCCCGCATCCTCGACATCGCGCCCCTGCTGGAGCGCAAGCCGAAGGCGCTGTCGGGCGGCCAGCGCCAGCGGGTGGCCATGGGCCGCGCCATCGTGCGCGACCCCAAGGTCTTCCTGTTCGACGAACCGTTGTCGAACCTCGACGCCAAGCTGCGCGTGCAGATGCGGACCGAGATCAAGAAGGTCCACCAGACGGTCCGCACCACCACCGTCTACGTCACCCACGACCAGGTGGAGGCGATGACGCTCGCCGACCGCGTGGTGGTGATGAACCACGGCGTGATCGAGCAGGTCGGCCCCCCGCAGGAGCTGTACCACCGCCCCGCGACCCGCTTCGTGGCCGGCTTCATCGGCAGCCCCGCGATGAACTTCATCCCCGCCCGGGTGGAGAACGGGTCCGGCGCGCTCCGCCTCAGCCTGCCGAACGGCATCGTCCTGCCGGTGCCCGCCGAACGCAGCGCGCGCTACCAGCCGATGGCCGGGAAGGAGGTGCTGTTCGGCATCCGCCCCGAGCACCTGACCGAACCCAAGAACCTCGACCGTCCGAACATCGCCCTGTTCCAGCTGACGCCCGAGGTGATCGAGCCGATGGGGATGGAGACGCTGCTGCATCTCTGGATGCAGGGACACGAGGTGTGCAGCCGCATCGACCCCACAACCCCGGCCGAGCCCGGCCGCCCCATGCAGGTCGCGGCCGACCTCAACCACATGCACCTGATCGACCCCGACAGCGGACGCGTGCTGTAGGGGTCTGGACGCCCCGCCGGCCCGGGGGCAGGTTCCTGCGCGAGAGAGGAACACCGCGCCCATGGCCGAGCCGAGCTACATCCGCATCCCCGCCGCGACGCTGGAAGCCTTCATCGCCGCCATCTTCGAAGGAGCGGGGTGCGATGCCGCCGAATCGCGGCGCATCTCCACCCATCTGCTCGGCGCCAACCTCGCCGGCCATGACAGCCACGGCGTGGTCCGCGTGCCGCGCTACGTCGAATGGCACCAGGCCGGCTTCGTGCTGAAGGGCCAGACGGCGGAGGTGGTGACGGATGGTGGCTGCTTCGCGCTGCTCGACGGCAGGTTCGGCTTCGGCCAGACGGTCGCGCCGCAGGCCGTCGAACTCGGCATCGCCCGCGCCCTGCAGCACGGCATCGCGGTGGTCGGGCTGCGCAATGCCGGCCATATCGGCCGCGTCGGCGACTATGCCGAGGCAGCGATCCGCGCGGGCCTGATCTCGGTGCATTTCGTCAACGTGGCCGGCAGCGTGCTGGTCGCGCCCTTCGGCGGCACGGAACGCCGCTTCTCCACCGCGCCCTTCAGCGTCGGCGTCCCCCTGCCCGGACGCCCGCTGGTGCTGGATTTCGCGACAAGCCTGGTGGCGGAAGGCAAGGTGCTGGTAGCGTCGAACGGCGGCAAGGCGCTGCCCGCCGATGCGCTGATCGAACCCGATGGCCGCCTGTCGGGCGACCCGCACACGCTCTACGGCGAATACGGCCAGACCGGCCCGCGCAACCCCGCCAACGGCGCCGGCGCCATCCGCGCCTTCGGCGAGCACAAGGGCAGCGGCCTCGCCTTCATGTGCGAGATGCTGGCCGGCGCGCTGACCGGCGGCGGCACCAGCGGGCCGGTGGAGGCGCGCGGGCGCATCGCCAACGGCATGCTGAGCTTCTACGTCTCCCCCCGCCACTTCGGCACCGAGGCGGAGTTCCACGCGACCGGCCGCGCCTATGTGGACTGGGTGCTGGCGAGCAACCCGGCCAGCCCCGGCGAGCCCGTCCTCGCCCCCGGCGACAGGGAAGCCGCGACGCGGGCGGAGCGGCTTGCCAATGGCGTGCCGCTGACGCCCGACACCTGGGCCAGCATCCTCGCCGTGGCGCGGCAGCTCGGCGTGCCGGCGCCGGGCTGAGAGCCCGTCCCTTCCCCGGGGGCGGGGCGCCGGCCCTTGCCCAGCCGCGCCGGCCTTGCGACCCTCCGCGCAACAACGATACGGGAGGTCCTCGTCCATGCTCCGCCGCTCGCTCCTCGGCCTCGCCTTCGCCTCCGCGCTGGCCGCGCCCGCCCTCGCCTTCCCCGACCGGACCATCACGCTGGCGGTGGGATTCGCGCCGGGTGGCTCCACCGACGTCACCTCGCGCCTGCTGGCCGACCGGCTGGGCCCGGCGCTCGGCGGCAACGGGCGCGTGGTGGTGGAGAACCGGCCCGGCGCGTCCGGCATCATCGCCAGCGACTGGCTGCGCCGCCAGGCGCCGGACGGGCACACGCTTATGCTGGTGGAGGCCTCGTCCCACGCGCTGGCGCCCAACGCCGTGCAGGGCGGTACGCGCTACGACCCGGTGGCGGATTTCACCCATGTCGCCGTGGTCGGCACCGGCCCGATGATCGTCGTCACCCAGCCCGGCTTCCCCGGCGCGACCCCGCAGGAGGTGATCGCGCGCCTTCGCGCGGCGCAGGCCGATGCGATGCCCTTCGCCTCCTCCGGCGTCGCGGGGATGCCGCATCTCTCGGCGGAGATGTTCGCCTCCGTCCTCGGCCTCGGCGGGCGCTTCCCGCATGTGCCCTACCGCTCGGGCGGGCTGATGGTTGAGAGCATCGCACGGGCCGAGACGCAGTGGGGCGTCGCCGTCCTCGCCTCCGCCGCGGGGCAGGTGCGGGACGGGCGGGTGCGCGGGGTCGCGGTGACCGGCCTCGAACGCTTCCCCTCCTTCCCCGACATCCCGACCCTGGCCGAGGGCGCGCTGCCGGGCTTCGACCTGGAGAACTGGTTCGCCGTGATCGGCCCGCCGCGCATGCCCGCGCCGGTGACGGAGGCGCTGAACCGCGCCGTCCGCGCCGCGATCGCCGAGCCGCAGCTGCGCGAACGCCTGCTCGTCGCCGGCGTCGCCCCCTGGACGCGCCCCAACGCGCCCTCGGACGCCGAGGCCTTCTTCCGCGCGGAGCTTGCCAAGTTCCGCCAGGTGGTGGACCGCACCGGGGTGAAGCTGGAACCCTGATCCCGTGGGCAGCGAGGCGGATGTCATCGTCGTCGGCGGCGGCAGCGCGGGCTGCATCGTCGCCGCGCGCCTGTCCGAGGATCCGGCGACGCGCGTGCTGCTGCTGGAAGCCGGCCCGCGGGAGGACCGGGACCCCTGGATCCGCCTGCCGCTGGGCTACGGGAAGCTGTTCGGCAGTGGCCGCTACGACCCGCGCTTCATGACGGAGCCGCAGCCGCAGCTGGACGGGCGGCGCATCCACTGGCCCCGCGGCCGCGTGCTCGGCGGTTCGGGCAGCGTGAACGGGCTGGTCTTCCTGCGCGGCAGCCCGCATGACTACGACCGCTGGGCACAGGCGGGGGCGCGCGGCTGGTCCTACGAGGATGTGGCCCCCGCCTTCCGCCGGATGGAGACCTGGCTCGGCGAGCCCTCGGCGGCGCGCGGCAGCGATGGCCCGATCCGCGTCGGCGCGCCGCGCCGCCTTGCGCCGGCCGCGCGCGCCTTCGTGGACAGCGCGGCCGCCGCCGGCCTGCCGCGGCACCGCGACGTGAACGACGGCGGCCCGATCGAGGGCGTGGGCCCGGTGCAGCTGAACGTGGATGGCCGCTGGCGGTCCTCCTCGGCGCGCATGTATCTCCGCCCTGCCATGTCGCGCCCGAACCTGGAGGTGCGGACCGGCATCCATGTCCACCGCCTGGTCTTCGAGGGCCGCCGCGCGGTCGGCGTCGCGACGGCAGAAGGGGAATTCCGCGCGCGACGCTGCATCGTGCTCTCGGCCGGCGCGATCGAGACGCCGAAACTGCTGATGCTGTCGGGCATCGGCGACGGCGCGGCGCTGCAGGGCTTCGGCATCCCGGTGGTGGCGCACAGCCCCGATGTCGGGCGCAACCTGCAGGACCACCTGATCGCCAAGTTCATCTGGCGCACGAAGCCCTGCGGCACGCTGAACGAGATCATGGCACCCCGCCCGGGCGGGCATCTTCGCAAGGTGGCGATGGGCCTCGACTGGGCGCTGCGCGGATCGGGCCCGCTGGCCATCGGCGCGGGGGAGGCGACGGGCTTCGCCCGCGTCACCCCCGGCGCGGAGGAGGCGGAGCTGCAGCTGCTGTTCGTGAACTTCTCCACCTTCGACTACGCCCAGGGCCTGCACCACGAGCCGGGCGTGATGCTGAACTACGGCCAGTGCCGCCCGGACAGCCGCGGCTGGCTGGCGCTGCGCAGCCCCGACCCGGCGGACCCGCCGGTGATCCAGCCCAACTACCTCGACCACCCGAACGACATGCGGGTGATGCTGGGCGGCGCGCATCTGTGCCGCCGCATCGGCGCCACCGGCCCGCTGCGGGACCTGATCCTGGAGGAGCTGCGCCCCGGGCCGGAGGCGCGGGACGACGCGGCCTACATGGCCAGCATCCGTGCCACCGCCAGCACCGTCTTCCACCCCTGCGGCACCGCCCGCATGGGGGGCGACGAACGCGCCGTGCTCGACCCCGGCCTGCGGGTGCGCGGGGTGGAGGGGCTGCGCGTGGCCGATGCCAGCGTCTTCCCCCTCATCCCCTCACCCAACATCCAGCCCGCCGCGCTGATGGTCGGCGAACGCTGCGCCGAGTTCATCCGCCGCGACGGTTGATCCACGCCCTTCCCCACCAAGGACCCGCCCACGCATGAACGCCACACCCCGCCGCGCCGCCCTGATCACCGGCGCGGGCAAGAACATCGGCCGCGCCGTCGCGCTCGGCCTCGCGCAGGACGGCTTCGACGTCGCGATCAACGGCGCCACCGACCGCGCCGCGGCGGAACGCGTGGCGGGGGAGGCGGAGGCCTTCGGCGTGCGCGCCATCGTCGCGATGGGCGATGTCGGCAGCCCCGGCGAATGCGCCCGCATCGCCGCCGAGGCGATCGCCGCCTTCGGCGCGGTGGACGTGCTGGTCAACAACGCCGCGCTGCGCCCGGCCAAACCCTTCCTCGACACCACGGTCGAGGACTGGCGGCGGGTGATGGCGGTCGATGTGGAAGCCGCGATCTGGCTCTCGCAGGCCTGCATCCCGGGGATGGTCGCGAAGGGCTGGGGCCGCATCGTCAACTTCACCGGCATGAACGCCATCCACGGCTATTCCGGCCGCGCGCCCGTCTCGGTGGCCAAGCACGGGCTCTGGGGGCTGACCAAGGCGCTCGGCAAGGAATTCGGCCCGAAGGGCATCACCGCCAACGCCATCTCTCCGGGCCCCATCGCGGCCGACGACGACAAGCCGGGGGTGGTGACGCACCGCCACCAGTATGTCGCCAAGGTGCCCGTGGGGCGCATGGGCACGCCGGCCGAGATCGCGGCGGTGGTGCGGATGCTGGTGAGCGACGGCGGCGCCTATGTGAACGGCCAGATGATCCAGGTGAATGGCGGCGCGGAGACCTGAAGGCCGCCATCGGCGGCGGCGATTGAGCCGCCGCCGCCCCTTGCCTATCCTGCCGCTGCCACCACACCGGGCGGAGCCGCACCATGTCCCCCCTGACCCGGGCGCTCGCGCTCTGCGCCGCGCTGCTGCCCGCCCTGCCTGCCGCGGCGCAGGACGCCTGGCCGACCCGCCCCGTCCGCCTGCTGGTGGGCTTCCCCGCCGGCGGGCCGACCGACATCCCCGCCCGCATCGTGGCGGAGCAGATGCGCGCCCGCCTGCCCCAGCCCGTGGTGGTGGAGAACCGGACCGGCGCGGGCGGGCGCATCGCGCTGGACCATGTGCTGTCCCAGCCGCGCGACGGCCACACGCTGCTGGTCTGCACCTATATCGACGCGCTGAATTCGATGAGCGCGACGCGGCCCTACCCCCTCGACGTGATGGCGCCGGTCTCCCAGATCACGCGCGCCTACTACGCGCTGGTCGTGCCGAATTCCCTGCCCGTGCGCGACGCGGCGGAATTCGTGGCGCTGGCCCGCACCCGGCCGGAGGTGATGAACTACGGCCATGTCGGCGCCGCCTCCATGCCCAACCTCATCGCCCGCATGTTCGAACGTCAGGCCGGGCTGTCGATGGTGGAGGTGCCCTATCGCGGCACCCCGCCGGTGCTGCAGGACCTCATCGCGGGGCGGCTGCAGCTGTTCGTCGGGCCGCTGGTGAACACGATGCCGCTGGCGCAGTCCGGCCAGGTCCGCGCCATCGGGATGTCGAGCCCGGAGCGCCTGCCCGTCGCGCCGGGCATCCCGACGCTGGTGGAACAGGGGATCGACCTGGTGGCCTATGGCTGGCTCGGCATCTGCGGCGCGGGCGGCATCCCGCCCGCGGTGGTGGAACGGGTGAACCGGCTGGTGGTGGAGGCCGTCGCCTCCCCCGAATACCGCGCCGCGGTGGAGGGCACCGGCGCCGCCGCCGTCTCCTCCACGCCCGGGGAACTGGGCCGTCTGATGCAGGAGACGGTGCGCCAGTACGGCGAGGTCATCCGGGCGCACGGCATCCCGCTGGACTGATGGCGGGAGCCGCGCGGCCCCGGCGCCGCCGGCCTCAGGCCCCGCCGGTGAATTCCCCCGCGCGCATCAGCGGCTCCGCCTCGCCCGCCTGGGTGATGCCGTCCACGTCGATCGCGCCCGACCCGATCATCCAGTCGATATGGATGAGCGAGGCATTGGCCCCGCGCTTCGCCAGATCCTCCGCCGCCACGCCCGCGCTGTCGCGCAGGCAGGTGGTGTAGGCCTGGCCGAGCGCGATGTGGCTCGCCGCGTTCTCGTCGAACAGCGTGTTGCGGAACAACAGGCCGGAGGCCGAGATGGGGGAGGAATGCGGCACCAGCGCCACCTCGCCCAGCCGCGCCGCGCCCTCGTCCGTCTCCAGCACGCGCCGCAGCACGTCGGCGCCGCGGCTGGCATTGGCCTCCACGATGCGCCCGGCCTCGAAGCGCACGGCGATCTCCTCGATCAGCGTGCCCTGGTAGGCCAGCGGCTTGGTGGACCGCACGGTGCCCTCCACCCGCAGCGCATGGGGGGTGGTGAAGACCTCCTCGGTCGGGATGTTGGGGTTGCATGTGATGCCGTTCTTCGCCGGCTCCGCGCCGCCCGCCCAGAGATGCCCCTCCGCGAGGCCGACGCGGAGATCCGTGCCCGGCCCGCGGAAATGCAGCTCGCGGTAGTCCTTGCCGTTCAGGAAGGCGGTGCGCGCCTGCAGCGTCGCGTTGTGGCGCGCCCATTCGGCCACCGGGTCCGCCACGTCCACGCGGCAGGCCATGAAGATGGCGTCCCACAGCCGCGCCACCGCCTCCTCCTCCGGCAGGCCGGGGAAGACCTGCCGCGCCCAGCCGGGGGTGGCGGCGGGGACGAGGTTCCAGTTGGTGGCGAAGCTGGTGATGAGTTCCAGCGCCGGCCGATAGGCCCTGGACCGCGCGCGGTTGGCGCGGGCCACCTTCTCCGGCTCCTCCTGCGACAGCAGGGTCGGGTCGTCGCCCACCACGGCCAGCCGCGCGGCGCCGCCGGCGAAGGCCTTGGCCATGCCCTCGAACAGCCAGTCGGCGGCGACGTCGAAGGCCGCCGGGTCCTGCGCGTGGCGGTAGCGGGCCAGCGCCACCTGGTCGTCGCCGATCAGCGGCGTCACCAGCGTCGCACCCGCCCTGTAGGCATGTTCGGCGATGCGGCGCACCAGGGGCAGCGCCTCGACCGGGGCGGTCATCACCACCTCCTGCCCCGCGCGGAGGTTCAGCCCGACGCGCACGGCCAGCGCGGCAAGCTTGTCGAGCCGCGCCTCGAAGGTGGTGGCCGCGCGGGGGATGGTGTCGTCGGGCATGATGCGTCCGTTCAGGTGTTGCGGTTCGTCTCGGGGGCGGGCGTGCGCGTCAGCCGGCGCAGCGCCGCCACCATCTGCGGATGGTCCCATTCCGCCTCGCCCTCCAGCCGCGCCACTTCCAGGCCGCGGCGGTCGAGGATGAGGGTGGTCGGCAGCCCGCGCACGCCAAGCGCGCGTCCCGCCGCGCCGCGGGGGTCGAGCCAGATGGGAAGGTGGCGGATGCCGGTGCGGGCGTAGAAGGGCTCCACCTGCGCGCGCCCGCCGCGGTCCGACGACAGGGCCAGCACCTCGATCCCCTCGCGCGCCAGCATGCCGTGCAGCCGGTCCAGCGCCGGCATCTCCGCCACGCAGGGGGGGCACCAGGTGGCCCAGAAATTCACCACCAGCGCGCGGCCGCGGAAGGCCTCGAACCGCGTCTCCCGCCCGTCGCCGTCGGTGAAGCCGAGGCCGTCCGGCAGGGCCCGGGGCTCGGCGTGTTCCCGCATCTTGGACAGGCCGCCATCCGTCGCCCCGGCGGCGGCCGCCTTCCGCGGAACGGTCGCGGCCTGTAGGGTCGCCCCCGCCGCGAGGGCCGCGACCAGCCGGCGGCGTGGCAGGGCTTTCAGCACAGGACCAACTCCTCCGTGAGCAACGACACCTCCTCGAACTCCCTGTGGGGCGGCCGCTATGCCGAGGGCCCCGGCGCCATCATGCGGGAGATCAATGCCAGCATCGGCTTCGACCGCAAGATGTGGCGCCAGGATATCCGCGGCAGCCTCGCCCATGCCGCCATGCTGGCGCATGTGGGGATCATCTCGGCCGAGGACGAGGCCGCGATCCGCCGGGGCCTGGAGGAGATCGCCGCCGAGATCGAGGCCGGGCGCTTCGAGTTCAGCGAGGCGCTCGAGGACATCCACATGAACATCGAGGCCCGGCTGACCGAGCGCATCGGGGAAGCCGGCAAGCGCCTGCACACCGGCCGCAGCCGGAACGACCAGGTGGCGCTCGACGTCCGGCTGTGGGTGCGCGACGCGATCGACGGGCTCGACGCCCAGGTCGCCGACGTCATGCGCGCCCTCGTCGCCCGCGCGGCCGAGCATGCCGGAACCGTGATGCCGGGCTTCACCCACCTCCAGCCCGCGCAGCCCACCACCTTCGGCCACCACCTGCTTGCCTATGTCGAGATGCTGTCGCGCGACCGCGGGCGGCTGGCGGATTGCCGGCGGCGGCTGAACGAAAGCCCGCTCGGCGCCGCCGCGCTCTGCGGCACCGGCTTCCCGATCGACCGGCACATGACGGCCGCCGCGCTCGGCTTCGACGGGCCGACGCGCAACAGCCTGGACAGCGTGGCCAGCCGCGACTTCGCGGCGGAATTCCTGTTCGCCTGCGCCATGTGCGCCACGCATCTCAGCCGCTTCGCGGAGGAGATCGTGATCTGGACGAACCCCTATTTCGGCTTCGTGAAGCTGACGGACGCCTTCACCACCGGCAGCTCCATCATGCCGCAGAAGCGCAACCCGGACGCGGCGGAGCTGGTGCGCGGCAAGACCGGGCGGATGATCGGCAACCTGGTCGCCATGCTGACCACGCTGAAGGGTCTGGCGCTGACCTATTTCAAGGACATGCAGGAGGACAAGGAGCCGGTCTTCGATGCCGCCGGGAACCTGGCCCTCGCGCTGGCCGCCATCGGGGGGATGGTGCGGGACATGCAGCCCGTGGTCGGCCGCCTGGCCGAGGCCGCGGGCGCCGGCTTCTCCACCGCCACCGACCTGGCGGACTGGCTGGTGCGCGAGTTGCGGATGCCCTTCCGCGATGCCCACCACGTCACCGGCCGCCTGGTCGCGAAGGCCGAGACGATGGGCGTGGACCTCGCCGGCCTGACGATCGGGGAGATGCAGGCGGTGGAGCCGCGCATCCATGAGGGGGTGTTCGGCGTGCTCTCCGTCGCCGCCTCGGTCCGGTCGCGCGTGTCCTATGGCGGCACGGCGCCGGCCAATGTCGCCCGCATGGCGGCCGAGTGGAAGGAGCGCCTGGGATGAGGAGCCTCGCCGTCCTGCTCGTCGCCGCGCTGGCGCTTGCCGCCTGCGGCCGGGCCGGCAACATCCGCCCCCCCGGCCCGCCGGACCAGGTGACCTGGCCGCGGGTCTATCCCGGCCGCTGAGGGTCGCGGGGGCCGGCGTCTTCACGAAACGGCGCGGCCACTCCATCTTGGCCGGATGGCCGCCCCCGCACCCCTGATCGACACCGACGAGGACCCGTCCTTCGCGGACCTCCTCGCCCAGCGCCCGCACCTGGCGGTCCATGCCCATGACGGGCTGACGATGGAGGATGTGCCGCTCGCCCGCATCGCGCGGGAGGTGGGCACGCCGGCCTGGGTCTATTCCGCCGGCACGCTGCGCCGCCGCTTCCGCGCGCTGCGCGCCGCGCTGGAGGAAGCGCGGCTGCCCTGCGACATCCATTTCGCGGTCAAGGCCAACCCCAACCTCGCCGTGCTGAGGACGCTTGCCGCCGAGGGCGCGGGCGCCGACATCGTCTCGGAAGGGGAGCTGCGCCTGGCGCTGGCGGCCGGCATCGACCCGGCCCATGTCGTCTTCTCCGGCGTCGGCAAGACGATGGACGAGTTGCGCTTCGCCATCGGCCGCGGCGTCGGCCAGATCAATGCGGAAAGCGCGGAGGAGGTCGCGATGATCTCCGCCGCCGCCACCGCGCTCGGCCGCACCGTCGATGTCGCGCTGCGCGTGAACCCGGACGTGGATGCCCGCACCCACGCCAAGATCACGACGGGGCGCAGCGAGAACAAGTTCGGCGTCGCCATCGCCGACGCCTCCGCGCTCTATGCCCGCATGTCCGCCACGCCGGGGCTCCGCCCGGTCGGCGTCGCGGTGCATATCGGCAGCCAGATCACCGCGGGCATGGCGGCCTATGCCACCGCCTACCGCCACCTCGCCGACCTCGTGCGGGAGCTGCGCGCGGCGGGCCTGCCGGTGGAGCGGGTGGATTGCGGCGGCGGCCTCGGCATCCCCTACCGGCACGAGCCGGCGCCGAGCCCGGCGGCGCTGGCCGGCGCCATCCGCACCACGCTCGGCAATCTCGGCGTGCGGCTGATGATGGAGCCCGGGCGCTGGATCTGCGGGCCCGCCGGCGTGCTGCTCGCCTCCGTCGTGATCGAGAAGCGGACCGCCACGCGCCGCTTCGTCATCCTGGATGCGGCCATGAACGACCTGGTGCGCCCGGCCATGTACGAGGCCTGGCACGGCATCGTGCCCGTGGCGCCGGCCGCCTTCGCCGCCGCCACCTCCCCCTGCGACGTGGTCGGACCGGTCTGCGAGACGGGCGACACCTTCGCGCGAAACCGTGGCCTTCCCGACCTGGAACCGGGTAGCCTCGTCGCGTTCCTGGATGCAGGGGCGTACGGAGCGGCGATGAGCAGCACCTACAACGCAAGGCCGCTGGCGGCGGAGGTCCTGGTGGACGGCGCCCGCTTCGCGGTCGTGCGCGCCCGCCAGACGCAGGAGGCGCTGCTGGCCGGGCAGCGCCTGCCGGACTGGATGGGCTGATGCCGCCGGGCGGGACCTTCGAGACCCTCGCCCGCCGCCGCGCCCTCGCGCGGCTCGCCCTGTTCTGGGAACGGCTATGGCCGGCGCTATGGCCGGCCCTCGGCACCGCCGCCGCCTTCCTGACCGTCGCGCTGCTCGGCCTGCCGCTGCTGCTGCCGGGCTGGGCGCGGGGGCTGTTCGGCCTTCTCTTCCTCGGCGCCGTCGCCTACGCCGCCTGGCGCGGGGCGCGGCGCCTGGCGCTGCCGACGCCGGATGCCGCCGACCGGCGGCTGGAACAGGCCAGCGGCCTGCCGCACCGGCCGCTGGCCGCGCTGGCGGACCGCCCCGCGGCGTCGGACCCCATGGCCCTTGCGGTGTGGGAGGTGCATCGCGCCCGCGCCGCGGCGTCCATCCGGCGGCTTCGCGTCGGCATCCCCCGGCCGGGGCTGGCGAGGCGCGACCCGATCGCGCTGCGGGCTGCGCTCGGCCTCTCGCTCCTGGCCGCGCTCGTGGTGGCAGGGCCGGAAGCGCCGGAGAGGCTGCGCCGCGCCGTCATCCCCGCCTTCGCCGCCCCCCTGCCCCCGCCGGCGCTGCGGATCGAGGCCTGGATCACCCCGCCCGCCTATACCGGCGCGGCGCCCGCCTTCCTCGACCCCGCCGGCGGCGCGGTGTCGGTGCCGCAGGGCAGCCGCCTGCAGGTCTCGCTCTCGGGCGGGACCGGCGGCGTGCCGGACCTGCTGCTGGGCGCCGCCGCGACGCCGTTCCGCGCGCTCGACGCCCGTTCCTTCGGGGCGGAGGCGCTGCTCGACCGCGGCGCGCGGCTGGCGATCCGGCGCGACGGGGCGGAGGTCGCGGCCTGGACGCTTTCGGTCCAGGCGGACCAGCCGCCGGTCGCGGCCTATACCGATGCGCCCGGCCGCGCGCCGCGCGGGCTCGCCATCCGCATCCCCTGGCGGGTCGAGGATGACTGGGGCGTCGCCTCGCTGGTCGCCGAGATCCGGCTGAAGGCCCGCCCCGACGCCCCGCCGCATGTGATCGAGATCGGCCTGCCCGCCGGCCAGCCGCGGCAGGCGCGCGGCGTGGTGGGGCCCGACCTTTCCGCCCATCCCTGGGCGGGGCTCGAGGTGGAGGTCACGCTGCTGGCCCGCGACGGGGCGGAACAGGAAGGCCGGTCCGAGGCCGCGGCGCTGACCCTGCCCGAGCGCAGCTTCACCCACCCGGTCGCGCAGGCGCTGATCGCGCTCCGCAAGGCGCTCTCGCTCGACCCCTCCGCGCGGGCCGAGGCGCGGCGGGAACTCGACCGGCTGGCCAATGCGCCCGACGCCTTCGAACACGACGCGACCACTTATCTCGCGCTCCGCAGCGCCCGCCACCGCCTGACCCGCGACCGTCGCCCCGAGGCGGTGACGGAAGCGCAGGAGATCATGTGGGAGACGGCGCTCGCGCTCGAGGAAGGCCGGGCGGAGCGCACCGCCCGCGCCCTGGCCCAGGCGCGCGAGGCCCTGCGCGAGGCGCTGGAACAGGCGAACCGCGAACAGCAGGAAGGCCGCCAGCAGACCGAGGCGCAGCGGAGCGAGACGGAGCGCCGCATCCAGGAGCTGCGCGACGCCATCCGCCGCCATCTGGAGGCCCTGGCCGAACGGCTCCAGCGGGAGAATGCGGAGGCGATGCCCTTCGACCCGCAGAACCGCCTGATGGACCGGCGGGAGCTGGACCGCCGCACCGACCGCATGCGGGAGGCCAACCGCCAGGACCGCACCCAGGACGCCCAGCGCGAACTGGCGGAGCTGGAGGAGATGCTGCGCGCGCTGGAGGAAGGCCGCACCGCCCGCAACGAGGAACAGGACCGCCAGCGCCAGCGCCGCGAACGCGGCCAGCAGCAGATGGGCGTGGTGCAGGACATGGTCCGCCGCCAGACCGAGATGCTCGATTCCGGCCACCGCCGCGCCGAGGCCGAGACGCAGCGGCGCGACGCCGAACGGCGCAGCCAGCAGCAGCTCAACCGCTTCCCCTGGACCCAGTCGCCGCAGCTGCAGAACCAGCAGCAGCAGTTGCAGCAGCAGCGCGAGGGGGCCGAGGCGCAGGCGCGCGAGCAGGCGGGGCGCGAGGCCCGCACCCAGCGCGCGCTGCGCCGGGCGCTGGGCGAGGTGATGCAGCAGTTCGGCGACCTGACCGGCGAGGTCCCGCCCCAGCTCGGCCGTGCCGACCAGGCGATGCGAGAGGCGCAGGACGCGCTGTCCGAAAGCCGCGACGCGCGGGAGGCGCAGCAGCGCGCCATCCGCGAGTTGCAGGAAGGCAGCCGCCAGATGGCGCAGCAGATGCAGCGCCAGTTCGGCCAGCAGCAGGGCGAGGGCGAGGAGGAAGGCGACGAGGCCGGGGAGATGATGGGTGAGGGCGAGGGCCAGGGCGAAGGCCAGGACCAGGCGCAGGACCAGGGCCCCGGCCGCGACCCGCTCGGCCGCCGCACGCGCGAGGCGCCCGGCGCGCAGGATGCCGGCAGCGACACCCGCGTCCCCGACGAGGCCGAGCTGCTCCGCACCCGGCGGCTCCAGGAGGAACTCCGCAAGCGCGGCGCCGAACGCGGCCGCCCGCAGGAGGAGCTGGACTACATCGACCGGCTGCTGCGGCGCTTCTGATGGAGGCCGCGCCGGGGCAGGACGCGCCGATGGCCGGCGGCGTGGTGGCGGCGGTGGCGCGCGATGCGTCGCACCGGTTCAGCAAGCAGCCGCAGCGCGCCATCCGGCTGATCCCGGGGCTTGGCGTCGAGGGCGATGCCCATGCGGGGGTGACGGTGAAGCACCGGTCCCGCGTGGCGCGCGACCCGACGGCGCCGAACCTGCGGCAGGTCCACCTGATCCATGCGGAGCTGTTCGGGGAGCTGGCGGCGGCGGGGTTCGAGGTCGGGCCGGCCGCGCTCGGCGAGAACATCACGACGCGGGGGATCGACCTGCTCGGCCTGCCGCGCGGGGCGCGGCTGCTGATCGGGGAGACGGCGGTGGTGGAGGTGACGGGGCTGCGGAACCCCTGCATCCAGATCGACCGCTTCCGCCCCGGGCTGATGGCCGCGACGCTGGGGCGCGACGCGACGGGCGGGCTGGTCCGCAAGACCGGGGTGATGGGCATCGTCCTGGCGGGCGGGGAAGTGCGCGCGGGCGACGCGATCGCGGTGGAGATGCCGGAAGGCGCGCGGGTGCCGATGGGCGTGGTGTAGCGCGGCCTACTTCCCCACCTTCGCCAGCACCTCCGCGCGCAGGAAGCGCTCGACCAGCAGCATGAACAGCACGCTCGGCACCAGCAGGATCAGCGCGGTGATGGCGGCAACCTGCATGTTGCCGCCGGCCGCCGCGCTGAACAGCAGCAGCGGCAGGGTGCGGACCTCCGGCGCGCCGACGAAGTAGCTGGCGGTGAATTCGTCGAGCGATTCCAGGAAGACGAAGACCGCGCTGGCCGCGATGCCCGGCGCGGCGAGCGGCAGGGTGACGGTGCGGAAGGCGGTCAGCGCGCCCGCGCCGATGTTGCGGGCGGCGAGTTCGAGGTCGTCGTCGATGGCGGAGAAGGCGGCCGTCGCGATCCAGATGGAATAGACCAGCCCGTGCGCCGCATGCACCAGCACCACGCCGGCCACCGTGCCGTTGAGGTCGAGGCCGAAGAAGATGCGGGCGATGTTGATGTAGACCGGCAGGTTCGGGAAGGCCTGCGGCAGCAGGAACAGCAGCAGGATGGCCGCCCGGAAGCGCAGCCGCGCCTTGGCCAGCGCCCAGGCCGCGGGGACCGAGACGGCAAGGCACAGCACGGTGGTCAGCGCCGCGATCCAGATGGACAGCCACAGGCTTTCCATCGCCTGGCCTTCCGGCCGGAACACCCGTTCCCAGAAGCGGAAGCCGTACTGGCTGGGCAGGCGGTTCGGCCAGAACCAGGCTTCCGCCACGCTCCACAGCAGCAGGTTCGCCAGCGGCCCGAAGACGAAGAAGGCGAAGGCGCCGAGCAGCAGGCCGCGCGGCAGCCACCACAGCACAGCGGCGCGGGTCACGCGCCCCGCTCCCTCGCGGCCTGGCGCAGCCAGCCCCAGGCGACGAGGCCGGTGACCATGCAGGAGATGAGCCCGAGCGCGTTGGCCGTGCCGTAGTCGCCGAGCGAGTTGATGCGCCACGCCATCGCCACCGTCAGCATGGTGGGCGACTGGCCGCTGATCATGATCGGCACGGACAGCACCGACATCATGGTGACGAAGGACAGCACCAGCGCCACCATGATGTTGCGCGCCACCTGCGGGATGACGATGCCGGCCAGGATGCGCGCCCGCCCCGCGCCCATGTTCTGCGCCGCCTCGATCCCCGCGCGGTCCAGCGCGGCCATCGCGCCCGCGACCAGCAGCGTCGCGAAGGGAAGCTGCTTCCAGACGAAGGTGATGACGATGCCGCGCCAGTCCAGGAAGCTCTGCGCCCAGTCCTGCGGCATCAGGCCGATCCAGACCAGCGTGTTGTTCATCAGCCCGTTCTGGCCGATGAAGCCGCGCATCGCCTGCGCCGCCACGATGAAGGGGATGAACAGCGGCCAGCGGTACATCGCGCCCAGCACCCGCACCGCCGCGCGCGACCGCCCGAGAGTGAGGTAGCCGCCGATCAGCACCGCGCCGAGCCCGGTCAGCGCGGTGGAGGCGGTGACGATGACCAGCGTGAACAGCAGGTCGGTGCGGTACAGCTCCGCCGCGCGCCGCAGGTTCGCCAGCGTCGGCCCGTCCGGCCCCTCGAAGGCGCCGAGCACGGAAAGGCCGAGCGGCAGCAGGAAGAAGGCGCCCACGACGAACAGCGCGGGCGCCAGCAGCAGGTAGGGGAACAGGCGGGTCACGCGCCCGCCTCCGCCAGCCTCAATTCAGCACCACCCTCTCATACGCCTCCTGGATGGCGCGCATGAAATCGGCCTGCGGCATCGGCCGCGCGCCGCGCGCCAGCTGGTCCGGGCCCACGTCGCGGAACAGGCGGTTCCAGGTCTGCTGGTCCAGGTGCTGCTGGACATGCTGCGCGTCGATGCCGGGCAGCCAGTTGAAGCGGCGCACGATGCCCTCGGCCTGCACCGGCGGGCTGGTGGCGAGTTCGATGAAGCGGCGCGCCACGTCGGCATTCGCGGCGCGGGCGGGGATGACGTAGTACATCGGCTGGCCGGGCAGCCCGGTCTCCGGCAGCACCAGGCGCAGGTTGGGCGAGAGCCGGCCTTCCGCCTGCCAGGTGTAGAACATGTCCATCCAGACCGGGCCCATGTCGATCTCGCCGCGGTTCAGCGCATCGAGCGTGCCGGCATTGCCCGGGGTGATGGTGACGTTGCGGTTGAACTCCCGCAGGCGCTGGAGGGCGGGGGTCAGGGCGCCGATCGCCTCGGCGTCGAAGGGTCCCTCGATCAGGCGCCTCTGATCGGGGCCGAAGGCGTAGGCCCAGCCGAACACGAAGCCGACGCCCGACATGCCGCCGCGGATGCCGTTGTAGCCGAAGCGGCGGGGGTTCTGCCGCGCCCACTGTTCCAGCGCCTCGAAGCTGGCGGGCGGGTTCTGCACGCGGGCGGGGTTGTAGGCGATGGCCACCTGGCTGTTGAACATCGGCATCACGAAGCCGTCGACGTTCTGGCCGAGCGCGTTGCGCGTCACCGCGCTGGTGGCCAGGTTCCCGGTCGCCGCCTGGTCGCGGAAGCGCGCCAGCAGGCCTTCCGCCACCATGCGCCCGGCCATGGTCTGGTGGACCACCGCGACATCCACGTCCACGCTGCCGCTGCCGGCGCGGCGCTGCGCCTCCAGCCTTTCCCAGATGCGCTGGCTGCCGGCGTCGCCCGGGCCGGTGCCGATGGCGCGCACCGTCACGCCCGGGTTCTGCCGGGTGAAGAGCGGGCCGAGATAGTCGGTGACGTAGTCCACCATGTTCTGGTCGCCCGCGGTCAGCACGTTGAGCGTGACGCGCCCCTGCGCGGCGGCGGGAAGGACGGGCGCCGCGGCGATGGCGGCGGTGCCCAGCAGGATGTGGCGACGATGCATGGCGGTGCCTCCTCGGGTTGCTTCTTCCGGCTAGCCTGCGGTGGTTTCGGCCGTGTGACGGGCCGGCGTCGGTCCGGTGTCGGCGAACAGGTGCGCGGCCGCGGCGGGAATGCCGAGCCGCACGGGCTGGCCCGGCGCGATGCGGTCCGGCGCATCCACCAGCACCTCCTCCGCGCCCACGCGGATGGCGGCGCGCCAGCGACCGCCGGGATAGGCCGAATGGGCGACGGTGCCGCGGAAGACCAGGCCGTGCAGCGATTCGCCCTCGGCCAGGATGCGCCCTTCCTCCGGCCGGAACAGCACCCGGGCCGGGCCGGCGGGCGGGGCGCGGGCCGGGTCGGCGCGCATCGGCGCTTCCCCTTCCGACCCCTGGGCCAGCGCGCCGGGCAGCATCCGCAGCGACAGGCGGTTGGTGGCGCCGAGGAAGTCGGCGACATAGGCATTGGCCGGCCGCGCCCACAGTTCCTCCGGCGGGCCCGCCTGCGCGATGCGCCCACCTTCGAGGATGACGATGCGGTCCGCCATGATCATCGCCTCCTCCCGGTCATGGGTCACATGGATGGCGGTGATGCCGAGCGCCTGCTGCAGCGCGCGCAGCTCGTGCCGCACGCCTTCCCGCACGCGGGCGTCGAGGTTCGACATCGGCTCGTCCAGCAGCAGGATCTCCGGGTCCACCGCCAGCGCGCGGCCGAGCGCGACACGCTGCCGCTGCCCGCCGGACAGCTGCGCGGGCAGCCGCGCGCCGAGCCCCTCCAGCCGCAGCAGGCGCAGCATCTCCTCGACGCGGGCGGCGATGCGCGCCCTGTCCCAGCCGCGCACGGACAGGCCGTAGCCGATGGTCCTCGCCACGCTCATGTGCGGCCAGAGCGCGTAGCTCTGGAACACCATCGCGGCGCCGCGCCGTTCGGGGGGTTCGCGCGTGATGTCGCGCCCGCCGGCCAGAACCCGCCCGCCCGATGGCTGCACGAAGCCCGCGACGGCGCGCAGCAGCGTGGTCTTGCCGCAGCCCGAGGGGCCGAGGAGGGCGACGAATTCCCCCGCCTCCACCGAGAGCGAGACGCCGTGCAGGACCGGGTCGCGGCCATAGGCCACCTCCAGCCCCTCCACCGCCAGCGGCACGCCCCGCCTTGTCCGTTGCGCTTCCATCCCGCCGCCGAGGCTAGCGCGCCGCCCCGCGCGCCGCCAGCGCGCCGCGCCGCCCGGGCGGAAAGAGCTCGCCGAGCGTCACCGGGCGGAAGTCCCGCGCATCCACGCCCACATCCGCCTGCCGCGGCAGCGGCGCCAGGCGGCCATGGCTGTGGCCGTGCAGGTCCAGCCAGCCGCGATGCATGTTGCGCCAGCTTCGGAAGGCGTAGTGGCACAGCACGAGGTGCCGGCCCTCCACCTCGATCTCGGCATAGGGCTGCACGCTGGCCCAGGCGGCGAGCGTGGTGGTCGCCGGCGGGTCGTTGTTGCCGGCGACCAGGTGCTTGCGCCCGTTCAGCCGGCCGAGAAGCTCGGCCAGCGCGGCCGGCTTCACCCCGACCGCGACGTCGCCGAGGTGCCAGACCTCGTCCCGCGGGCCGACCACGGCGTTCCAGCGCGCCTCCATCGCCGCGTCCATCTCCGCCACCGTGGCGAAGGGCCGGCGGTAGAGGCCGCGCGCCCCGGCATGGCCGAAATGCGTGTCGCTGGTGAAGAAGACGGTCAGCCTGCCTCCGGGGGTGGCGGGGTTGCGGGCAGCATGCCACGGGCCGCCGGCACGGTCAGCGGCGGCCGGCCATCAGGCCGGTCGGGGGCTCGGCGCTGCGCGGGGGCTCGGCCGGCGGCATGGCGGGCGCCGGCAGGGTGCGGCGCTGCGCGACGTTGCCGCAGCCATCCTCCACCGGGCGCCAGTCCATGGTGCGGCAGCGGCGCCCCCCGGTGCAGTAGCCCACCACCTCGCCCCCGGCCGTGACCAGCGTGCTCACGCCGCAGGCGCGGGCCTGCAGGCCCGGATGCACACCCAGCGCCTCCCACGAGACGGCGGGGCCGGACATCGTCACCGCGCGCGCCGCCTCGATGTCGGACTGCGCCGCGTCGTCCGCCGCGCCGGTGCAGGCCGCGAGCAGCAGCGCGGCGGCGATGGCGACCATCCTGGGCATGGGGGGCTCCTCGATGCGGGTCCGGACCGGCTGACTACACCCGCGGCGTGGCGCCGCAGCATCAAACGCGCGCGAAATGGTCCGAAGCCGCGCCGACACGGGCGGCTCCGGGCCGGGCCGGCGCGCCCCCCTCGCCGCCGGGCGCGGGCCGGACTACCTTCCGCCCCCATGCGCTACATCTCCACCCGCGGCGAGGCCCCGCCGCGCGACTTCGAAGGGGTCCTCCTCGCCGGCCTGGCCGAGGACGGGGGGCTTTTCCTGCCCGAGAGCTGGCCGGTGCTCACCGCCTCCGAATGGCGGGCGATGCGGGGCCTGCCCTATCCCGAACTCGCCGCCCGCATCCTGGCGCTGTTCACCGGCGGCCAGCCGGGGGAGGCGGTGCTGCGGCCGCTGCTGGCGGAGGCCTATGCCGGCTTCGGCCACCCCGCCGTCTGCCCGCTGGTCCAGCTCGACCACCGCGTCTTCGCGCTGGAGCTGTTCCACGGCCCGACGCTCGCCTTCAAGGACATGGCGATGCAGGCGCTCGGCCGCCTGTTCGACGTGACGCTGGCGCGGCGCGGGGAGAGGGTGACCATCGTCGGCGCCACCTCGGGCGACACCGGCTCCGCCGCCATCGAGGCCTGCCGGGACCGGGCGGCGGTGGACATCGTGATCCTCCACCCCGAAGGCCGCACCAGCGAGGTGCAGCGGCGGCAGATGACCACCGTGACGTCGGGGAACGTCGCCAACCTCGCCATCGACGGGTCCTTCGACGACTGCCAGGACCTGGTGAAGGCGATGTTCGCCGATGCGCCCTTCCGCACCGAGATGCGGCTGGCGGCGGTGAATTCCATCAACTGGGCGCGCGTCGCGCTGCAGATCCCCTACTACGTCGCCGCGGCCCTCGCGCTCGGCGCGCCGGAGCGGGAGGTGGCGTTCAGCGTGCCGACCGGCAATTTCGGCAACGTCCTGGCCGCCTGGGCGGCGCGGCGGATGGGGCTGCCGATCGCGCAGCTCATCGTGGGCTCGAACCGCAACGACATCCTGGTGCGCTTCCTGGCCAACAACGACATGACCGCCCGCGCGGTGGAGCCCTCGCTCTCCCCGTCGATGGACATCCAGGTCAGCTCCAACTTCGAACGCCTGCTGTTCGAGCTGCTGGGCCGCGACCCGGCGGCCACGGCGGCGACCATGCGCCGCTTCCGGGCCGAGGGGCGGATGCCCGTGCCCGACGGGGCGTGGCAGGCGGCCACCCAGATCTTCCGCGGCTTCGCGCTCGACGATGCCGGCACGCTGGAGGAGATGGGACGGCTGTTCCGGCAGGGCTACCTGGCGGACCCCCACACCGCCATCGGCACCGCCGCCGCCCGTGCCGTGCCGCCCGTCGATCCCGCGATCCCCATCGTGGTGGCGGCCACCGCGCATCCGGCCAAGTTCCCCGATGCCGTGCGCCGCGCCACCGGCCTGACGCCGCCGCTGCCTTTGCGCCTGGCCGACCTATATGAGAGGCCCGAGCGCCTGACACGGCTGCCCTCCGACCTCCGCGCGGTCGAGGGTTTCGTGCGCGGCCATGTCCTTCGCAACGCGGCCTGACCGCGCCAGGAACAGAATGAACGACGCCATCCAGCTCACCCGCCTGAACAGCGGCCTGACCGTGGTCTCCGAGAGGATGCCGCGGGTCGAGACCGTCTCGATCGGCGCCTATGTCGATGCCGGCACCCGCCACGAGCGCGCGGCGGAGAACGGCGTGTCCCACTTCCTCGAGCACATGGCCTTCAAGGGCACGGCGCGCCGCGACGCGGCGGCCATCGCGCGCGAGATCGAGAATGTGGGCGGGCACCTGAACGCCTACACCTCGCGCGAGAACACCGCCTTCTACGCCAAGGTGCTGAAGGAGGATGCGGGGCTGGCCGCCGACATACTGGGCGACATCCTCAGCCATTCCACCTTCGTGCCGGAGGAGTTGGAGCGCGAGCGCGGCGTGATCCTGCAGGAGATCGGGCAGGCCAACGACACGCCCGACGACATCGTCTTCGACCATTTCCAGGCCACCGCCTATGCCAGCCAGGCGATGGGCCGCCCGGTGCTGGGCACCGAGGACACCATCAAGGCGATGAGCCGCGAGGCGCTGACCGGCTACATGCGCGCCCATTACGGCCCGACGCGGATGGTGCTGGCCGCCGCCGGCGCGATCGAGCATGCCGACCTGCTGGCCATGGCAGAGGCGCATTTCGCCGACCTGCCCGCCTGCCGGGAGCCGGCGGCCGAGCCCGCGCGCTACACCGGCGGCGAGTTCCGCGAGGAGCGCGACCTCGACCAGGTCCACCTCGTCCTCGGCTTCCCCTCGGTCTCCGCGACGGACCCGCTGCACACGCCGACGCAGGTGCTCTCCACCCTGCTCGGCGGCGGCATGTCCTCGCGCCTGTTCCAGGAGATCCGGGAGAAGCGCGGGCTGGTCTATTCCATCTACAGCTTCGCCTCTCCCTTCCAGGATGGCGGGCTCTTCGCGATCTATGCCGGCACCGGCGAGGACCAGGCGGAGGAGCTGGTGCCGGTGGCGCTGGAGGAGCTGCGCCGCGTCCAGGCCGACGTGACGCGGGACGAGCTGGACCGCGCCAAGGCGCAGCTGCGCGCGAGCCTGCTGATGTCGCTCGAGAGCACCGGCAGCCGCTGCGAGCAGCTCGCCCGCCAGTTGCAGGTGCATGGCCGCATCATCCCGGTGGAGGAGACCAAGGCGCGGATCGCCGCGGTCACGGTCGAGCAGGTGCAGCAGGCGGCCGCGCGCATGTTCCGCGCCGCGCCGACGCTGACCGCGCTCGGCCCCGCGGGCAAGGTGCCGGCGCTGCCGCGGATCGCGGAGAAACTGGCGGCCTGACCCTCCGCCCCGCCCTGCCACTTTCGTCGCCACCGGGACCCGCGCCATGAACGAGCTGAACACCCTCTCCGACCTCGTCGCCGCGGCGAAGCGCGCGGGGGCGGATGCGGCGGATGCGCTGCATGTCGCCAATGCCTCGCTCTCCGTCTCCCGCCGGCTCGGCCGGATCGAGCAGCTGGAGCGGGCGGAGGGCGTGGATCTCGGCCTGCGCGTCTTCGTGGCCGGGCGGCAGGCCATCGTCTCGACCACCGACCCCGACCCGAAGGGCTTCGCGCAACTGGCCGAACGCGCGGTGGCGATGGCGCGGGTGGTGCCGGAGGACCCGCATGGGGGCCTGGCCGACCGCCTCGACCCCCTGCGCGACGCCGCGCCGCTCGACCTCGACGACGGGCAGGAACCCGCGGCCGAGGCGCTGATCGCCCGCGCGGCGGCGGCCGAGGACGCGGCGCTTGCGGTGAAGGGCGTGACCAACAGCGAAGGGGCGGATGCATCCTGGGGGCGGGTGCGGATCGCGCTGGTGACCTCGGCGGGCTTCGCGGGCGCCTATTCGCGCAGTTCCCACAGCCTGTCCTGCACCGCGCTGGCGGGGAGCGGCACGGCGATGGAGCGGGACTACGAATGGTCCTCGGTCGTGCATCTCGCCGATCTCGACGACGCGGCGACGATCGGGCGGAAGGCGGCCGAGAAGGCGGTGGCGCGGCTGAACCCGGTGCGGGCGAGGACGGCGCGCATCCCGGTGGTGTTCGACCCGCGGGTCAGCGCCTCGCTGCTCGGGCACCTCGCCGGCGCGATCAACGGCGCCGCCGTCGCGCGCGGCACCAGCTTCCTGCGCGACAGCCTGGGGCAGCAGGTGCTGGCGAAGGGGCTGACGGTGCGCGACGACCCGACGCGCCGGCGCGGCCTGCGGTCCCGCCCCTTCGACGGGGAGGGAATGGCGGGCACGCCGCGCGCCATCGTCGAGGACGGGGTGCTGACCTCCTGGATCCTGGACTGGCGCAGCGCCCGGCAGCTCGGCCTGCAATCCACCGGCCATGCCAGCCGCGGCACCGGCGGCCCGCCCGGCCCGGCGCCGACCAACCTGTGGCTGGAGCCGGGCGCGCTGACGCCGGCGCAGCTGATGGCCGACATCGCGGAAGGGCTCTACGTCACCGACCTCATCGGCATGGGCGTGAACGGCGTGACCGGCGACTACAGCCGCGGCGCGGCCGGCTTCATGATCCGCGGCGGCGCCCTGGCCGAGCCGGTGAGCGAGATCACCATCGCCGGCAACCTGAAGGACATGTTCCTGCACCTGACGCCGGCCGACGACCTGGTGTTCCGCCGCGGCAGCGACGCGCCGACGATCCGGCTGGAGGGGCTGACGCTGGCCGGCGCCTGAGGCGCGCGGCGCCCGGATCACTGCTTCGGCGATTCCGCCTTCGCCGATCAGGCGCTAGTCTCCGCCGCCGCTGCGGGAGGCTGGATGATGGACGGCACGGTGGAAGCGCGCCCCGAATGGAAGGACCTGCTGGACCGCATCCGGCAGGGCGAGACCCTGACCGTGACCGAAGGCGGCCGCCCGGTCGCCACCCTCGCGCCCGCCATGCCGCGGCGGAAGCTGACCGAGGAGGAGATCGCGGCGGCGGTGGAGGAGATGCGCGCCACGCGCGACCGCAACCGCCTGGACGGCATTTCCTGGAAGGAATTGCGGGACGAAGGCAGGCGCTGACGGGTGCCGGCCATCGTCCTCGACACATCCTGGGTCGCGGCCTTCGTCTTCGCCGACGAGGCGAGCCCCGCCGCGGACGCGCTCTATGCGGCGGTGATGCGGGACGGCATCGTCGTTCCGGCCCTCTGGCCGGTCGAGGTGTCCAACATGCTGCGGCAGGGGGAGCGCCGGGGCCGGATCGGCCAGGGCAACCTGTCCGCCACGCTGGCGAAGGTGCTGGCCATCCCCTGCGAGGTGGAGCCGATGAGCGCAACCCAGGCGCTCGGCCCCGTCCTCGACCTCGCCCGCCGCCACGCCCTCACGGCCTATGATGCGTCCTGCCTGGAATGCGCCCGGCGCCTCGGCCTGCCGCTGGCCACCCGCGACGAGGCGCTGATCCGCGCCGCCGGGCCGGAAGGCGTCGGCCTGCGGCACGCCTGACCGGGCATTTGTCCGGACAACCGATCCGGTGCATGCTACCGCTTCGAAGCACGACAGCGGAGGACCCGTCCCCTTGCCCGACACGCAGGCCGCGCCCCTGCCGCTCGACGGCGTCACCATCCTCGCGGTCGAGCAGTATGGCGCGGGGCCCTTCGGCTCCATGCTGCTCGGCGACCTCGGCGCTGAGGTCATCAAGATCGAGAACCCGGCCGAGGGGGGCGATATCTCCCGCGGGGTCGGGCCGCATTTCCACGGGCCGGGCGACAGCCACTTCTACCAGGCCTTCAACCGCAACAAGCGCAGCATCGGCATCGACCTGAAGCAGCCCGAGGGGCAGGCGGTCTTCCGCAGCCTCGTCGCCCATGCCGATGCGGTCTACGACAACCTGCGCGGCGACCTGCCGGCGAAGCTGCGCCTGACCTACGCCGACCTGCGGGACGCCAACCCCGCCATCGTCTGCGCGCATCTGTCGGCCTATGGGCGCGACGGCCCGCGCGCCGCCTGGCCGGGCTACGACTTCCTGATGCAGGCGGAGGCCGGGTACCTGTCGCTCTCGGGCGAGCCGGACGGGCCGCCGGCGCGCTGCGGCGTCTCGATCATCGACATGATGACCGGCGCCATGGCCTCGCTCGCGCTCGTCGCCGCGCTGGTCGGCGCGCGGGCGACGGGGCGCGGGCGGGACGTGGACGTGAACCTGTTCGACACGGCGCTGCACAACCTGACCTACCAGGCGGCCTGGCACCTCGGCGCGGGCGACGTTCCGACGCGGCAGAAGCGCGGCGCGCACCTCTCCCTCTCGCCGTCGCAGCTCTACCGCACGCGGGACGGGTGGATCTTCCTGATGTGCCAGAAGGAGAAGTTCTTCCGCCTGCTCTGCGACCGGATCGGCCGCCCCGACCTCGCCGCCGACCCGCGCTTCGACAGCTTCGCCACCCGGCTGGCCAACCGCGACGCGCTGACGGAGGCGCTGGATGCCGCGCTGACGGCGCGCGACACGGCGGAATGGATGGAGGTGCTGGGCGGCACCGTGCCCGCCGCGCCGGTGCTGGACGTGGCGCAGGCGCTGGCCAACCCCTTCGTGCGGGAACGCGGCGGCGTGGCCGAGTTCGAGCGGCGCGAGGGCGGGCCGCCGGTGACGATGCTGGCCAGCCCGCTGCGCTTCGGCGACGCCGCCCCGCCCCGGCACGCGGCGCCCGCGCTCGGCGCCGACACGGCCGAGGTGCTGTCGCGCATCGGCATCGACGACGATCGGTTGCAGGAGCTGCGCGCAAGACGCATCGTGACCTGAAACGGGAGGAACGGAATGAAGCGGATCAAGCGTACCCTGCTCGGCCTCGTGCTCGCCTGCGCGGCGGCGTGGCCCGCCCTGGCGCAGCCCTATCCGTCGCGCCCCGTGCGGATGGTGGTGCCCTTCCCGCCCGGCAACGCGGCGGACCTGACCGCCCGCGTCCTGGCGGAGGAAGCGCAGCGCCGGCTGAACCTGTCGATCGTGGTGGAGAACCGGGCCGGCGGGTCGGGCGCGATCGGCGTGCAGGCGGTGACCACGGCGCGGCCGGATGGCTACACGCTGCTGGTGACGTCGCTGTCGCCCGTGGTGGTGAACCCGGCGCTGATCCGCAACCTGCCATATGACCCCGCGCGCGACCTGGCGCCGGTCTCGCTCATCGGGTGGACGGGCTATGTCTTCGCGGTGGCGCCCGATTTCCCGGCACGCAACCTGGCGGAGGCGATCGCGGTGCTGCGCGCCAGCCCCGGGCGCTTCAGCGCCGGCAATCCCGGCGTGGGCACGCTGGCGCATCTGACGACGGAGCTGTTCGGCCAGCTGACCGGGGCGCGGGTGGAATCGGTGCCCTATCGCGGCAGCGGCGCGGCGCTGCTCGACCTCTCGACCGGGCGGCTCGCCGTGATGATCGATGCGATGACGAGCGCGCTGCCGCAGGTGCAGGGCGGGCGGGTGCGGGGGCTTGCGGTGGTGCAGGGCACGCGGTCCGCGCTGGCGCCGGACCTGCCCTCGATGCCCGAGACGGGCGTGCCGGAGCTGCGGGACTTCCAGGCGCAGGCCTGGATCGCGATGTTCGGCCCGGCGGGGCTGGCGGGCGAGGCGACGGAGTTCTGGAACCGCGAGATGAACCGCTGGCTGGCCGACCCGGCCTTCGCCGCGCGGCTCACCTCGCAGAACCTGGAAGCTGCGCCGCCCGCGCCGCCGTCGCGCCTGGCGGAGCTGGTGGCGGCCGACCTGGCGAAGTGGCAGCGCGTCGCGCGGGATTCCAACATCGAGATGCAGTAGCGCGCGGCCCGCGTCCCTCCCCCGCGAGCGGGAGAGGGACGCGGGTGCGGCCTATTCCACCCGGATCTCGCGCACCTGGAACTGGTTGTCGGCGCGGTGCGTCACCTGCACGCCCGCGCGGTGCGCCCAGGGGATCATCATGTGGTAAAGCGGCACATGGCCAAGCTCGGCGTTGTGCAGCGCATGGGCTTCCCGGATCAGCGCGCGGCGGCGTTCGGGGTCGCCCTCGGCGTCGATGCGGGGCAGCAGCGCGTCGAAGCGCTCGTTGCTCCAGCCGCCGGCGTTCCAGGTGGCGGCGCCGCCGATGCTGCGGGACGCCATGATGGCGCGCAGCGTGTAGCTGGCATCGAAGGTCGGCACGCCCCAGCTCAGCATGTACATCATCGGCTCCTGCCGGCGGACGCGCTGGCTGAAGATGGCGTTGGGGTGGATGGTCAGCGCCGCGCGGATGCCGACGCGCGCCAGCATCGCCGCCACTGCCTGGCAGGCCTCGTCATAGGTGCCGACCGGGCATTCCATCGGCACCGAGAAGCCGTTGGGGTAGCCCGCTTCGGCCAGCAGGGCGCGGGCGCGCGCGGGGTCGTAGGGGGTGCGGCGGTCGCTCTCCTGCGACCAGCCATTGACGAACTGCGTCCACATGCTGCCGGTCGGCACGCCCTGGCCGCGCAGCGTGGTGCGCCGCAGCGCGTCGAGGTCGAGCGCATGCGCCACCGCCTGGCGGACGCGGAGGTCGCGGAACGGGTTGCGGCCGCGCACGTCGCTGCCGGCGAGTTCGTCGGCATCCTGCCGCATGCCGATCCAGACGGTGCGGTTCTCCTGCCCTTCCAGGATGCGCAGCCGCGGGTCGCGCTGCACGCGCGCCACGTCCTGCACCGGCACCACATGCACGAAGTCCACCTCGCCCGAGAGCAGCGCCGCCATGCGCGTCGCGTCCGAGGTGAGGGTGATGTGGTGGTACTCGGTGACGTTCCCGCGCGAGGCGCCGTTGCCGTTGCCCCACCAGTTGGGGTTGCGCACCATCACCGTGCGGCTCTCCGCCTCGCGCGAGCGGATGACATAGGGGCCGGTGCCGTTGGCGCTGCGGACGGTGGCCATCTCCTCCCGCTGGGCGAAGTTCTGCGGCACGGTCGCGCGGTTCGCCTCGGACCAGCCGCGGTCCATGACCATCACGCGCGTCATCTTGTCCGGGATCACGGGGTCGGGCACGCGCGTCACGATGTCCACCGTCAGCGGGTCCCGCGCCTCGGCGGCCAGCACGGTGTCCACGAAGATCCCGTAGTTGGAGGTGGGCGCGAGGGCGCGCTGGATGCTGAACACCACGTCGTCGGCGTCGAAGGCCTCGCCGCCCGCGAAGCGCACGCCCTCCCGCAGGCGGAAGCGCCAGCGGGTGGGTTCCACCTGTTCCCAGCTCACGGCCAGGCCGGGATGCACCTTCAGGTCGTCGCCCCGCCAGGTCAGCCCCTCATAGACCTGGTGAACCACCAGGAAGGTGAACAGCGCGTTGGTGGCGTGCGGATCGAGCGTGGCGGCATCCACGCTCGTCGCCATCCGCAGCACCCGGTTCGGCGCCGGCTGCGCCGCGGCGGCGCCCGCCGCCAGCAGCCCCGCTGCAACGGCGGCGGCGGCCCATCTGCCCTGTCTCATCGATGCTCTCCCATTCGTCGCGTCCACAGCCTGGAACCAGGAGGGGGCATTCGCAATGGGACAGGAGGCACACTATATTGCAGCCATGAAAGACGCAGGAGACCTGTTCGCCATGCGACGTCGACCCGCCGCCGCCCTGTTCGCCGCCTTCGCCGTGGTGGCGCTGGCCCTTGCCCCGGCTATCGCCGAGGCGCGGCCGGGTGGCGGCTCCTCCTCCGGCAGCCGCGGCAGCCGGACCTATTCGGCGCCCCCCTCCACCCAGACCGCGCCCGGCACGGCCCGCCAGTTCGACCGGACGGAGACGAGCCCGGCCCGCCCCACCCCGGGGGTGGCGCAGCCCGGCGCGGCGCGCCCGGCCGCGGCGCCGGCCGGCAGCTTCTTCAGCCGCAACCCGCTGATGGCGGGTCTGATGGGCGGCCTGCTCGGCGCCGGCCTGTTCGGCCTGCTGTCCGGCGCGGGCCTGTTCGGCGGGCTGGCGGGCTTCGCCGGCTTCCTCGGCCTGCTGCTGCAGGTCGCGCTGATCGGCGGGCTGGTCTGGCTGGTGCTGCGCCTGGTGCGCGGTAACCGCCGCCCGGCGCTCGCCGCCGGCCCCGCCGGCTATGCGCGGGAGATGCAGGGCGGCCCCCGACCCGGCGCCCATGGCGCCGCCGGCGGCATGACCGGGGTGGGCGCCGCCGCGCCGGCCAGCCGCCCGATCCAGCTGACCGAGGGCGACTTCCAGGCCTTCGAGCGCAGCCTGGTCGAGGTGAACGCGGCCTGGTCCCGCCAGGACCTGGACGCGCTCCGCCGGCTCTCCACGCCGGAGATGACCAACCACTTCGCCCAGGACCTGGGCGACCTGCGGGCGCGCGGCTGGACCAACGCGACGAAGGACGTGTCGCTGGAAGCCGGCGACCTGTCCGAGGCCTGGCAGGAGAACGGCCAGGACTATGCCACCGTCGCGATGCGCTTCTCGCTGCTGGACGTGACGACGGATGCGGCCGGCCGCGTGGTGGAAGGCAATGCGACGCAGCGGCAGACCGTGACGGAGCTCTGGACCTTCACCCGGCGCCCGGGCACGGCCTGGATCCTCTCGGCGATCCAGCAGACCGGCTGATCCGGGCGAAGCCGGACCGAAAGCCCCGAGAAGGGGGAGGGAAGCGGGCGCTTCCCTCCCCCTTTTTCATGCCATGCCACGGTGGGCGGCAGGCTCGACACCCGGATGCAACCAGGAGTAGCGTCGCCCGTCTGCGGCTCTCGCGTTTTCTTGCTTGGCAAGGCGGCCCGGAAAATGGCAAGAAAAAGGCGTATACGGCTCAATCGTGCCATATAGCCCGTCACGGGGCAGCCACAGGGCCACAGCAAGGAAGGGGAACGTCGCCGTGATGATCGCGCTCTGCCTGGTGGCCGGCTTCTCCGCATTGGCCGGGATGTCGAGCGTCCTTGCGGTGCTCGTCCTCGGCCTCGGCCTCACCGGCCTGTTCGCCGCGACGGGCTTCGGCGTGCTGGCGCTCGCGACCGGCCTCTGGGCCGCGGCGCTGGCCTTCTCGCCGCGCCCGCAGGTCGTCGCGGGCGGCTGACGGCCCGCCACGCCCCTTCCCATGGGTTGCGCGGGAAGGGTGCGCGCCTTCGCGCTGGACGCCGGGGCCCTTCGCGCGCTTTGATCGCCCCTTGCGCGGAAGATGCGGGGCGGCATGCAACCGGTGGAGCGGATCACGAAGGCAGGGGTGGCGGAGCAACGCTCCCTCCTGGCGCTGACGCTGGTACGCTTCGCGATGCTGCTGCTGCGTGTGGGCGTGGTCCTCGCCATCGCGGGCCCGGTGGTCGTCCTCCTGGCGCTGGCGCTGCGATAGCGCGTGATCCCTGGCGCGATGGCGGGGCCGCCCCCTCGCCGCCGCGCCGCGCCTCCCCAGATGACGCCGGCATGTCCGATCCCGATCTCCTCGTCATCGGTGCCGGGGTCGCCGGCATCGCGGCCGCGCGGCTGGCCCGCGCGGCCGGCGCCACGGTGCAGGTGCTGGAAGCCCGCGGGCGGATCGGCGGGCGGGTGGAGACGGATCACTCGCTCGGCGCGCCCTTCGACCTCGGCGCGCGCTGGCTGCACGATGCGGAGGCCAACCCCCTCGCCCATCTCGCCCCCGGGCTCGGCATCGGGCTGGCCGATGCGGACGCGCTGCGACAGGAGGCGACCTGGATCGACGGCCGCCCCGCGACGCCGGCCGAGACGGCCGAGTACGACGCCGCCTTCGCCGCCTTCGAGGCGACGCTGGCCGCCCGCGCCGCCGCGGGCGGGCCCGACATCGCCGTGGCGGAGGCCGCGCCCCGCGGCGGCCCCTGGGATGCGACCATCGCGGCCTGGCAGGGGGACATCATCTGCGCCGCGCCGCTGGCGGGGATGAGCCTGGCCGACTACCAGGCGAACCTGCTGGGCGGACGCAACCTGCTGCCCGAAGGCGGCATGGCCGCGCTGGTCGCGCGGCTGGCCGAGGGCCTGCCGGTCGCCTGCGACGCGACCGTGGCGCGGCTTCGCTGGGGCGGGCGGGCGGCGGTGGCGGAAGGCAACTTCGGGACGCTGCGCGCCCGCGCCGTCGTCTGCACCCTGCCCACGGCCCTGCTTGCCGGGGATGCGATCCGCTTCGACCCGCCGCTGCCCGCGGAGGTGCGGCAGGCGGCGGCGGACCTGCCGCTCGGCGGCGTGCTGAAGGTGGGGCTGCGCGCGGCGGGGCCGGACCGACTGGGCATCGCGCCCTTCACATCCATCGACCGCCGCGTGGCGCCGGGCGAGGACCTGGTGACCATGGGCTTCTGGCCCTTCGGCCACGACCACGTCGCCTGCCATGTCGGCGGCGGCACCGCGGCGGCGCTGGAGGCGGAAGGCGACGGCGCGGCCGAGGCCTTCATGCGCGCGGAACTGGCCCGCCGCTTCGGCCATGCCGCGCCGCGCGCCTTCCGCCCCGGCGCGCTGGTGTCGCGCTGGGGGCGCGACCCCTTGGCGCGCGGCGTCTACACCCATGCGCGGGTCGGCCGCGCCGGCGCGCGGGCGGTGCTGGCGCGGCCGCTGGCTGGGGGGCGGCTCTGCCTGGCGGGGGAAGCCTGCCACCCCACCCTGTCCGGCACGGTCGGCGGCGCCTGGATCTCCGGCGAGGCGGCGGCGCGCGCCGCGCTGGGCGTGCCGGCTTGATCCCGGGCGGGGCGAGGGGCGACAAGGCAACCATGGCGGATGCAGCGACGCTCGAGATGCGGGAGGATGGCGCGGGGAAGGTCGTCGCGCTGGCCGGCCGCATCGACACGGCCGCGGCCGCGCGGCTGTGGGAAGGGCTGCTGGCCGAGGCGCGCGGCAGCGCCGCCATCGACCTCGCGGCGGTCACCGCGCTCGACACCACCGGGGCGACGCTGCTGCTGAGCGCGGAGGCGGTGGCGGGGCCGGGCGCGCTGCGCAATGCCGGCCCGCCGGTGGCCGCGGTGCTGGACCGCGTGCGCGCCGCGCTGGCCGCGCCCCGCCCGAAGCCGGAGCCGCGGCTGCCGCCGCTCGCGCTGGTCGGCCGTGCGGCGGTGCGCGCGGGCCGCGGCCTTCTCGATTCGGTCGCCTTCCTGGGGGAGGTGATCGCCACCGGCCTGCTGACGCTGCTGCGGCCGGGCCGGCTGCGCTGGCGCGAATTGCTGCGCCACCTGGACGAGGCCGGCACCCGCGCCTTCCCGCTGGCGGTGCTGCTGGGCGTGCTGCTGGGCGTGATCCTGGCCTTCCAGTCCGCCATCCCGCTGCGCCGCTTCGGGGCGGAGGTCTTCGTGCCGAACCTCGTCGGCATCTCGCTGCTGCGCGAACTCGGGCCGCTGATGGCGGGCGTCATCCTGGCCGGGCGCACCGGCAGCGCCTATGCCGCCGAGCTTGGCACCATGACGGTGAACGAGGAGGTGGCGGCGCTGCGGATCATGGGCATCGACCCGATGGCGCTGCTGGTGCTGCCCCGTGTGCTGGCGGGGATGCTGGTGATGCCGGTGCTGTCGCTGCTGCTGACGCTGGCGGGGCTGGCGGGGATGGCCGCCATCATGGGGCTGTTCGGCTTCCCGCTGGCCACCGTCTCGCAGCAGCTGCGCGGCTTCGTGGCGCTGAGCGACCTGCTCGGCGGCCTGGCCAAGGCGGTGGTGTTCGGCCTCGCCATCGCGGCGATCGGCTGCCGGGCGGGGCTCGGCGCCGGCAGCGGGCCGCGGGCGGTGGGCGATGCCGCGACCGGCGCGGTGGTGGGTGGCATCGTCGCCATCGTCGTGCTCGATGGCATCTTCGCCGTCGCCTATGAGAGGCTCGGGCTGTGAGCGGGGCGCCGGCCGGCAACGTCATCGAGGTGCGAGACGTGACCGCCGCCTTCGGCGCCAACGTGCTGTTCCGCGGCGTGTCCTTCGACGTGCGCGCGGGGGAGGTGTTCGTCATCCTCGGCGGGTCGGGCTGTGGCAAGTCCACGCTGCTGAAGCTGATGATCGGGCTGGTGCCGCCCGCGAAGGGCCGCATCTCCATCCTCGGCACCGACATGTGGTCCACCGAGGGCGCGGCCCGCCTTGCCCTGCTGAAGCGGATCGGCGTCATGTGGCAGCAGGGCGCGTTGTTCGGGTCCCAGACCCTGCAGGAGAATGTCGAGATGCCGCTGGCCGAGCACACCACCCTTCCCGCCGCCGCGCGGGCCGAGGTGGCGCGCGCCAAGCTCGGCCTGGTCGGCCTGTCCGAGGCCGCGAACCGCCTGCCATCCCAGGTCTCGGGCGGGATGCTGAAGCGGGCCGGCATCGCCCGCGCCCTCGCCCTCGACCCGCCGGTGCTGTTCCTCGACGAGCCCTCGGCCGGGCTCGACCCCATCACCTCGGCGGGGCTCGATGCGCTGATCCGCGACCTCGCGCGGTCGCTCGGCACCACCTTCGTGGTGGTGACGCACGAGCTCGCCTCCATCCTCGCGATCGGCGACCGCTGCATCATGCTCGACCGGGAGGCGAAGGGGATGATCGCGGAAGGCAGCCCGCAGCGGCTGCACGACGAGAGCACGCACCCGACCGTGCGCGCCTTCTTCCGGCGGGAGGCCGCGTGATGGCGGGGCGCACGCTGTATCTGCGCGTCGGCATCCTGGTGATCGCCGGCGCGCTGCTCGCGGTGGGGTTCGTCATCTTCCTCGCCGGCGGGCGCGGCGGGCCGACGGTGCTGGTCGAGACCTACACCAGCGAATCGGTGCAGGGCCTCGATGTCGGCGCCGCCGTGCGCTACCGCGGCGTGCCCGTCGGCCGGGTGACGGAGATCGGGCTGACGGGGGCGGAATATCCCCGCGCCCAGGCCGCCTCCCGCCGGCCGGAGGAGGCGGCCGACTTCCAGATGGTGCTGGTGCGCTTCGCGATCGAGCAGCGGATGCTCCAGTCCTCGCCGCCGCTGCCGCAGATGATCGCTTCCGGCCTGCGCGCGCGTATCACCGCGCAGGGCATCACCGGCGTGAACTACGTGGAGCTGGACTTCGTCAGCCCGCAGCGCTTCCCGCCGCCGCCCGTGCCCTGGACGCCGCGCAACCCGGTGGTGCCGGCCGTGCCCTCCACCGTCGCGCAGGTGCGCGGCGCGGCGGAACAGCTGATGGAACGGCTGGCGAGCGTGCCGCTGGAGCAGATCATCAACGACGGCGCCGCGGTGCTGGCGAATGTGGCGCACCAGACCTCGGACGGCGACCTGGCGCGGACGCTGCGCGAATCCGCGGCCACCATGGCCGCGCTGCGCCGCGCGGTGGAGGAGGGGGACCTGGCCGGCACGCTGGCCGAGTTCCGCGCCACGGCGGATGCGCTGCGCGCCGCGGTGGCGGGGCCGGAGCTGCGGAACGCGCTGGCCAGCGCCTCCGCCGCCGCGACCGAGCTTCGCCGCACCGCGCAGCGCCTGCCCGGCGCGGTGGACGGGTTCGAGCGCACGATGCGCGCCGCACGGGAGACGACGGTGGACGTCCAGGCCGAGCTGCTGCCCATCCTGATCGACCTGCGCGCCACCACGGCCAGCCTGCGCGCCACGGCCGAACAGCTCCGCGCCTCGCCCAGCCAGGCGCTGTTCGGCGCGCCGCCGACGCCGGATCGCCGCCGGTGACCGCGCGCCGCCTGCTGCTGGCGCTGCCGCCGCTCCTGCTCGGGGCCTGCGGCGGCATCTTCCCGGACCGGCCGAACGTGCCGGTGCGCCGCTTCCCGCTGGCGCCGCGACGCCCCTCGGCGGATGCGCCGCGGCCCGGGGCGCCGGTGCTGCTGCTGCGCCGCATCCGCGCCATCCCCGGGCTGCAGGAACTCGGCCTGCGCCGGCAGCGCGCGGACGGCGCCTTCGACATCCTGCCCTATGAGGAATGGATCGCCCCGCCGGCCGACCTGGCGGAGGCCGCGCTGCGCGGCTGGCTCGGCGCCTCCGGCCTGTTCGCCGCGGTGGTGGCGCCCGGCAGCCGGGCCGAGGCGTCGCTGGTGCTGGAAGCGCAGCTGACCGTGCTGGAGGCGGCACCGGCGGCCGGGGAGGCGCGTGCGGCGCTGGCCGGCGTGCTGCTGCGGGAGGAACGCCTTTCCTCCCGCGTGCTGCGGCCCTTCGAGGTGGCGGGGTCGGCGCCGCTGGCGCCGGCGGCCGATGCGCCGGCGATGGCGCTGGCGATGGGGGCGGCGCTGGGCCAGGCCTTCGGGCGGCTCGAGGCGACGCTCGCCGGCCTCGGCGGCGCTGCGGTCGCGGCAAGATAGCGGCAAGGATTGCGGGCGAGACAGCGCCCGTCCCGCCCTGACCGGCCGAGCCGACGCAGGCTGTCGCATGGCCTGCGCGTGCGTCTCGGGAATTCGACGGCACCTCAGGTCCCGTTAACTCTTCTCGCACGAATCGGGGCGCATTCTCACAACCGAGCACGGGGCCGCGTCCCGTCTCGATCCCAACGCAGCCAGGACGGCCGCTTCCTTCTCCGGGCAATCCGGAACAGGGGACGAGCCGTCACGCGCATCCGGCGGAAACACGAAGTTGTGTGGCGGCGATCTGTGCCCGGCAACACAACCTTCACGGGTGGAGCTGCGCATGAGCACGCGGGGCCGGGCCATGACATTGGATGCGGAGTGGGATCAGGCCTGGGCCGCCTATGACGCCCGCAACCCGGCACCTCGCCGGGCCGCTCCGCCCCCGCCCGCGCCGCTGCCGCCGCGCGTCGCCCCCGAAGCCGCACGCCGCAGGTCCCGTGCGGCCGCCCCGCGCCGGCTGCTTGCCGGCCTCGCGATGGTGTTCGGCCTGGCCTGGGTGGCTTCCCCCGGCATCGCCGCCCTGCAGGCCGCGCGCGCGGTCGAGACGCGGGACACTGCCGCCATCGGCCGCCACCTCGACCTGGCGGCGGTGCAGGCGGCCCTGCGCGAGGATCTGCGCCGCAGCGTCGCGCTGCCCGGCGGCGGCGACGCCGCGGCCTTCCTCGGCGCCATGGCCGGCGAGATGGCGGAAGCCTGGTCCCATCCCGCCGCGCTCGCCGAGGTGGCGCGCGCACGCGGGGTCGTGCCGGGCAGCGCCACGCTGCTGCGCGCGCAGCCGCGCAGCCTGACCAGCTTCGACATGCCGCTCGGTGCCGCCGCATCGCCCTTCACCCTGCGGTTCGAGATGACGGAGGGCGGGATCGCGCCGCGCTGGCAGGTCACCGGCATCCGCCTCGACTCCGGCGCGCCGGCCGTCGCGGCGGGGTGGGCGATGCGGCTGTCGATGCGCTGACCGCGGGAACCTGGAGGCACGTCAACAGCAAGTGATGATGAACCGCAGATAATATTCTTCCGGCCTCCCATCAGAATGGGGTGGAGTTGCCGCCACGGGCCTTCGCGTCGCGCAGGGCCGGTCGGGGTGGCAGCACGGGGGGCTTCGTTCGGTGTCCATGCGCGACCTGCCGCGGGGCCTTGCGGCCGCCGCCCTTCTTCTCCTCGCGCCGGTGCCGGCGCTGTCGCAGCCCGCCGCCGCGCCGTCTTTCGCCGAGGTGATGGCCGATCCCGGCAACCCCGACCTCGCGCTGCGCTACGCCCGCAACGCCGCCGCGCAGGGCGACAGCCGCGCCGCCATCGCAGCCCTGGAACGCGTGCTGCGGATCGATCCCGGGCTCGACAACATCCGGCTCGAGATCGCCTCCATCCACCTGGCCACGGGCTCCTCGGACCTCGCCGCGCTCTATGCCCAGCAGGCGCTCGCCTCCCCCTCCATCCCGCCCGAGGTCGCGGCGCGGGCGCGGCAGATCCTGGCGCAGGCGGAACGCGGCGCCGCGCGGTCGCTGCTGGAGGTCAACCTCTCCGCCGGGCTGCGCTGGGACAGCAACGCCAACGGCGTGACGCCGGCCGGCACGGTGCCGATCTTCGTCCCCGCCCTCGGCGCCTTCCTGCCGGCGCAGCTGCAGGCGAGCGGCGAATCGGACTGGAGCTCGGTGCTCGGCGCCCGCATCGCCCACCGCTACGACCTGGAGCTGCAGCGCGAAGGCGCGTGGGAGACCAACGCCTCGCTCTACGACCAGCGTTTCGCGCGCATCCCCCGGCAATACGACCTCGGCATCGTGTCGGTGGACACCGGTCCGCGCATCGGCGTCGCCGAGATCGGGGAGGCGGGGACGCTGGCGCTGCGCCCCTTCGCCACCGCGACCTGGATCGGCTATGCCGACCGCACCTATGGCTGGCTCTACGGCGCGGGGCTGACGGCGGAGCTGCGCCTGCCGCCGCGCTGGACGGTCGAGGCCACGGCGCTCGGCCGCTTCGGCAACTACGCGAACAGCGACTTCCGCCCCCGCGCGCGCGACTACACCGGCGCCGAGGCGGTGCTGAGCCTCGGCGCGAGCTACGCGCTGAGCGAGGCGACGCGCCTGTCCGCCTCCGTCTCCTACATCGAGGGCGATGCGCGGCAGGACTTCTATGCGCGGTCGGGCTTCGGCGGGCTTGTGGCGGTGCAGAGCACCTTGCGCCTCGGCGCCTACCAGTTCGGCGCCACCGCCCGCGCGGGCGTTCGGGAGATGCGCTACGACGCGCCCGACCCCGTGCTGAACCCCTTCGAGAAGCGGCAGGACACGCGCTGGGAAGCGGGCGCGGCGCTGATCCTGCCGGTCACCGCGCGCGTCGCGGTGACGCTGGAATACGACTGGTTCGACCAGCGCAGCAACTACCGGATCTACCGCTTCGACAACCACGCGGTGATGCTGGGCCTGCGCCTGAGCCTGTGAACCCGCGACCGATGCCGCGACCGCATGTGCAAGGAGGGCTGGCGATGGGCATGACGAGGCAGGGCTGGCGGCGGATCGCGCTGCTGGCGGGGGTTGCGGCCCTGACCCTTCCGCCGCTGCCGGCGGGCGCGCAGGAAGGTCTGACGGCGGTGATCCTGCGCGGCCGCGCGGTGGATGGCCGGGCCGCCGCCCCGGGCCCGACCGTGCTGGCCCCCGGGCTGCGGGTGGAAAGCCCGGCCGGCAGCTGGACCGAGATCGCGTTCTCCGACGGCAGTTCGGTGGTGCTGGAACCCGGCGCCGACTTCACGCTCCGCGGGATCGAACGCGACCCGGGCACGGGCCGGCTGGTGGTGCGCGCCGTCTCCGGCCGGGGGCAACTGCGCGTCTCGGCCTCCGGCGGGCTCGACATCGTCATCGTGACGCCGGGGGCGGAGGTGCGGGTCGGCAGCGCATCGGCCGTGGTCAATGCCGGCCCGCCCGGCTTCGCATCCCTGACCGCGGGCCGCAGCGTGACGGTGCGCCGCGCCGATGGGCGTGAGGACGTGATCCGCCGCCCTGGCTTCTCGGTCGCCTTCGACGATGGCGGCCCGCGCCGCCAGAGCCGCGAGCAGATCGCCGAGAGCGTCGCCCCCTTCGCGCCGGTGACGGCCACGCGCGGCCGGGGGCGGGAGGACCGCGCGACCGAGGTGGCCGAGGCGCCGGCCTTCGACCCGACGCAGGAGACCGCGCGCCGCAACCGCAGCGAGACGGTGGCGCTGCCGGGCGTGCAGGGCGGGCAGCAGGGGGGTGGTGCGGGGGGCGGCGGGCGGCGTGGTGCCGCCGGGTTCGGGCTGGCCAGCGCATCTCTCTTCGGGGGCGGTGCGCTCGGTTCGGCTTTCGCTGCTCCGGGCGCGAATTCCGCCGCAACCAATGTCGATGCGGGAGAGGCCGGGCTTTTCGTGTCGCGGGGCGACCAGAGCGGCGCCAGCATCGAGTCCGCATCCGGCGCAACGCGGGTACCGATCGGGATCGAGCAGCTTCAGCCCTTCGCAACAGCCGCCAACCAGCCGATTACCGGCCGCGTGCGCCGCTTCGCGCCGGAGGCGTCCGGGGCGAACGCCAATCGGGATGACAGCGGTCTCGTGCAACTTCCGGGGGGCTCAGATCGCCGCACGGCCGGCGGTCTGTTCCAGAACTTCGCACAGGGATCCGTGGCATCCAGCCTCGCAGCAGGGCAGACATTCTACGACGCGGTGACGAATGTGGGCGTGGTGAATCTGGTCGTGTGGCAGCCGCGTGTGGCGTCCGGCCAGAACGGTGCCGGTTCCGATCTCGCCTTCACGCCGCGTTTCTATGTCACGGACAGCAACCTGCCCGTAGCAGCACGGTCTCCTTCCCCGACGTTCTTTGCCGGCCGGCAGCTGTCGGGCGGCGGCACGCCGGTCTTCGAATACTATCGAAACCGTGACGGCACGCAGGTCACCACGAACCAGAGCGAAGCATTCGAGTTCCCGCTTGCGGAACGAGCACGCAATCCTGCTTTGCGGCCGGGATTCACGTTTTTCGACGCCGCGTTCAACAACCCGACCTCTGCCTATTCGGGCGGCAGCGTCTTCGAGGTTGGCCTGCAGTCCGCGGCGATCCCTGGTCCGGGGCAGCCGTCGAACGGGCGTATCGCCATCACGAATCCACCATCCGCCACCGGCGATGTCTTCCGCCTTTCAGGCGGGAACGGGCTGGCCATGTATCAGGGGCCACCGCTCTCGCGCGTGGAGTACGAGACGTCCGACGTCGGGATCAACGTACGTGATCCGTTCCGTATCCCCATCTCCGGCGCAACGGTAATCGACCCCGCGACCCGCGTCGCCAATGTCGCACCCGGCGTCTTCATCATCGACAAGTTCACCGTCAGCAACGATGTGCTGCGCGACACCCGCGGCATCCAGGCGGGCGAGCGATATTTCGTCATTGGCGGGACACCGGTTCCCTTGCCTGGCAATCGCGGGCTGCCCGGCCCGAACAACGCTGCGCTCGGAGCAGGAACCGTCTCCCGCTTCGCCGTGTCGGACGGGCTGAACACCTTCGCCGGCTTCGTCGAGGGTCGGCGGATCGAGAACCAGTTCCGCACGCCTGGCGCGCCAGACCAGATCGCGGCGTTCCGCGAGTTCAACGCGTTCCGGCCGGAAATCACCTTCGTGCCGTCGTCGCCGCGAGGCGACACGCATCTGATCGTGGTCGCCGGGGCGAACGACCGCAACCCCGCGATGCGGGTGGACCTGCAGGTTGCGGCGGACGGCAGAAGCAGCGCGTCCGTGGCCACAGGCAGTTTCGGCGTACTGCCCGTAGATGTCAGCAGCATCGCTCTGTCCGGCAACGCAGTCGGATCGACGCGCGCAGGGACGCCCAGCACGGACACGTCGGCCACGCTGCGGCAGGGTTCGGTCGCCATCTCATCGGCGCTCGGCTCCCTAGGAACGGATCAGACGGGCTATGGCGCGCATGTCTTTGGCGGCAGTTCCGCCGCAAGCGGCCAGATGGGGTATTTCGCAGTCAGCCAGGCTGATGTGCGGCGCGGCCTCCCCGGACAGGATAGCGGGCAGCCCGGCAATCTCACTGCGCTCGGCGGTCCATCCAGCCAGTTCGGCTTCACCCGCCTCGCCACCAATGTCGGCGCGCCCAATCTCGGCCTCGCGCCCGGTCAGGTCGGCAACCTCCAGGGCTTCGCCTCCGGCGTCGTGGAACCCACGGCGGCGGGCGGGGCGCGGCAGGATCTCTACGCGGTGGCCGGCAACGTCGCGGTCCAGCCGCGCAACGCCAACGAGTTCACCGCCGGCCTCACGCTGTTCCCCCGCGCGCTCGGCGAGGTCTTCGCCGAGGCGCCGGCGGCGGAACCGCCGGCCGGGCGCGCGGCGCGCACGCTGTCCTTCGGCGCCGACAGCAACGGCCTGCCCACCACCGCCGTCGCCACCCCCGGCACCTTCGCGGGCGTCATCCCCGGCCAGGCGGCGATGGCGAGCGTGAATGCGGACCTGCTGGCCGGCATCCGGCGGCCGGACGGCTCCGCCACCAACCTGCCGCCCAGCAGCGAGCATCTCGCCTGGGGCTTCTTCCTCGGCGACCTGGTGGCGCAGGCCAATGGCAGCCCGCGGGAATACGCCAATCTCGGCTTCTGGGTGGCGGGGCGGCCGGTGGATGCGGCGGCGCTGCAATCCCTCACGGGCTCGGCCACCTATGCCGGCGGGATGATCGGGAATGTCGTGGACGGGCGCGGGCTGCGCAGCGTCGCGGGCGACTTCAGCCACGCCTTCAACTTCGGCACGCGGCAGGGCAACTTCTCCGCCAGCTTCGACGGCGCGGGCTTCGGCATCGGCACCGGCGTGGCGGCGGGGGCCGGCACCTTCAGCGGCAGCGGCGCGGGCGATGCGGGCCGCGTGCTGACCGTCCAGGGCGGCTTCTTCAACAATGGCGGCGTCTCGTCCGGGAACCTCCCGCGCGCGACCGGGGGCATCTTCGGCATCGCCGGGCAGAACTACGGCGCGAACGGCGTCTTCGTCGGCGCACGACCCTGATGCGCGCGGCGCGGCGGGCGGTCTTCGCCCTCGCGGCCGCCGCCCTCCTGCCCGCCCCCGCCGCCGCCCAGCGCGGCGGGGACAGCGCGGCCGCCGCCATGCAGGACGCCCGCGCCCTGGTCGCCCGCGGCGAGCCGGAGGCGGCGCTGGTGCGGCTGGAACGCTTCCTCGTCGCGCCGCGCGGCGCGGCGGAGCCGGACCTGCTCGCGCTCCGGCTCGAAGCGGCGCGCATCGCGGTGGCGGTGGGCGCGCCCGACCATGCCCGCACCCACCTCGCCCCGGCCGAGCGGATCGCGAATGGCGCGACGATGCGGCAGGAGCCGGTGCTGACCGCGCGGCTGCGGCGCGAATTCGCCCGCCTGCGCGAACGCATCGGCGACATCGCGGAGGCCGAGGCGCTGCTCGGCCAGGCACTGCCGCCACTGGTCACCGCCGACCCTGCCGCGGCGGCCGAGGCGGTGAATGCGCGGGGCGCGCTGCGGCTGGAACTGCTGCGGCTGGTCGACGCCACCGGCGATTTCCGCCGCAGCCTCGCGCTGCTCGCCCGCCTGCCCGGCGCGGGCGGGGAGCCGCAGGTGGCGGCGCTGACCAACCTCGCCATCGCGCAGGCCGAATCGGGGGAGGCCGCGGCCGCGCTGGATGCCGCGGCGCGCGCGCGCTTCGCCGCGGGGGCCGACCCGCGCCTGCTGCGCGCGGCGGACCTGGCGGAGGCGCAGGCGCGCATCGCCGGGCTCGACCTGCCGGCGGCGGATGCGCTGCTGGACCGCGTGGCGGCGGAATCGGCCGCCGACGACCCGCTGCGCGGCCATGCGCTGTCGGCGCTGGCGCGCGCGCGCTACGACCGCGGCGCCATCGCAGAAGCGGCCGAGGCGGCGGCGGCTGCCGTCGAGGCCTATCGCGCGACGATCGGCGAACGCCACCCGGCATTCGGGCGCGCGCTGCACACGCTCGGCACCGCGCAGCTCGAACTCGGCGACCGCGTGGCGGCCGCGGCGTCGCTGGCGCGGGCGGCGGGGGTGCTGCGCGCGGCGCTCGGACCCCGGTCGCAGCAGCGCCACGCGACGGAGGTGGAACGCGGCCTGATCGACCTGCGCGGCGGCAACCCCGCCGAGGCCGCACGCCGCGCGCGGGAGGCGCTGGCCGCCTATGCCGCCGCGCCGCCGCCCGACCGGCGCCCCGAAGGGCTGGCCACCATCCTGCTCGGCCTCGCCGCGGAAGCCGAGGGGCGCGACGCCGAGGCGGCGGCGCAGTTCCGCCGCGGCCAGGCGATGATCGAGGCGGCGCGCGGGCCGCACAGCCCCGATCTCGGCTTCTCCCTCGTGCGGCTCGGCCGGCTGCTGACGCGCACGGGGCGGCTGGAGGAGGCGGCGGCGCCGCTCGACCGCGCCATCGGCATCTATGAACGCATCGGCGGCGCGGGCACGGTGCGGCTGGCGGAAGCGGTCACGGCACGGGCCGAGCTGCGCGCCCGCGCCGGCCAGCGGCAGGGCGCGCTGGAGGATGCGCGGCGGGGGCTGGCGCTGCTGCGCGGGCGGATGGGCGCGGTGGACACGATCGGCGCCACCGCCGAGGCGCAGCGCCGCGGCGCGCGGGACCTGTTCGCCGCCCAGGCGCGGCTGCTGCTCGACCTGCTCCCCGGCGACGCGGCTGCCGAGGCGGACGCCTTCGCCGCGACGCAGGAGGCATTGACCACCCGCACGGGCGAGGCGGTGCGCCGCGCCATCGCGCGCCGCGCGGCGGGGGACGGGGAACTCGGCCGGCTGCTGCGGGCGCGGCAGGACGCGGCTGATGCGCTACGCCAGGCGGACAGCCTGGTCTTCGCCGCCGCCACGCGGTCCGGCGCCGAGGCGGGGCGCGCCGCCACCCTGTTCCGCGCGGCGCGCGAGGCCGCGGCGGCACGGCTGCGCGCGGCGAACGAGGCGCTGGCGTCCGGGCATCCGGGCCAGGCCGCCTTCCTTGCCCCGCGCCCCGCGGCGCTGGCGGATGTGCAGGCGATCCTCGGGGAGGACGAGGCGCTGCTCGCCCCCCTGGTCACGGAGGACGGGCTGCTGCTCTGGCTGGTGCGCCGCGGGGCGGTGCGGGCGCTGCGGCTGCCGATGCGCCAGGCGGAGATGGCGGAGCTGGTGCGGCGCCTGCGCGAGGGGCTGGACCTGGGCCGGCTCGACCGCGGGCTCCAGCTCGCGCCCTTCGACGGGGCGGCGGCGCGCGCGCTGCACGCGGCGCTGTTCGCGCCGGTGGTCGACGGGCCGGAGGCGCCGCGCCATGTCATCCTGGTCCCCGACGGCGCGCTGCAGCAGCTGCCGCCGCACCTGCTGGCCGACCGCGAGGGGCGCTGGCTGGTGCAGCGGCTGGCGGTCACCGTCGCGCCCTCGGTCGCCGCGGCGGTGGCGGCGCGGGCGGCAGCGGAGCGCGGCTCGCAGGCGCCGCTCGCCTTCCTGGGCGTGGCGGACCCGGTCTTCGACCGCTTCGCCGATGATGCCCGCATGGCGCGCCGCGGGCCGCCCGCGGGGCTGCGCCGCCAGCTCGCGGCGCTGGACCGGCTGGCGGACACGGCCGACGAAGTGCGCCGCATCGCCGGCCTGCTGGGCGAGGGTGACAGCCGGCTGGTGCTGCGGGACGCCGCGACGGAACGCGGGGTGATGCAGGCGGAGCCCCGGCGCTTCCGCGTCATCTCCTTCTCGACCCATGCGCTGATGGCCGGCGAGCTGCCGGGGCTTGCGGAGCCGGCCATCGTGCTGACCGCCGATGACGACGACGCGCCGATGGACGGGCTGCTCACCGCGTCCGACGTCGCGACGCTGGAGCTGGATGCGGAGCTGGTGATGCTGTCGGCCTGCAACACCGCAGCGCCGGATGGCGGCCCCTATGCCGAGGGGCTGTCGGGCCTGGCGCGCGCCTTCCTCCAGGCCGGGGCGCGGTCGCTGCTGGTCAGCCACTGGACGGTGTCGAGCGAGGCGACGGTGGCGCTGACCACGGCCTTCATCGCGGCGCAAAAATCCGCCCCCGGCGCGCGGCGGGCGGAGGCGCTGCGGCAGGCGATGCTGCGGATGCTGACCGCTGATGGCCGCCACCTGCATCCCTCGGACTGGGCGCCCTTCGTCGTGGTGGGAGCGTAGGGCCGGCGCCTCAGCGCGCGGCGGGCGGCAGGGCGCGCCAGCCGATGTCGCGCCGGCAGAAACCGCCCGGCCAGTCGATCGCGTCGACGGCGGCATAGGCGGCGTCGCGCGCGGCCCCCAGCGTCGGCCCGGTGCCGCCCACCGCCAGCACGCGCCCGCCCTGCGCGACCACCGCGCCGTCTTCCCGCCGGGCGGTGCCGGCATGGAACAGCCGCGCGCCGGGGACCGCCGCGGCGCGGTCGAGCCCGCGGATCTCCGTCCCCCGCCGCGGCGTGCCGGGATAGCCTTCCGCCGCCATGATGACGACGAGGCTGTGCGCCCCGCCCCAGCGCAGCGTGGCGGTGCCGAGCGTGCCGTCGCAGGCGGCGGCCAGCACGGGCAGCAGGTCGCCTTCCAGCCGCAGCATCAGCGCCTGGCATTCCGGGTCGCCGAAGCGGACGTTGAACTCGATGAGCTTCGGCCCCGCCGCGGTCAGCATCAGCCCGGCGAAGAGCACGCCGCGGAAGGGCGTGCCGCGGCGCGCCATCTCGGCCAGGGTCGGGCGGATGATCTCGGCCATCACGCGGTCCTGCATGGCGGGCGTGAAGGCGGGCGGGGGGGAATAGGCGCCCATGCCGCCGGTGTTCGGGCCGGTGTCGCCCGCCCCCACCCGCTTGTGGTCCTGCGCGGCGCCGAGCGGCAGGGCGGTGGTGCCGTCGCACAGCGCGAAGAAGGACACCTCCTCCCCCACCAGGCAGTCCTCGATCACCAGGCTCGCGCCCGCCTCGCCGTGGATGCGGGATTCCATGATGTCGGCCACCGCCGCCTCCGCCTCCTCCAGCGTCGCGGCGACGACCACGCCCTTGCCCGCGGCCAGGCCATCGGCTTTCACCACCACCGGCGCGCCGTGTCGGCGCAGATGCGCGCGCGCCGCCCCCGCATCGTCGAAGCGCGCCCATGCGGCGGTGGGCACGCCGGCCGCATCGGCCACCTGCTTGCAGAAGGCCTTGGAGCCTTCGAGGCGCGCCGCCTCCCGCCCCGGCCCGAAGCAGCGCAGGCCGGCCGCCGCGCAGGCATCGGCCAGGCCGAGCGTCAGCGGCGCCTCCGGCCCGCAGACGACGAGGTCCACCTGCCTCTCCCGCGCGAAGGCGACGAGGGCGGGGACGTCCTCCGCCCCGATCGGCACGCAGTCCGCCACTTCCGCGATGCCGGGATTGCCCGGCGCGCACCACAGCTTCGCCAGCAGGGGGGAGGCCGCGATCTTCCAGCACAGCGCATGTTCCCGCCCGCCGCCGCCCACCACGAGAACGCGCATTGCCCTGCCCTTCGCCACCACCCGCGCGTGCTGTTCCGCGCGGGCGCCGCTTAGCATAGGTTCGGGGCATGGACAGCACGCCCCCGGGCCCGGCCGGCACCTCCAACGTCCCGGAATTCGCGGTCTCCGAGATCGCCGGCGCGGTGCGCCGCACGCTCGAAGGCGCCTTCGGGCGCGTGCGGGTGCGCGGCGAGATCACGGAATGCAAGCGCTACCCCTCCGGCCACATCTACTTGTCGCTGAAGGACGAGAACGCGAAGCTGGAATCGGTGGTCTGGCGCACCTCCGTCCCGCGGCTGTCCGTCCAGCCGGAGAACGGGGTGGAGGTAATCGCCACTGGGAAGATCACCACCTATGCCGACCGGTCGAAATACCAGCTCGTCATCGACCGGCTGGAATTCGCGGGCGAGGGCGCGCTGCTCGCCCGCATCGAGACGCTGCGGCGGAAGCTGCTGGCCGAGGGCCTGTTCGAGGAGGCGCGCAAGCGCCCCCTGCCGGTGCTGCCGCTGGTCGTCGGCGTGGTGACCAGCGAGGCCGGCGCGGTGATCCAGGACATCCGCACCACCATCGGGCGGCGCTTCCCGCGCCGGATCATCCTGTGGCCCGTCCCCGTGCAGGGCGCGGGCGCGGCGGAACGGATCGCCGCCGCGATCGAGGGGTTCGGCCGGCTTCCCGCCGGCGGTCCGGTGCCGCGGCCGGATGTGGTCATCGTCGCGCGCGGGGGCGGCAGCCTCGAGGACCTGATGGCCTTCAACGAGGAGGTGGTGGTGCGCGCCGCGGCGCTGTGCCCGATCCCGCTGATCAGCGCGGTCGGGCACGAGACGGACACGACGCTGATCGACTTCGCCTCCGACCGCCGCGCGCCGACGCCGACGGCGGCGGCGGAGCTTGCGGTGCCCGCGCGGGCCGAATTGCTGGCAGCGCTGTCGCAGACCGATGCGCGGCTGCGCGGCGCCGCCACCCGCCTGCTGCGCACGGCCGAGACGGCGCTGCTCCGCATCGAGCGCCGGCTGCCCGACATCCCGGCGCAGGTCGGCGAATGGCGCCGGCGGCTGGACGAGGCGGGGGAGGCGCTGCCCGGCGCGCTGCTGGCGCTGGCGCGCCGCAAGCGCGATGCACTCGCGCCGCTCGTGCTGCCGCATCCGCGCGCCGGCATCGCCGCGCGCCGCGCCGCGCTCGACCTGCTCGATGCGCGGCGCGCCGCGGCCTTCGCGCGCATCGCCCAGCGCGGGCGCGGCAGCCGCGCGCTGCAGGCCTTCTCCGCCGCCCCGGTGGAGGCGCTGCTGCGCCAGCGGCGGACGCAGCTGGAAGGGCTCTCGGCGCGGCTGGAATCGGTGTCCTACCAGTCCGTGCTGGCGCGGGGCTTCGCCCTGGTTCGCGATGCGGAGGGCGAGCCGCTGACCCGCGCGGCGGATGTCGCGCCGGGCGCGCGGCTGTCCATCGCCTTCGCCGACGGCACGGTGGGCGCGACCGCCGAGGGCGAGGCGCCGAGGCGCCCGCGCCTGCCGAAGCCCGCGCGCACCGCACAGGGATCGCTGCTGTGATCGCCCGCCGCCACCTCCTCGCCGCCCCGGCGCTGCTGCTGGCCCGCCCCGCCGCCGCCGTCACCTGGCGGGGCGAGCCGGCGCAGGGCGCGCTGCTGGTCGGGCGCGCGGCGCCGGGGACGCGGCTCGCCCTCGACGGGCGGGCGGTGCGCGTCAGCCCCGAGGGGCTGTTCGCCTTCGGCTTCGGCCGCGACGAGGACGAGACGGCGACCCTCGCCGTCACCCATCCCGACGGCCGCGCGGAGACGCGCGCGCTGGCGGTGCGGCGCCGGGCCTGGGACGTGCAGAACATCAACGGCCTGCCCCCCGCGCAGGTGACGCCGGACGACACCGCGCTTCGCCGCATCATGGCGGAGCGCGAGCGGCTGGGCGCCGCGCGGGCGAAGGACAGCGCGCGCACCGACTTCGCCGCCCCCCTGGCCTGGCCGGCGCGCGGGCGGGTCAGCGGCGTCTTCGGCAGCCAGCGCGTGCTGAACGGCCAGCCGCGCCAGCCGCATTACGGCTTCGACATCGCGGGCCCGGTCGGCACGCCGGTCTCCGCCGCGCTGGGCGGGCATGTCACCCTGTCGGGCGAGTTCTTCTTCTTCGGCCACCTGCTGGTGATCGACCACGGGCACGGGGTGAACACGCTCTACGCGCATCTGTCGGAACGGCTGGTGGCGGAGGGCGAGGTGGTGGCGCGCGGGCAGGTGGTGGCGCGGATGGGTGCGACGGGGCGCGTCACCGGGCCGCACCTGCACTTCTCGCTCTCCTGGTACCAGACCTGGCTCGACCCGCAGCCGCTGCTGCCGCCGGGCTGAGGAACAGCCCCGCGCGCGCCGCGTTCGCCCCCCGACACCGCAGGGACCACGCCATGCCAGACGGCCAGTTCGCCACCTATCCCAGCCTGCGCGACCGTCCTGTGCTGATCACCGGCGGCGCTTCCGGCATCGGCGCGGAGCTGGTGCGCCAGTTCCGCGCCCAGGGATCGCGCACCGCCTTCCTCGACTTCGACGACGCCAATGGCCGCAAGGTGGCGGAGGCCACCGGCGCGCTGTTCTTCCAATGCGACCTGCGCGACATCGCCGCACTCCGCGCCGCCATCGCCGAGGGCGCGCGGCGATGCGGCGACTTCCTCGTCCTCGTCAACAACGCCGCGCGCGACGACCGCCACGGGCTGGAGACGGTGGAGCCCGAATACTGGGACGAACGGATGGCCACCAACCTGCGCCACCAGTTCTTCTGCGCCCAGGCGGTCGCGCCGGGGATGCGCCGCGCGGGGCAGGGCTCCATCATCAACATGGGCAGCGTCAGCTGGATGTCCGGCCAGGGGGGCATGCCTGCCTACACCGCCGCGAAATCCGCGGTGCGGGGGCTGACGCGCGGCCTTGCGCGCGACCTCGGCGGGGATGGCATCCGCTGCAACGAGGTGGTGCCCGGCTGGGTCTTCACCGACCGGCAGGAACAGCTCTGGGCGACGCCGGAGGGCGTGGCCGCGCATCTCGCCGCGCAGTCCATCCACCGCAAGGTGATGCCGGAGGACATCGCGCGGATGACGCTGTGGCTGGCGGCCGACGACAGCCGGATGGTGACGTCGCAGCATTTCGTGGTGGACGGCGGGAAGATCTGACGGCGCGCATCCGTCACCCAGGATTCACGCCGCGCGGCGCGCGGGGCGGCTACAGCCCGCCCACGCAACGGCCGCGGCATCGCCGCGTTGCCGCTGCGAACAGCAGCCGGGATGCGCCGCCTCATGGACATGAACGCGACGAGGCGGCGCTACCGGACGGTGTTCCTGTCGGACCTGCACCTCGGCACCCGCGGCAGCCGCACCGACTTCCTGGTCGACTTCCTGACCCGCACCGACTGCGACCGGCTGTTCCTGGTGGGCGACATCGTGGATGGCTGGCGACTGCGGAAGTCCTGGTTCTGGGACGCGGCGCATGACGAGGTGGTGCGCCTCCTCCTCGCCAAGGCGCGCGCGGGGACGGAGGTGACCTACATCCCCGGCAACCACGACGAGATGCTGCGCGACTGGCTGGGGATGGAGATCGCCGGCGTGCGGCTGCAGAACGAGGCGGTGCACACCGCCGCCGACGGCCGGCGCTTCCTGGTGATCCACGGCGACCAGTTCGACAGCGTGGTGCGCTACGCGCCGCTGCTCGCCCATCTCGGCGACGGGGCCTATGACCTGGCGCTGGTGCTGAACCGCTGGTTCAACGCGGCGCGCCGGCGGCTCGGCTACCCCTACTGGTCGCTGTCGCAATGGCTGAAGCGCCAGGTGAAGGGCGCGGTGAAGGCGATCGACAGGTTCGAGGTCGCGCTGGCGCAGGAAGCGCGGCGGCGCGGGCTGGATGGCGTGGTCTGCGGCCACATCCACCATGCCGAGATGCGGCAGGTGCAGGGCGTGCTCTACATGAACGACGGCGACTGGGTGGAGAGCTGCACCGCGCTGGTCGAGCATGCCGATGGCCGGTTCGAGCTGCTGGACTGGGCGCGGGAGAGCCGGCTGTCGATGTTCCCGGGCGCCGCCCCGGCCCTGCCGCAGGCCGCCTGACGCCGATGCCCGCGGACGGCGCGCCCTGGGGCCTGGGCGGGGTCGCCCCGACGGCGCCGGCGGCGCCCTGGCGCATCCTTGTCGTCAGCGATGCCTGGGTGCCGCAGGTCAATGGCGTGGTCCGCACCCTGGCCGCGGTGGCCGACGAGCTGCGTCGTGCCGGCGACGTGGTGGAGGTGATCGGCCCCGACCGCTTCGCGACGCTGCCGATGCCCGGCTATGCCGAGATCAGGCTCGCCCTCGCCCCGCGCCGGCGCCTGGCGCGGCTGGCCGACGCCTTCCGTCCGGAGGCGGTGCACATCGCCACGGAAGGCCCGCTGGGCTGGGCGATGCGGGCGTTGTGCCGGCGGCGGGGATGGCCCTTCACCACCAGCTTCCACACCCGCTTCCCGGACTACCTGCACGCCCGCACCGGCATCCCGCGCGCCTGGTCCTGGGCGCTGCTGCGGCGCTTCCACGCGGCAGGCGCCGGCACCTTCTGCGCCACGCCTTCGCTGGCGGGGGAACTGGCGGAGCGCGGCTTCGGGCGGGTGCTGCCCTGGTCACGCGGGGTCGACCTCGACCTGTTCCACCCCGATGCCGCAGGCCGCGGCCCGGCCGAGGCATGGGAGGCGCTGCCGCGGCCGGTCTTCCTCCATGTCGGGCGCGTGGCGGTGGAGAAGAACATCGAATCCTTCCTCGCGCTCGACCTGCCGGGCAGCAAGGTCGTGGTGGGCGACGGGCCGCAGCGCGCGGCGCTGATGCGGCGCTTCCCGGCAGCCCATTTCACCGGCTGGCGCGGCGGGGCGGCGCTGGCGCGCTGCTACGCGGCGGCGGATGCGCTGGTGTTCCCATCCCGCACCGACACCTTCGGGCTGGTGGTGCTGGAGGCGCTGGCCTGCGGGACGCCGGTGGCGGCGCATCCCGTGCCGGGGCCGCGCGACATCCTGGGCGATGCGCCGGTGGGTGCGCTGGGGGAGGACCTGCGCGCCGCCTGCCTGCGGGCGCTGTCGGCGGACCGCGCCGCCTGCCGGGCGCATGCCGCGCGCTTCTCCTGGGCGGCCTGCGCGCGGCGCTTCCGGGACAGCCTGGTGGGCGTCGCGGACCGGGACGGCGCGGCGGGCTGATGCCAAGCGGCCTTGCCGGCGGCTCGATGGCGGCCGCCATCCGGCGGCCCGCATGGGGCCCCCGGCCGGGGTGCCGTTTTGCCGGCCGGTTGGGGCGTGCTAACGGGGCGCCGATGGCCCCCGCCCGCCTTTCCGGAACGAGATGCGCAGGCTGATCCGCCATCCGGCGGTCCAGGCCGGGCTGGCGCGGCTGCTCGGCGGCTACCTCGCCTTCGTCATCCGCACCACGCGCTGGACCCTCGGGGGCGAGGGGACGGATGCGGCCGTGCGGGAACTGGAGGCCGGGCGGCCGCTGATCGTCGCCTTCTGGCACGAACGCCTGCCGCTGGTCCCGCCGCTGCGCGACCTGGCGGCGGCGCGCACCGCCCGGGCAAGCGCCCTGACGCCCCGCGTCCTGGTCAGCCGGCACCGGGACGGGCGCTTCATCGGCAACGTGATGCACCGCTTCGGCGCGCGGATGATCTACGGGTCGTCCCGCCGCGGCGGCGCGCCGGCGATGATCGAGATGCTGCGCGCCCTGCGCGAGGGGGACCCGGTGCTGATCACCCCCGACGGCCCGCGCGGGCCGCGGCGGCGGGCGGCGGCGGGGGTGGCGCAGTTGGCGGCCATGTCGGGCGCGGTGGTGGTGCCGCTCGGCGCCGCCTCCACCCGCCACCGCATCCTGCCGAGCTGGGATAGGATGATGCTGCCCCTGCCCTTCGGCCGCGCCGTGCTGGTGTGCGGCGCACCCGTCGCCGTGCCGCGCGACGGGGCGGATGCGGCGCTGCCGGCCATCGCCGCCGGCATCACGGCGGCGACGGATGCGGCGGATGCGGCGCTCGGCATTGTGCCGGCGAACGGCGGATGATGGTCGGCCCCTTCGCCTGGCGCCTGGCGGCCGCCGCGCTCGCGCCGCTGCTGCCCTTCCACCTGGCCTGGCGCGCCCGGCGGGGGAAGGAGGTGCCCGGCCGGCTCGGCGAACGCCGCGGCCTCGGCGCGGAACGCCCGCCGGGGCGGCTGTTCTGGCTGCATGCCGCGAGCGTGGGGGAAACCGTCTCCGCCCTGCCGGTGGTCGAGGCGATGGCGCGGCGCGACCCGGCGCTGCGCTTCCTGGTCACCACCGGCACCGCCACCTCCGCCGCGATGCTGGCGGGGCGGCTGCCGGCGGCGCTCGCCCCCGCGGTGCAGCACCGCTTCGTCCCACTCGACGTGCCGGGCTGGGCGGCGCGCTTCCTCGATGGCTGGCGCCCCGATGCGGGCGCCTTCGTCGAGAGCGAGCTCTGGCCCAACCTGCTGGCCGCGGCGCGGGCGCGCGGCATCCCGATGGCGCTGGTCAATGCGCGGATGAGCCCGCGCAGCGCCGCGCGCTGGGCCCGCGCGCCGGCGCTGGCGCGGGCCGCGCTGTCCGCCTTCGGGCTGGTGCTGGCGCGGTCCGAGGGCGACCGGGACAGGCTCGCCGCGCTCGGCGCCGCCGGGGCGCGCTGCTGGGGCGACCTGAAGGCCGCGGCGCCGCCGCTGGCCGCGGACCCCGCCGCGTTGGCGCGGCTGCGGGAGGCGGTCGGCACCCGCCCGGTCTTCCTCGCCGCCTCCACCCATCCGGGGGAGGAGGCGCTGGCGGTCGCCGCGCACCGGGACCTGGCGCGGGACCGGCCGGACCTGCTGACCGTGCTGGTCCCCCGCCACCCTGAACGCGGCCCCGCCGTCGCGGAGGAGGCCGCGGCGGCGGGGCTGGCCGTCGCGCGGCGGCGCGCGGGCGGCGCGCCGGGGCCGGATGTGGCGGTCTATGTCGCGGACACGATTGGGGAGCTTGGCCTGTTCTACCGGCTGGCGACGGTCGCGCTGGTCGGCGGGTCGCTGGTGCCGCATGGCGGGCAGAACCCGCTGGAGCCGGCACGGCTGCGCTGCCCCATCCTGCTCGGCCCCTTCACGCAGAATTTCGAGGAGGCGGTGGCGCGGCTGCTGGCGGCGGGCGGGGCGCTGCCCGTGCCGGATGGCGGCGCGCTGGCGCGCGTGGCGGCCGACGTGCTATCCAGCCCCGGCCGCGCGCGCGCCCTGGCCGATGCCGCCGCCGCGGTCGCCGACACCCATGCCGGCCTGCCGGACGCGGTGGCGGCGGCGCTGCTCGATCTGCTGCCGGGACCGGGCGGGGCGGTGGAATTCCAGCCGTGTCCGCCGGGCTTGTCTGGGTCAACAACTGTCTGAACGACTGTCCGAGGTCCGATGCGAGCACCCGGTTTCTGGGTGGGCGGCACGGGGGGTCTTGCGCCCCTGCTGCTCTCCCCCTTCTCGGCCCTCTACGCCGCCGCGACCGCGCGGCGCATGGCCCGCCCGGGCTGGCAGGCGCCGGTGCCGGTGATCTGCTGCGGCAACGCCACCGCGGGCGGCGCGGGCAAGACCACGGTGGCCGCCGATCTCGGCCGGCGCCTGGCCGACCGCGGCGTCGCCTCGCATTTCCTGCTGCGCGGCTATGGCGGCACAGCCCGCGGCCCGCTGCGCGTCGACCCCGCGACGCATGACAGCACGGCCGTCGGCGACGAGGCGCTGCTGCTGGCCGAGATCCGGCCGACCTGGATTTCCGCCGACCGCGGCGCGGGGGCGAGGGCCGCGGTGGCGGGCGGCGCGCAGGCCATCGTGATGGATGACGGGCTGCAGAACCCGACGCTGGCGAAGGACCTGTCGCTGCTGGTGGTCGATGGCGGCTTCGGCTTCGGCAACGGCCGCATCATCCCCGCCGGCCCCCTGCGCGAACCGGTGGCCGCGGCCGCCGCGCGCTGCCAGGCGGCGGTGCTGATCGGCGCCGACGAATGCGGCGTGCTGGACCAGCTTCCCCCCTCGCTTCCCGTGCTGCGCGCGCGGCTCGTCCCCGGGCCGGAAGCGGCGATGCTGGCGGGCCAGCCGGTCTTCGCCTTCTGCGGCATCGCCAGCCCGCGCAAGTTCTTCGCCACGCTCCAGGAAGCCGGCGCGGTGCTGGCGGGGCGGGAATCCTTCGCCGACCACTACCCCTATGACGAGGGGGACCTGAAGGACCTGCTGGCGCAGGCCGAGGCGCTGCGCGCCCTGCCGGTGACGACGAAGAAGGACTTCGTCCGCATCCCGCCGCAGTTCCGCTCCCGCGTCACCGTGGTGACGGTGGGGCTGGCCTGGGAGGAATCGGCCCGGATCGAAAGCCTGCTCGACCCGCTGGCGGGCCGCGTGCCCATCCCCGCCTGATATCGGCCGGCGTGAATGCTGACGCATTCCCGCCCCTCAGGCGCCGGGCGGGCCGCATCCGCGGCCCTTGGCTCCGCGGCACGCGCCGCGGCCGCCATTCGGCGGCTCGCCCGGCGCCAAGAACGCCGGGCGCCATCGGATCGCCATCATCGCCGGTCGGTATGAGGCCATGCCCATGGTCGAGGTCTTTTCCATCGCCGTCTGCCCCTTCGCGCAGCGCACCCGCATGGTGCTGGCGCTGAAGGGCGTGCCCTTCACCCTGACCGAGATCGACATCACCCGCCCCCGGCCCGACTGGTTCCTGGCGATGAACCCGCTGGGCCAGGTGCCGGTCATCCGCCATGCGGGGCGCGTGCTGAACGAATCGAGCGTCATCAACGAATACCTCGACGAGGTCTTCCCGCAGCCACGCCTGCTGCCCGAGGACGCCTTCCGCCGCGCGCAGTCCCGCATCCTGATCGACCGGGTGAACCAGGACTTCGTGCCGGCCATGTACGGGCTGCTGATGAACCAGGACCCCGCCCGCCATGCGGAGCTGACGGCGCGCGCGCTGGCGGGCTGGCGCTGGCTCGACGCCTTCCTGATGCGCCATTCCCCGGACGGCACCTTCCTGTGGGACGCCTTCGGCATGGCCGACCTCTCCGTCGCGCCCTTCTTCCAGCGATACTGCCTGGACGAGCATTACCGCGGCTTCCGCCTGCCGGAGACGCCGGACCATGCCCGCGTGCGCCGCTGGCGCGATGCGCTGCTGGCGCATCCGCTGGTGGTCGCCACCGGCATGCCGGCGGGGGACTTCATCCGGCTCTACGAGGATTACGCGCTGGGCCACGGCAACGGCGCAGTGCCGCCGGGGCGGGAGAGGAGTTCCTTCGACCTCTCCATCCCCCTCGCCTCCCGCCCGCTGCCCGCGCCGCCGGCCTGGATCACGGCGTCGGGCTGATGCGGCGGCCCCGGGATGGGGCGGGAGCGGATATTCCGCCCTTGACGAACCGTCCGGCCGGTATAGTTCATGCCCATGGCCGATGGTCCCGCCCCGCCCGCCGATGCCCGCACCCGCATCCTCGACGCCGCCGAGGCGATCGTGCAGGCGCGCGGCGTCCCTGCCCTGACGCTGGGCGCCGCGGCGCGGGATGCCGGTGTCTCCAAGGGCGGGCTGCTCTATCATTTCGCCTCCAAGGAAGCCCTGCTGGCCGCCATGCTGAACCGCCTGGCGGAGGCGATCGGGCGCGAGTTCGAGGCGACGGTCGCCGCCGTGCCGGAAGGCACCGGCCGCGTCGCCCGCGCGATGCTCGCCTGGGCCTGCCAGGAGGACGCCTGCCGCCACCATGACCGCGCCGCGGCGGTGTTCCTCGCCGCTTTCCACCACGACCCCGCCCTGCTCGACCCCGTGCGCGCCGTCTTCGCGCGGATGCGCGCGGCGCTGGCGGCGGACGGGCTGCCGCCGGGCTTCGGCCAGGCGGTGATGTGCGCGACCGACGGGCTGTTCATGGCCCGCATCTTCGGCCTCTACGCGCTGGACCCCGCCGAGATGGCGGCGCTGCGCGGCGCGCTGGAGACGCTGGCGGGGGCGCGGGCGTGACCCGCCGCCGGCTCGCCCTCGGCGCCGCGCTGCTCGCCCTCGCGGGGCTCGGCGCCTTCGCCTGGATGCGCCCGGGCGAGGCGGAGCGCGCACCCGCGCCGGCCGCGGCGGCGGGCGCGCCGTTCGGCGTCGGCGGGGGGGGGGGGGGGGGGGGGGGGCCCGGGCCGCCCCCCCCCCCCCCCCCGGGGGGGGGGGGGGGGGGGGGGGGGGGGGGGGGGGGGGGGGGGGGGGGGCGGGCGGGCGGGGGGGGGGCGGGGGGGGGGGGCGG